>NZ_BMBS01000001.1 GCF_014634805.1 Leuconostoc falkenbergense
GTACCAGATGTTTCCCACTCGTCATTATCTGTCTTGCGATAACCCACGATGTATACTTGTTTGTCTATTACTTTCATTTATCCGCCACGCTTTGCTCCTTTAACTATTCGTCAACTATCTTGATTGTTTCTGGGTGCGACCATTGCTGACAATAACATGCCAGACTCAATCTCATGCTGTAAGTTGTGTCCTATTTCAATCATTGCTGACCTCCGAAATTTTAACCGGAACAATAACCAACCTTTCAATAGTCACATCTTTTTCTATAATAATCTTATAGAGGTCGTGTCCATTCATCACTCTGCCACCATATAATTCAGCCGCACCGTTTTCGTTATATCCCATAATGTAAAACGCTGGCAATATTAGATCCACTTTGAACATCTGCGACTTCTTGTATCCCATATCGTTGAAAAGTTCATCAAGTTCTGATTGCTTTTTAAACTTGTGCAATCGTTGCTTTAGAATTTCAATATCCATTTCGTTTTGTTTGATGCACCTCATGAGGTTCTGATACATATGCTTTTTTATCCACATAATCATTCTTCCTCCACTGGTAACTGCACCGCTTCTGTTAGTGGGTTTTTCCAAAGCTCTGCCTCTTCTTTGGTGCCAAATACCTTAGCATAATCGAATTCCAAATAGTCTAAATCATCTAAATTAGATCCACTAAGAAAAAGATAATGCTCGTCCCCGTCTTCCGTTTCTGGTTCTTTACTTCTCACAAACCACTTCATATGGTGTAACTGTTCTGCTGTGTAAAGTGGTAATGTCTTGTCTGTTTTATCACCATACTTATCACTAATAGGCGTTAGACTTATATACGTACCACCCGATGTTCTTCTGATATATGCTACTGGTTCAGTCATTACTTATCTCCTCCGTGTAAAAACTCATGAATATCATTGCCGATGTCATCTGGACTGATACGGTCGGTGTCCTAGCTCCATTCTGCAATGTACTTGTCTGCTGGCAACACTCTGATGTGTCCGTCTGATGTGTGGACGGTGTATATTTCAAAACCATACGCATCAAAGTCACCCTGTTGATAATTTATTTTAGTAACCGTGACATCTAACGAATACCCACGACGGTCATATAAATTTTCACCAACTGTTATGGTGTATGGTTCATTATTACCATCACTGAATATCGCTCCCAATCCCACGCTCTGTAAGCTAACTATTTTCATTTTTTTACCTCTGGTAGTACAAACTTCAATTCCTTGACTTCAATATTTTTCATGCCGTTTTTTAGAAATATTGCAACTTGTCCTGCGTGCATTGCACTAATCATTTTTAATTCATAACCGCCTGGGTATTCTTTGATTAAAATACCCGCTTGCCTGTTATTTGCATCTACTAACCAATCAAAGCTAACTATCTTCATGACTAACTCCTTTTAATTTTGAATACTTTTCAATAAACTTAGCTGCAAAATCGTACTTATTACCAACATTGTCACGCCACATATTGATGTCTGCTTCAATGTGATCTATTGGCTCATCAATATACCGACTAACATTAAACTCTTTCATTGTCGTCCTGTTTTGCGGCATAACATTTACTGTGCTAAATGCTAAGAAATCATTTTTATCATTCAGTAGATAATAAACATTGTTGACTTCACGGCTTAAACTATCACCATGAATAACGATTGCGTTGATACCTCGAATTGATAGATTGAATAATAGAAAAGGTAACGCACGTTCTGATTTTTCTTCTAATACCATATAATCATCTGATGGTTCATAGAAAAATGGATTGTGGTTGTCAATCAAATCGTGCCACCAATGACGAATAGCAATACCACCTGTACCAGCTGCTGATTCAAAATATGTGTCTGCTTTCCCAACAAGTTTCGTCATAATGTCAGAAACGCTGTTTGGCGTGAAATCTTGCTTCTTAGTCTTGCGCTCGGACTGTTCACTTTCAAAATATTCGTGAAACCAATCAAACGATGTATCGCGCTCAACTTCCAAAAATGCTTTAAACGTTTGCTCACGTTGTTCACGATTCATCATGATTGACATTAACTTGTTAGGAACTTTAAACGCTTCATCAACACCTAGCAATTCATTAACTTTTTCGCTGGTTAATTTCATCTCATCACACTTTCCACAACTTGCCCATTGCTGATATGATAACCAGCAGAATAGGCAATCTTTTTAATCGTGTTCGCGCTGATCATAAAATACTGTGCAAGCACGTCTATTTCAGTAATATTACTTCTGACCAACGCCCTGAATCTGCGCTTACGTTCTGATGCACGTTTCCGTTCGGATTGCGCATGTGTATCAAAACAATGTGTAAACGCTCCTGAAACTGCTGCTTGCTTATTGACGCGTTTAATTGACTGTCTTTTATATTCTTCGATTGTCATTGTATTCACCTACTGACATTGCTTTTCTTGCCACCTGTTGCGATAATTTCTGTCTTCACATGATGTGTCTTTTGAAATTCATATAAATATTTCTTAGCTTCACGCTCTGTATCAAAAGCTCTCCAGAAATCATCATTCACATAAATGCTGTAATATGTTTTCATTGCTATATTTCCTCAATCTCAATTCTTAGATACGGCTTAGGCGTGAATATCTTTCTCGCTCTGCCGTCCACGATAAATCTGTCATCAACTATGATTAGCTTGTTTAGCCTGTCTTGCGTTGACTTGGTCAAGTTGTCCCAATCGCCTTTGTTTTGCTCTGTCGGGTAAATCTCATGGCTCAAAGCACGCTGTATCTTTTTCTTGCTCCATGACTTAGTTGGTGCAAAACCAAAGATGTAGTCAGCCTTGATTGGGACTTCACCATACTTTTTAAAGGCCTTATCCTTGATGATTTCGGCACGTAGTCGATACTCAAGCTCTTGAATATAGGCTTTTTCTCTAGCACCCTTAAACACTTGACGTGTCTTTGGATTAAACCGCGACTGGTTGTGTGGCGCTGGGTCTCCTGACAATTCACTTTCAAAAATAAATATCGTCATGCTTTCCTTTCTGCTCATTTGCTTTTATTCGTACTAAAACGCCTGTTTGTGACTTGCAAACATTAGTTTGGCATAATTACACTAAAACTACTTTTAAACGCTTAAATCACTTTATATTCAGTCCGTGTGCCAATGCTATTTTTTCGTCAATCTTGATGCCGTTCAGGTGGTGTTTCTGTAAGAATGTCTCAATCCCTAACGAATGTGCCTCCTGATGATGTTCTCGACATAATTGCACGGCTCTGTGTTTCAAATGGTTAGTCTTACGCCTGTCTACGCCTTGACCAATCGTGTCTAAATGATGTAGGTCGCTAGGTCTCTTGCCACATATCACGCAACACTTGTTCATCAGACACTGATATTCCCAGTGCGCTATTTCCTGTGGCTCCAGTTCATTCAACGGCTTCACACTCAAAGCAATGTCGTGAAGTGCTGCGTAATCTAATAACATGTTGATGAACTCGTTTGTGTCCGACTTGTTGCCCTTGACTACGCTCAGACTAAATTCGCCAAAGTCTAAACCGTGGTAATACTCGTACATACCGTAAAAGTGCCTTCTCGTGCTTTCTACAGTCTCTAACCATGCTCCACCTACTTGTGACAACCAAATGTCATTGAGTAGTGCAAACGCAAATCTACGCTGTTTTGGCGTTGGCTCACTATCATCACTAGCTACCACTGACAGAACTTGTTGCTGATTAGTTGCGTGATACTTCTGCAATGTGCGCAAATCTTCATCGCTCAACTGCAACGTGATTAGACCTTTGTTTGGGTCAACCTTATTCAGTTTTGCGAATAGCTCTGTCATTTACCAAACCGTACCTCCTTGTGATTCGTTCACCCAATCTGTCATCATGCTGTACTTTTTGTTGAAGGCTAGTTGAATCGTGCCACGCTTACCGTTTCTGTTCTTAGCGATAATAAATTCAACTGTCGATATTTCATCATCATCAGGTTGTTCTTCACCCTCATTGCGATAGTAGTCATCTCGATATAAGAAAGCCACATTGTCTGCGTCCTGTTCGATTGAACCACTGTCTCGCAAATCAGATAACAGTGGGCGTTTGTCTGTCCGCTGTTCAACGCCACGATTAAGCTGTGCTAGTGCTACGATTGGCGCATCTACTTCCTTGCTTAACACTTTCAATCCACGACTGATTTTAGAGACCTCATTAACACGATTGCTGTTGCGCTCGTTGCCTGTTTCAATCAACCCTAGATAATCAATCATCACCATGCCTAACTCGCCTTGCTGACGTTGTAAACGCAGGACACGGCTTCTAATATCATCAAAGCTTTGAATAGGTGTGTCATCAAACCAGATAGGCAACTTTGACATCTTGTCACTTGCAAATGTTAATCTGCCAATTTCGGTTTCGTCCAAGTTGCCATCACGTAACTTTTCTGACGAGATATTGCTCTCTTTGGCAAAAATGCGCTTGACTAGCATTTCATTGTTCATCTCTAGTGAGATAATCAGAACTGGCTTGTTTGTTCGCTTAGCACTTTCTTCTGCCATGTTCAAAGCAAATGCCGTCTTACCCATTGCTGGTCTAGCACCAATAATTGTGAGTGAGCCTTTTAGCAAACCACCAATGTATTTATCAATCGACTTGAAGCCAGTTGTAATACCAGCGATACCACCGTTTTCTTTCACAGATAGAATGCTATCTAGCGTTGGGTTCAAAACCTCATCAATCTTTTTAGTTGTGTTTGAACTAACATCAACGTCACCGTTTAAGAATGTTGATAGATCACTTTTGACTGCTTCAACATCATCACCACTTGCTAGATTCTGCATCACTTGTTGTGCTTTAAGATATAGATTGCGCTTTTTGGCTAATGAGTGAATCACCTTAGCTTTTTGAATAGCGTTATTTGCACTTAGACCACGTTGAGCAACGATTGATACAAAACTAATGTCTACACCAGCTTGGCTAATTGAGATTGGGTTTACCTCGTCACCGTTGTTAGCTATCTCGTTAATGACACTAAATGTTTGCTTAGCTTCCTGATTGTTGAAGTCATCAGCTTTCATCTGTGAGGCAACATCAGCTAACAGACCTTGAATATCATTTGACAACATCAAGTCGCCAAGAAACGATAACTCTAATTCTTCGTTATTCATGACTATCAACAACCTGTTTTAACCTTTCGTAGGTTTCATCATCACCAGCAACCAACAGCTCCCAAACGTCATTATTTTTTAGATCAGGCGTATCTTGCAAAAATACTGGTGTTCTAACAAAACCAAATTTTTCACTGTAAATTGACAAGACTTTTTCGTACTGCTCTTGTCTGTGCGCTAATAACTCTTTTTCTTTAACCGCCTGCTGCTTTTCTTCATCAGACTGCTTTTTAGCTTCACTGGTGGCTGTGTCTTTTTTGCGCTTGTTTTCAACTGCTTCAATGGACGCTAAGGTAAACAACTTTCTTTGATACCAGTTCTTAGTAATACCCCAAACATAAGCCGGTCTGTTATTTCCTTGATTAACTGCTATCTCTATTGCTTTTGATATGACTTTAGTTGCTTCGCTATAATTACTTTCATCAGCGAAGTCTTTGAGTTCATCGTAGATATTTTGAGAAAGAATACCACCGACAGACCCAAAACCATTGTTTTCAAACATAGCCACTATTTGAGAATATGATTTTTGTTTTGTATCTGTCTCTAGTTC
The DNA here is from genome assembly GCF_014634805.1 of Leuconostoc falkenbergense. Taxonomy (GTDB): domain Bacteria; phylum Bacillota; class Bacilli; order Lactobacillales; family Lactobacillaceae; genus Leuconostoc; species Leuconostoc falkenbergense. The sequence goes on from NZ_BMBS01000001.1 coordinate 5,665, forward strand.
TATCTCTTTATCTATCTCTATCTCTATCTCTGTCTCTGGTGTACGTTTGTCGTACATTTGTACACTGACTTGTTTTTGATGTTCAATATTCTTGCGATAAGCCTTGATACGGTCTGCTTCTGTCGAGGTTTTGCCTATAAAACTTTGAATGTCTAACATATAGATTTCGCCAGTTTCCAAAACTTCAATCAGTCCAAACTTTTTGAACATGTCAATCGCTCTTGTGACATCACCCAAACTATGACTAGTGACTGTTGCCAACATTTCAGTATTGAAAGGAATCCGCTCATTGAACATTAGCCGTCCGTCATATTTGAGACTTTTGAGATACATTTTTAGTAATATATTTGAGAATTTATAGCCGTCATTTGGAATACTCTCCAACAATTTGATTTCATCACTATCAAAGAAGTTTTCCTTGAGACGGATATAATAATATTTTTTGTTATCCGCCATGTATCACCTCTTAGAAAGGTAAATCTTCATCACTGATTTCAGTGTTTGAATTGCCGTTGAATGGGTTGAAACCAGTTTGTTGTGTTTTGTTATTTTGTGGTTGTGCTGTTTCATTTTGGGACTGTGACTTGCTTTCCAATAGATCGAAGTTATCTGCAACCAACTCATTTACATAAACACGTTGTCCATCTTTGTTCTCGTAGTTTCTAACTTGCCATGATCCACTCAAACCGACTTGTGAGCCTTTGTGTGTGAAGTTTGCAAAGTTTTCAACCGGCTTGCCCCACATTGTAAAGTTAATAAAGTCTGTTTCACGTTCACCGTTAGCACTCTTGAACTTTCGTGTAACGGCGATTGTGCCACTACCAACAGCCTTGCCTGACTGTGTATAGCGAACTTCAACATCTTTTGTTAGTCGTCCTGTTAAATTAACTTGGTTCATTTGTTTTCTCCTCTAACTGATTCATCTTTAATTTATATGCGTCTAAAATTGCGTGACCTTGACCGTACTGCTTAGCTTCCTTTGCTATCTGCAACACTTGTTCTTTTGAAATTGCATTCATAATTTCAGAATTAAAATCTCGTGACTTGACTTCCTCTTTCTTTTTGAAAGCTTGTTGTTCAAGTTCTAACTCATCAACATCAATATCAGCAATTCCAAACAGTCCCTGTAATGCATACTTTCGTGAGTAACTGCTAACGGCTCCAGTCCACTGTGGCTCACTCATTTGCTTTCTCTCACCCTTTTGAGTGTTTAACACTGGAACATCTGCCAACTCTGCAAACGCACGGCTGCTGTGCTTATCTGTGCCGTTTGTTACCTCTGCAATGGATTGGATAAAGATACGATTTGCAACCGTCACAATCTCATCATTCAAAGCAATTTCCCAACCACTGTCTAACGTCTTGAACGTTTGCAAAATCTGTTCTGCACTACGATATGTGTACTTAACTTGTTGACCTGCTTGTTTCTTCAAATTCATGTGGTTTTGAAGTTCAACGAATGTCATTTTATTACTCATACTTCACCCTCTTCTGCGTGTCATAGACCACAACTTTGTCTAGATCATCTTGAATTTTTTCGCCAAATAAATCTTTAAGTTGTTTTGGAGATTTTACTTCCACTGCGGCCCATCCATAGTTATTAACGAAGTCTTTTTTATTTTTATCGTTATCCTTATCGATTGACACTTTTTTGCTTTCACCGTAAGTGATGTGTTTGAACTGTGAGCCACTATCTAACCGCTCTTTCAGTTCTTTATCCACTTTAGAAATACCATTTTTCAAATGCTTAATCAGATAGACCAAATCTTCTAGTTGGTCGTTATCTAACTCTTGTAATTGCTCTTTGTCGTTCAAAAGACTAAGACCAAAGTTTTGTCCGAAGTCATCAATGATTGTTATTTCGTTTGCCATGCTTAATCTCCGTGTTCTATATTGTTAATCGTTGCATCTAACTCTGATATTTCGTTGTCAACCTCTAACATTTGGTTTTCGAGGTCATCACGCTTCGTGTACAAATCGTCACGCTCGCTATGCAACTTATCCAATAGCTCTTGCTTGTAACGCCAACGTTCGTCTTCAACGTCTGGTCTTCCGAAGTGTAATGCGTCTTGCGGTTCAATCATCTAACGTCACTCCTTCCGACCAGATAATCAATTGATACTTTGAAATAATCAGCTAAATCGAATACCATTGACGATCGTGGTTCGCTTTCTCCTGATTCGTATCTAGCCAACGTTCGTTTTGTTACCAACATTTCATCTGCTAATTCTTGTTGCGTCACGTTTCGCTCTTTACGAAGCTTACGTAATCTATCCATTTGCTTTTACCTCATTTCTTGATATAATCGAGGTATAAATTATTTTTCAAGACAATTTATACCTACTGCGCTTAGCCAACTCCAATTTTGCTAAGCGTTTTTCTTTTGTCAGAAATACTTGTTTGAGCTGCTCTTACCGCCCATTGCTTCAAATCTGCGTTGCTTTTCGATTCGTTCACGCTCCTGTGCTTCACCTTGTGATAAGCCTAGTACGAATACCAAAACCAAAATTACGATTGTTGCTACTACTTGTAAAAACCACATGTTATTTGCTTACCCTTTCAAATAAATCCAATGCCTTTTCGGCTTCGTCAATCGGTCTGTAGTTGATAGACAGCTCACCCTCTATCGCCTCACGACCTTTGCTAATTGCTGCCTGTGCGTAGTCAAGCAACGACTGCCTTATGTCTTCTAAATCTGCACTCTTTGACATGCCGACCTCTTTTCTAATGTTTTATTGTTTGTGTGGTGCTATCCTTTAATTACTGGCATTGCACTGCCTAGTAAATTGAAAGGAAAAATTTAAAATGAATTTAAAACAGATTCAAAACGTTTCGTTGTTGTATGTTCACGCTTTTGGTGTAAATCCTAAAATTGTCGTTAGTGATAAAAACAATATTTCATTTATGGCAAACTTCGTAGATTACCACGACGGTAAATGCTGGACTCATTACACCGATTCGGATGGCGATACACAAACTATAAGTATTGATCAATCCACAAATAGTGAGCAGATTATTGATTTTTTGACGGAATTTAAAAAGGCTCATTATATAAAATTTGCACATCGTTGGCCAAAGTGGTCTAACGCTGAAAAGCTTGAAAAAATAATAGACTTTATAAATTCATACAAAGGTGAGTTGATTGATATCAATGACCGGCCATCGAACATTGTATTGCTTGATAGTAATCAGCCATTAAAAGTCATTTTGTTCAAACCTAACGACGAATTCACCGTCATTGGAATGCAGTAGCATGGGATAATTTCTTAACTTATCAAGTGTTATTTGAAGCTCTTTTTCTTGTTTTGCAGCAAGTTCAATGAGCTTTTTTTGTTCCGAAAACCCCGTTAGTAGGTTGTTGATATTTTCCATTATTTTCTCCTTATGCTGCTTGCAAAAACTTGTTAATAAAGTATTGCTGACCTTTTCCGGTAACTTTAGGTGTCTTAGATACTGTGACACTGCCGTTACTGCGTGCGATTGAGGTTTCCTTGATTTCAAACAATCCCAATTCCATACTCTTCTGTGTTGGCATGTTGTAATCTGTACCGTTACGTCGGATTAAGTAGCCGTTATCACGTAGCCAACTGAACAACCGTGTAGCACCTGTATCGACACCATTTTGTTTGAGTATCTTAGCCAATTCACCAACAAGAACGCTTGTATGACTAGTTGCTACTGCGTCCGCAAACAAAGCTTTAGGTTTCATCTCGGCAATGATTTGGTCTTTCTGCTCAAGTAGTAACTGCGATGCTTTCAGACCAAGTGCCATTTGATAAGATGGATCGTTGGCTAACTTCTTGTAGCGGTCTTCGACTTGGATAAAGTAATCTCGTATTTGCTGACTCTTTTCAGTCTTCGACATCATAGCTACGTTCTTTGCCATGTCGACCGTGAGAGAATAATCTTGAAGTGGCTTAACAGCGCCGTTATTTACAACCGTACCTGAAAGTACACTTGTAAAATCAGTTCCCTCAACATACATTTCCCGATATTGTTCAAACCATGCGCTGAAGCGTTTCTTAACGCCTAATTCCTTGTGCAACTCTCGAGCGCTTACTCGTGTCTCGCCTTGCTCATTTTGGTTAATCTTGATAATTTCTTGCATATTATTTGCCTCCAAATCCACGAATTGAACGAGCGATTTGTTGTTGATTTGCATGACGAACTTCTTTGTCTAAGTCAGCCATTGACGTTTTCAAATCTTCGTGTGAATCAATAAACTCGTCTAACCAAGTTGCATATCTAACTTGTTTATTTTCCATATTGCTTACCTTCCTAAATTTCTCCCTCATACGTTTTGCCGATACTTATGCACGCTTTGAATTTTTCCCAAGCCATTCTTGGTATGACACCACCACGCTCATCAAACTTGATGTAAGGGGCATCCGGACGACTCAAGAAGTGTTTCCGTATTGTGCTTATACTCATTTGTTCGTACAATTCCAAAACCGGAATTGTTAAAGATGCAGGCCAACCTATCTCGTTGTAGGTTTTAATTTGTTGCTTACGTTCATCGGTGAGCTCAAATGTTTTAGCCATTCGTTCACTTCCTTTCTAATGCTTTAATTGATTTTTGGTGCTATCCTTTATTTATCAACGTACCGGTTGAAATAAATGAAAGGATAATGTGTTTTGAAACTAAACTATGAAGCTTTGCGTGCAGTGATGATTGAATTTCAAGAGGCTCCTCTCAATCCAGACGTCCACAACGTTGTACAATCGACAATCAACAAATACGGTTTTGCTACTGATGACATCTTATATGCTGTCAAACAAGCGATTGACGAAGGGCTCTTATCTGGCCACACACAACAAACGGTAGCTAAGTGGCCCGTTATGTTCGTCAGTGACATCACACCAGATGGACACAAGTTTTTGGATTCCATCATTCCAGAGACGGCTTGGAATAAAGTGAAGTCTGAACTAATAACAAATGGCGTACCTATGACCATTCCAACCATCACGAGAACTATTGCAAAACTATTTCTTGATAAATGATTCAACCAAGAAAGTAACTTGAACTTCCATGTAACCGTGGGAGTTTTTAATTGGCTGAACATCTATAACGTGTTGTTCATCATAATCAAACTTCTTGTCATCGATTGTTAATGAATTACCGTCATCAATCATTTCCATCTATCTCCCTCCTTTCTTGAATGCTCGGCTACTTCACTAGTTGCGCTTTTTTTGTGCGCTTAAGTGTCTTTTAGGACACCATTTCTTTAAAAAAAATATCCATAACTTCTTCTCTATTCAGATTGACAACCTTTGACAAAGCGACAATTTCATTCGCTTTAAATTCTCGTTGGTTGTTCAATCCCTTATAGAAAGTTGAAGTCGTCATCGGAATACCCATGTCGTTTATTTCAGAAACAACTTTGTAAACCGGCGTTCCGGTCTGTTTAATCAGACCAAGCAACATTCCTTTATTCATTTAATCACCTCCGTTTCCTTTAGGACACTTTTAATACTACGCCACTATTTTTTCGTTGTCAACACTTTTGTGTCTTAAATGACACTTTAATTTCTAAATTCATTTTGATTGTGTAATTTAGGACACTATTGTGTTATTATATACACATGGAGGATTCATTATGTCTATGCGCTTAAAAGAACGCCGTGAGGAACTTGGATTAACCCTTGAAGAAGTTGGGAAGCTAACCGGTGTCGGTAAATCAACAGTAAGAAAATGGGAAACCGGTTATATCCAAAACATGGGTAGAGATAAAATAGTTGCTTATGCAAAAGCTCTTAGAATAAACCCAATGGATATAATCGACCCAGAAAGCGTAATATCTGATAGCGCTATTGATAAAATAGTTTCCGTTTCATCTAAATTAAATGAAAAACGTCAGAATAACGTTTACAACTTTGCTAAACAACAATATAATGAACAAAAAAACGTTATCCCAATGCCTGTAAAGAGTGAAGTTTCAGTGTGTGGTGCAGTATCAGCTGGTACCGGTGAATATCTATTAGATAATAACCCTGAACTTGTACCCTATGAGGGCGTTGTTCCTGAACATGATTATGCCGTTATCGTCAACGGTGTATCTATGAGACCGTTGTTCGAGGATAAGCAGATTATCTTTGTTAAGAAAACGTTTGAAGCACGTAGCGGTCAAGTTGTTATCGCCTATTATGATAATCAGGCATACGTAAAAAAGTACGTCAATGATGAAAAAGGCGCACGTTTCGTTTCTTTAAATAAGAGTTATGATGATATGCCTATTGATGAAACACATGAGACACAGATTATCGGTGTTGTTGTTCTATAAACCGCTTTGCGGTGTACATATATATGTGCCGAGCGTCCACATTAAAAAGCTATGGAGATTCAAAGATGAAAGAGAAGAAGCCGGAACGATTAAAAGTTCTGTCTATTATTGCGATAGTTTTAGGGGCTGTTGCGCTAGTAAGTTCATGGATGCCTTTTGTTAACAATGGTAGTTTTGTAATTGCAATAATTTCGTTATTGTTTGGAATCGTTGGATTAATATTTAACTTAAAAAATAATAAGTTGCTATCACTTATTGCAATTATTATTTCCGTTATTTCTATAGCTATCGTGATAGTAACACAAGCAAGTTATAGTTCTGCTTTAGACAGTGCAGGAAAAGAGGCTGACAAATCAATCAAAAAATCTAATGACAAAACCAACGGTAACAACACAAACAAATATTTAAAAAATGTGGACGTTGACTTGGGTCAGCTTCAAACAAATGATGACGGTTACGGAAATATCGACACAAAGATGAATGTTAACATTAAAAACACATCATCTAAGAAAATAAACTACAGCTTTACCGTGCAAGCATATAGTTCTAGCACTACAAAGCTTGGTGATCCGGAATATATAGAGGTAGAACTGAAACCGAATGAAAGCATCCAAAAAACAATTTTTGAATATCTTCCGCAAGATAAAGTTCAATCATACAAAGACGCCACTTACAAAATAACAAAAGTACAAGACAATTCATATTAGTAAATGCCCTTATGGGCGTACATAAAAAAGCACACCCCAACCTGCAAAAGTTCACTGGGTGTGCTAAACATTATAGAGCGAACGCATGGGGCGTTCTATTAGATTATAACAGATATAAGCCCCCTGATAAAGGATGTTTTTATTATGGCTAGTTTTGAAAAACGCGGGAAGAAATGGCGTGCTGTTGTATCCTATACTGACGCTCGTGGTTTAAGGCAGAAAACAAGCAAAACGTTTGAGTTGAAAAAGACGGCCGCCGCTTGGGCTGCTGAAACTGAAACTAAGGTAAACGGTGGCTTGGATATTAACGCTGGTAATATTTCATTACCAAAATACTATAAGTTATGGACTGAAACTTACAAAAAGAACACAGTAAGAGAGGCTACGTTTGTTAAATACCACAGTTATTGGCTCAATATACAAGAATTATTCGCTGATATTCCCCTTAATAAACTAACTACGCAGTTTCTACAAACTCAAATGAATGAGTTCGGAAAAACGCACACTAAAGCATATTCTAAAGGATTTTTATCAAGTATTAAAAGTTCGTTGAAAGACGCTCAAATAGATGGTCTGATAGATAAAGATATTTATTCGAGAGTTAAGGCTGTTGGTTCTGTAAAACATACTGATGATAACTATTTATCGGCATCGGAGTTTAAAAAATTGCAGTGGTGGCTATATAAAGATAAAAATAGATTACTCAACGAACCTTTTTATTTAGCCGTGCTGATTGCAGTTGAAAGCGGTGCTAGATCTGGTGAAATATTAGCCTTAACATTTTCAGATATAGACTTCAAAAATAATACAATAAACATTGACAAATCATATTCTCAACTAATGAAAAAAGTGACTCCACCCAAAAATGTAAGTTCTGTTAGACGAGTTGCTATCACTAAAAAGTTAATTGACGTTTTGCGCTGGATAAAAGGCTGTTCAAACTCTGATCAGTTATTTGAGGTACCAATACCATCAAATACCATTATGCGTCGTATGGAGATCATGACAAGTGAATTAGGTATCAATCAAATTAGGTTCCACGGTTTACGCCATTCGCACGTTTCATACTTGCTCCACAATAATATCGACATATCTTACATCAGCAAAAGAGTTGGACATTTAAACGTCACAATCACCCTTACAACATACGCACATATTCTCAAAGAAAAAGAACAAGCTCAAGATGAACTTGTTCTAAAGATTATGGAAAAATAATTCTTGTCCCCATATGTCCCCAAAACGCTTGTAAATACTAGAATAAAAGTAGTTTAATTATTTGTCAGTAACTTTTCCGCTTGAATCACGTGTTACTTTCATATCTGTCAAACCAATATAACCCAACTTTGGCACAATCGTCTTTTGAACTGATTTTGTTGAGAAGTAATCCAAGAATGCCTTAGTGACACCAGTTGCCTTCCCCTTTGTATACATGTGTTCATATGCCCAGATTGGCCATGAATTGTCTTCAACATTAGCTTTACTTGGCTTAACGTTATCCAAGTTAAGCGCCTTGATACCATCAGCATCTAGGTAGGCAAAAGCTAGATATGAAATAGCACCGGGTGTAGTTTTAACAATTTTTTGAACAGTACCATTTGAATCTTGCTCAGTTGCTTGCACTGCATTTTGACCATCTAAGATATTTTTCTCAAATACAGCACGAGTACCTGACCCTGTTGCACGGTTAATCACAACGATCTTTTCATCTTTTCCGCCGACGTCTTTCCAGTTAGTTATTTTACCGGTGAAAATCTCACGTAATTGCGTCTTAGAAATGTTGCTAATTTGGACATCGCTATTGACAACAGGTGCAATACCCACAACAGCAACCTTGTGATCAACTAATTTGCTAGCGTCAACGCCTTCTTTTTCTTCAGCGAAAACATCGGAATTACCAATTTGCGCTGACCCATCAGATACTTGGCTAAGACCAGCACCTGAACCACCACCTTGAACTGTTACTGTAACATCTGGGTTTTTATCTTGGAATGAGGAAGCAACTTGTTCTGCCAATGGCTGCAAAGCAGTTGATCCCAAAGATAGCACTTTACCACTAACCTTCGTCGATGACGTTGATGATGATTTACTGTCACTTGACTTGTTATTAGCAGAGGTATACAACGCAATCCCTGCCGCAATGACAACGATTCCTCCGATAATACCTGCAACTTTTTTGTTCATGATGTACTTCTCCCTTTGGATTATGTAATGAAACAAGGTCGTAGTAGAGGATCTTGGGGGCCGCTCCTTGTTTACAAGTTATATAATACGGTGTTATTGTTATGAATCGCGACCCATTTTCGTCGTGTTTCTGTAAATAATTGTAAAGAAAGGTTTACACAAAAAAACGGCCTTAGGCCGTCAGCTAATCATTGTATAGCCAAATCCGCGAACCGTTTTCAATATTTCTGGTGATTTGGGATTTGTTTCTAATTTTTCGCGTAAATTACTAATGTGCATATCAACCATGCGACTTTCACCGGTATACTCATAACCCCAAACTGCAGTCAAAATAGTTTCTCGATCAATCACACGGCCCAATCGTTGGGCGAAATACAATAATAAATCATATTCACGTGGCGTCAATGCAACACTCTGACCAGCCTTAGTAACAATCTTTTTACCATCGTTGATATTCAAATCTTGAATCGTAATCACTGTTTCTTCTGACTGAACTATGGGTGTTTGTGAGCGACGTAAAACCGCTTTTAATCTGGCAATCACTTCTCTCGGGCTAAAAGGCTTGGTAATATAATCATCTGCTCCAAGCTCCAAACCAAAGACACGGTCAAATTCGTCTCCTTTAGCTGTCACTAAAATTACCGGTGTTGTGATTTTATCCTGACGAATTTGTTTTAAAACCGTCATGCCATCAATGTTCGGTAACATCAAATCTAGTAAAATTGCATCAAATTGTTCTGATTTTGCTAATTGATAAGCTGAGTTACCATCTCCTGCTGTTGTAACTTCGTACCCGTTTTGTTCCAAATTATATTGTAACAGCGTTGAAATTGCTACTTCATCATCGACAACCAATATTTTAGTCATGTTAATCTCCAAGGAATCTATTATCTGCATTGTAACAAAAAAAAGAAAAACGCCCTAGCGTTTTTCCGAAATGTTTACATAACTTATACAATTGGTTCATCTGTTAGATCATCATCAATGCCCAAATCCAAGTCTGCAGTTTGACTAACCGCACCATCCTTTTCTTCAGGCACATCTGAGGTTGTAGTAACATTGTCGCCATCATTATTAATACCGTATGCTTGCCGAACCTTAACATAAAGTTCTTGTCTCAAATCAGCATGATCAGGATCATCAAGGTAATCCTTAGCTTTTTCTCGACCTTGACCAATTCGTTCGCCCTCATATGCATACCAAGCACCAGCTTTATCAACAATATCCTGATCAACTGCTAAGTCTAAAATTTCACCAGTCTGTGAAATTCCCTTACCATACATAATATCTACTTCTGCTACCTTAAACGGCGGCGCAACCTTATTTTTTACAACCTTAACTTTCGTTAAATTACCGGTCACATCAGTACCATCTTTAATTTGTGTCGAGCGACGAACCTCTAGACGAACCGTTGAATAAAACTTGAGTGCGCGACCACCAGGTGTCGTTTCAGGGTTACCAAACATTACCCCGACCTTTTCTCTAATTTGGTTAATAAATATAGCAATGGTCCCTGTACGATTTAGCGTACCAGCAAGTTTTCTTAATGCCTGACTCATTAAACGTGCCTGAAGACCGACGTGTGCGTCACCCATTTCACCTTCAATTTCGGCTCTAGGGACCAGCGCAGCAACAGAATCAATCACAATCATATCAACCGCACCAGATTGAACTAATGCATCAGCAATTTCTAGACCTTGTTCACCCGTGTCAGGCTGAGAAAGCAATAGCTCATCTTTTTTAACGCCTAAAGCCTCTGCATACTTAACATCCAAGGCATTTTCAGCGTCAATATACGCTGCTGTGCCTCCCTGCTTTTGCACCTCAGCAACAGCATGTAGCGCAATCGTCGTTTTTCCAGAAGATTCCGGTCCATAAACCTCAATAATACGACCCTTAGGATATCCACCAACTCCCAACGCGATATCTAACTTAACAGATCCGGAAGGAATTGTTTCCACTTGCGTCAGCGCATTGTCTCCTAAAGTCATCACTGAGCCCTTACCAAAATTTTTTTCAATTTTTTTTAGCGCTTCATTTAATGCAGCCTGACGGCCATCCTTTTTAGCTTTGTCATCTTTTTTTGTCGTCTTTTTTGTTATCATGCGGCAAACTCCTTTTATCTTACTTGATTAGTGTAACTGTTTCTAGAATCAAAAGCAAGTCTTTTTCGAACATTTGTTCGTTATCTTTTGTTCATACTTTGTTATACGAAAAAAGCGCTTCAAGCGCTTTGAAAACGTACTATAAACCATCTGAGAAAACAACTCTATTTTGCCAAAAGTAGTCTAATCCAGAATATATCGTGAATATTACCGCTACCCACAATAAGATGTCTCCAATTGGAAAGCCAATTGTGGCAAACGGTGCATTGTGAATATACAAAAAGAAAATAGCAAACATTTGAGAAAATGTTTTTATTTTGCCGGGCATTTGCGCTGCCAACACTTGACCATTATTTTCAACAATTAGTGTCCTTAAACCAGTAATAGCCAGTTCGCGAATCACAATAACTGCTGTCATCCATGCCGGTACAACGCCAAAGCTGGTTAGAAAAATCAATGCTGTCATTACCAACAGTTTGTCCGCCAACGGATCTGCAAACTTGCCAAAATTGGTTACTAAGTGCTGACTGCGTGCAATTTTGCCATCTAGAAAATCCGTGATTGCAGCACTTGCAAATACAATTGCTGCAATTAACCATGTGGTGGGCACTGTAGTACCCGCCAATTTCACATTTCCCCAATCCAACGGCAATGTTAATAACAAGATAAAAATTGGAATTAAAATAATACGAAAAACTGTTAATTTATTAGGTAAATTCATGAAAAATCCTTCTATTTATTTAGATTAAATAAAACATTCCAAAAGGCAGTAGTAGCACCATCCACTGGCACAGTTTCACCGTCCACAGTTAAAGTTGCGTTGCTAACATTAGTAAATTGTACATTGAAAGAAGTTGTACCAGATGGAATCTCTACTGTTTTATCATTACCAGCCGAAACTGTCTCATTTAATAATATATTGCTATTGCCATCACTAACCTTAACAGTTGTCCCGGTACTCTGTGCCTTAATCACAACAGTATGCTTTTTTGTGCTCTCGTTAGATAAATTAAAAATGGTTGTTTGTAGACTTGTATTTGTTTCGGGAGAGCCTAAATCCAACTTTTTCTTGCTGGAAGAGGAAGCAGAGGACGAAGAACTTGATTTTTTTGACGATGTAGCATTTGACGAAGATTTCGGTACAGCCGAAGACGAAACTGAAACATTCCCACTATCACTGTTTTGTGATGTACCAGTACCAACATGAGTCAAAACAAACCAAATCACTGCCAATGCAATCACAATCAACAAACCAATCCAGATTGTCGGCATAAAATTGGACAGTCTTGACTTGGCCGTCATTGTATGATCAATACCAGCGCGCATAATACCATCATCATCTTGGTGCGCGCGACTCAAATCACTACTACGTGAAATCGACACTGGTGGTTTTTCTCCCAAAACCTCATCTGGGTGTAAACCAACTGCTAAAGCATATTGACGAATAAAAGCACGCACATAAAAATCACCCGGTAGAACGCTGAGATTATTTTCCTCAATCGCAACCAAATAACGACGTTGAATCTTGGTGATATTCTGAATATCATCCAATGATAAATTTTTAGATTGGCGAGCAGCTTTTAATTGTTCACCAATTTGATTTGTTAATGTTTCACTCATAAATGTCCTAAAACCTATTTTTGCAACACAAACCGTTGCAGTACAGCATCCTGAAAAATTATATCGGCTGTTACAAGAATGTCATCAAATGTTAAATCTTGTAACAACTCTATCTTATCAAAAAGATTAGCCCCAGACAAGGCATCATCTCCTCGAAGTGCAATGTTTTCAAGTGAATTTAGACGTTGTATACCTTCACCAATGGTTGCTCGTTTAAGTTGTTCAAAATTATGGGCTTGATTCTTCAACGCGCTGCGATATTGATTAATTTGCGTTTGAATTGCCTTTTCTAACGCCTGATAAGCTGTCGTTTCCGCGAAGATACTAATAAATTGATATTCACGTATTAAATCAAAAGATGTGTCAAATTCTGAATCAATAATACCTTTATTATACAACTTTTGATACCAATCCGTCTGCTCACCAAAGAGTAAATCCAACATTAGATCAACCGCTAAAGTACGTTTAGTGACGATTGTACCACGCAACGGCTTGCCATTAATGCGAATACCAAACGCAACCTTGGGCCGTGAAATATTAAACTGACGTGTATCAGACAGATTAACCGCTGGTTGAAGATTTGGCGTCAAGCGTGTGACTGATGAAGAGTTGCTTGCAAAAAGCTGTTGTGTTTGACTAATTGTTTCTAAAAGTTCAAGCTTATCAAAATGGCCAATTACTTGCAGTGTGAGTTGGCTCGGTTGATAAAAGGCATGGTGGACATCATATAGTAATTCTGGTGTAATCGTCGCAATAGATTGCTGTGTGCCGGCTATATCATGCGCCATTGGCGATTCTGGATACATCATAGACAAAATGCCCATATAAACGGCCCAATTCGGATCATCTTCGTACATTTGAATTTCTTGCCCGATAATACCCTGTTCCTTTGCAACAGTTTTATCGCTAAAATAAGGTGTCTGGACAAATTGCAAAAGATGCTGGAGTGCGGGTACAACATGTTGCGTCGTAGAAAATAAATAGCTGGTTTGATATGCATTTGTAAAGGCATTAGCGTCAGCACCTAATTGACCAAAACGTGTAAACGCATCTTCATTTTCTTTTTCAAAAAGTTTATGCTCCAAAAAATGAGCAGTTCCAGCTGGAATTTTTTTGGGTGAACCTTGCCCTACTTGATATTTTTCATCGAGTGATCCATAGTCGGTCGTCAAAACAGCAAACGTCTTATGATAATCCGGTTTTTCCACCATTACCACTTTTAAACCATCCGGCATAGTCTCGGTTAATACTTTTTCTTTTAGTTGTTTGTAATACTTTTCTAGCATGCTATTCCTTAGGCAACAATATGAATCTGCTTTGTATCTGAAGCTTTTGTGCTACAAGCGCAATGTCATTTGACGTAACCGCTTGTACTTGCTTAATCCATTCAAATTCACTGGTCTCACTACCAGTCAACAAACGTGAAAAAGCGATTTCTATTTGGCTATTAGGTGAATCTTGCTGACTGAGATAATCATTTATCAAACTTTTTTTAATTGAAGCTACCACTTTCTCGTCAAAATCACCGTTTTGCATAGCCAAAATTTCTTGATGAATCATTTTCTCTGTTTGTGCCACCTTGTCAGCATCCAATCCAGCTGCAATTAATAAAAAACCAGTGTCGTACTGCCATTTTGAATAAATGCTGTATGCTAAGGAGGCCTTTTCACGTACATTCATAAATAACTTCGACAAAGGCGAACCCCCTAGCAAAGCATTCATCACCATAGCAGCAAATCTTTGCTTATCCAACGGTGGCACATCCAGATGCATCGCTAATGTCAACATTGCTTGGTTAATGTCTTGAAGATGTTTTTCTTTTTCGACAGTGGCTGGGCGTAACGCCTGACGATAAAATGGTTGTAAAAACGGTAGCCTTCTCGCTGGGACTGACCAGCCGCTGACTAGTGAAGCGACTTCACTATCGTTGACATCACCTAAAACAACAATATTTACAAGATCATTAGTGATCATATTCTTGTAAGTAGTATACACTGACTCAGATGTCAAATTTTTAACCAAATCAATATCACCCGCCGATGACGATTGCAAATTTGGCACATCATACGTGATATTACGTAATTGGCTGATTGCATAACGTGATTTGTCATCACTAATGCTTTCTAATTCATTAATTAGACTTTGCTTTTCCTTTGCAAAGACGTCATCATCAAATTTTTGCTCACCCACAAGTGGATCAAACATCATATCCTTTAAGAAATCAAACGCACTGACTAACAAATTGCTACCATCACTGACATAATCAGGAGCTGGTAATTGCATCGTCACTCGCAAATGATGTGTTTGACCAAAGCGATACACATCGGTTTGATATTGCGCCCCGTATAAATCAATTGTTTTTTGCGCCACGTCTTGTTGTGTGGGGTATCGTCGCGCACTGACTGCCATAAGGTAAGATAAAAGCGATCTAGCACTGATATTAGATGTTAATGCAGGCGCCACAAAATCAACAGCAATATGTAATGTTTTAAATTGTGTGGTAGGTAAAATAACTAAATTTACCCCTGAATTGATTCTATATTTTTTCATAGTATTGGTGAGAATAGTCGACTAAACTTTTGCTTGAATTTCATCCAGACAGATTGTTGATCAAAATAATCAGCTGTCAAAAGTGTCGATTTCTCAATATCCTTTAAAAAGAGTTCCTCTAATTGTACCGCAAATTCTGGATCATAAATGAATGCATTAGCTTCAAAATTAAGTGAAAACGAACGAATATCCATGTTAGCAGACCCCACTGTGGCCACCTCATTATCAATCATCACCACTTTGCTATGAAGAAATCCACCATCATAACGATAAACCGTCGCCCCCAAGTCAATTAATTCCTTTGCATAATACTGAGTTGCCCGATAAACTAACGGATGATCCGGCATACTTGGAATCATCAGGCAAACCTCAACGCCTGACAAAATAGCAATTTCCAATGTTTCTAAAACTGGTGAATCAGGAATAAAGTAAGGCGTTTGGATCATAATTTTTTTGCGTGCAGAAGCAAACATTCGCATAAATCCTTGCTTAATTTGTTTCATATCATTGTCAGGTCCACTTGAAACAATCTGAATCATAGACTTGCCCGGTAATGAAAAATTTTCAGGAAAGTATGCTGTCGTTTGTGTCAATATTTCTTTTCCTTCAGCTGTGGCATTCCAATCCATTAAAAAGCGACTTTGTAGTGATAACACCGCATCACCAGAAATTCTAGTATGTGTGTCACGCCAATTGCCAAACTTTTTGAATTTTCCTAAATATTGATCCCCAACATTGAAACCACCAATATAGCCAATTTTGCCATCTATAATTGCAATTTTTCTGTGATTTCGAAAATTAAAACGCAAAGTCAGAACTTGAAAACGACGCATCAAAAAGGGTACAGCTACACCGCCAGCAGCCCGTAAACGTTTGTACATATCGACGTGTTGCCCATGAGAACCAAACTGATCAAAAATGACTCTCACTTCAACGCCTTCACTGGCCTTTTGGGTTAACAAATCAATTAACTGGTTACCTATGGTATCATCATAGATCGTAAAGTATTCTAAATGAATATGTTCCTTTGCCGCACGTATATCGTCAAATAAAGCTTCAAACTTACTCTCACCATCGGTGAATATCGTAATCTTGTTACCACGTGTTAGTACAGATTTGTCAGAAGTCAAAAATAGACCCAATAGCTCACTTGCACTTTCAGGAATAGGTAATAATGTTTCGATATCAGCCAATTGATGACGTTGGTTAATCGCAATTTGTTCAAGACCACGCTGCTCTTGTGTCCTTAAACGAAAAATTTTTTTGCTAGAGATACGACTGCCCGCCAAGAAAAAAATAGCAAATCCAATTACTGGTAGAAAAAGCAACACTAACATCCATGCCCAAATCGTCGCAATATCTCGCTTTTGGCGAAAAACGGTAATGAATGCTACGACCGTATTGACGACTAAGGTTAAAATTATAATTATCCAAAATGAATCTCTAAGCATATCTCCCCCATTAAACTGTTTTAGGCATAATCATATTTTAACACAAAAAAAGGCGCCAATTGGGCGCCTTCATGATTTTAACTACTTTCCAAACCACTTCGTACTTAACTTCTGTAAACGACCATCCTTTTCAAAAATGGCTAATTCTTTATCGACAGCCTTTCGAAGCGACTTGTCTGATTTTCGGAATCCGACACCTGTGTGGTCAGTTGGAAAATCGCCAACGGTCACCGTATAATCATTAGGATTAGACTGATGTGCCACATAATAACGCGCATAGTCTTCGTCAATCAAAAGACCATCAATCCGTCCAGCGTTCAAATCATTGAATGCTTTGTCAAATGTGTCATAACCTACAACAGTATTATCCTTGACATACTGTTTTAATACCTTTGGATATTTATTAAATCCTTCATCACCACTTGACGCAGTCTGATCACCCAAAACCTTGTCTTTCATATCAGCAAAACTGTTAATATTATTTTTTTTCAACGTTACCAAAACTTGTGTTGCCTTGTGATATGGTGTGGAAAATGCCACTTGTTTCTTTCTAGCGGCCGTAATAGTATAACCGTTCCAGATTGCGTCAATGTTGCCAGTGTTCAATTCTGTTTCCTTCATTGACCAGTCGATTGGCTGCCATTTAACTTTTATGCCCATACTTTTGAAAACAGCATTTGCCATATCAACATCAAATCCAACTAGTTTACCATTTTTATCACGAAAACCCATAGGTACAAACGTATCATCTAAACCAATCGTAATTTGCTTAGATTTTTTGATTCTTGACCACTCGTCGGTCTCTATAGTCGTTTGATTATCACTCGTCTTCGTTTGTGTTGGTCGTGATAACGCGAGCCCCGCCCATATAAGAATGGCAAGAAATACTAGTCCAACAATACTATTGACAATAATTTTCTTTTTCAGACTTGGCATTAACGTACCACCTCCTTAGCAAAATCAAAAATACGATCAGAAACAATCTCTGCAAAAAATTGATCATGGGTAATAATAACTTGTGTTACACCACGAGATTTTAATGTTTTCACAACTTCGGCAACCTGTTTAGTGGAAGATTCATCCAGACCACTTGTTGGCTCATCGTAAGCCAATATTTTAGGGCTCATGGCTAATGCCCTCGCAATTGCCACACGTTGCTTTTGACCACCTGAGAGTTGATATGGATATAAATCAGCTTTGTCCGCCATACCCAGTGACTCTAGAAGTGATAGCGCTTGTTCTTTAGCTTTTTCAGCTGGCACTTTATTGACATTAATAGGTGCCAAAGTAATGTTATCCATTACTGTAAAATTAGGAAACAGATTAAAATCTTGAAAAATGAGTCCAATATTAGCATCTGAACGTTCACCGTCTATACTAATTGCTTCATTGTTAATGGTAATTTCACCACTATTGGCAGGTTCTAATCCCGCCATTATTTTAATCAAAGTTGTCTTACCAATACCAGATGGCCCAACAATACTGAGAACTTCACCCTCTTTTACTGTCAGATTTAGGTTTTTGAAAATGACATTTTGGTCATACATTTTGGTCAAATTTTTAATGGTTAACATTGGGTTACCTCCAAGTATTGAGTACTTTTTCACTACGACGTAATAGCAACGTCACGATTGCAGTCATTAATAAATAAATCAAACCAACTAACAGGTATGGCATTAATGTCACATCACGACTTGCAGCAATATTTCCGGCCCGAAGCATATCACCTAGACCAATAACATAAACAAGTGACGTATCTTTAACTAAATTAATCACTTCATTACCAAATGACGGTACTACAATTTTGATTACTTGTGGCAAAATGATTTTGAAAAATGTCTGAAATTTGTTAAATCCTAACACTTTAGCAGCATCATATTGTCCAACGGGTATCGCCTGTAACCCACCACGGAATATTTCAGCCAAGTACGCTGCATAATTAATAATGAAAGCAATTATAGCTGCCTCAAAGCGAGGAAATGTCACACCAATCATGCCTAGCCCATAGTAGATAAAAATCAACTGAAGCAATAATGGTGTCCCACGCATAATCCAAATATAACCATTAATCAACCATCTAATAGTGAAATATGGTGACTTCAATCCCAAAGATACAATGATTCCCAGCGGTACTGATCCAATAATAGTGAGAAAGAAAATCCCCAATGTCATTTTCAAACCTGATAACAAACTCGGTAATATTGTTGCTAAATAACTCATGCCCTGTACTCCTTTTGAAAAATTAATTATAATTTTGATATATCATAAAACGAAAAGCGCCCCCTTACAACGATTTCATCATTGTAAGAGGACGCTAATGCGTGGTGCCACCCCAAATTTAAGTTTTGTTCACACAAAACTTCTCAATCAGTCAATCTACCACTAAACAAAAACACCCTCCAAATACAATTAGTATTCAGAGGGCGTTTATCGCGGTACCACCTCTTGGTCATGTTGCCATCGCTGTCAACATCTCAATCAGTCAAAGACTGTATGCAATAACGGGCATTACCGGCATGACCTACTCAATTCAATCACTCACTCGCGAATGTGGTTCATCAATCATAGTTACTTGCTCACACCAACCGCAAACTCTCTTCATACTATGAAAAATTACTCTTTCGCTCAACGTTTTATTATATGTTTCTAAGTATACTAGGATTTTCTAATTTGTCAACGTAAGAATTGAAAAAAAGACCAAATCGGATAATGAACTACTGCTGCTAGTCCCACATTCAAGAATACTGTTGGCAACACTTCATACATCAAGAACGTCAACAAGCTAATATTAGCTAACCCAATGATAAAACCGGCCAAGTAACTAATAAAAAGATACACCACTAAACCAGCCAAATAGAGAAATAGGCCACTGAGCAACCTTTCGTCTAAAACACGATGAAGTTGTTTCATAACTGCAACTGCCACCAAGAAAGCACATGTATAAGTACCAAAAATACCAGTATAATACATATCAAATAAAATACCAACGAGCGTGACGTAAAACCATAATGGCAATTCATTATCAACATCAAATTGCACACCAAGAAACGCCCATCCGAGTGTCAAGGTCGGTAAAACATGCCAAGGAAAATGCGTCAATATGCCACCTAGTCCTGACATTAAAGTGCCATCAATAAATAGGGTAAGTACAAACAACACAGGATAAATGACACGTAATCTTGTTAGCTGCCAAAAAGCCATTAATTTGCTCCAATCTGAGAAATTGCAACCATCACCGTTGTGACGTTACCTAAGTCAGCAGCCGGTTCAATATAAATTTTCTTTGACAAACCATAATCATCAGTACTGACTTTAGCAACCTTCCCCACGTATAAACCAGCGGGGATAACACCACCTAATCCAGATGTCTCAACTAAGTCACCTTTTTTAATTTTATTATCAGAGGTTACCTGTCCCATGATCAGTTGGTTCTTTTCGCGATTAAAACTTGTCACAATCCCGTTAACATCACCATTGTCACCTTTAATTGTGATAGCAAACCGATTGGCATCAGAACTCGTATCAGAAATTAAGGCTACTTTCGAATTAGTCGTATTAACTTCACTAATACGGCCAATAATACCAGCACCCGCAAGAACCGGCATACCTTTTTTTAGGCCAGCGTTTGAGCCTTGATTAATGACAAGCTGTGACTGCCAAGTAGTTGGAGAACGGCTGATTGTCACAGCAGATATTGTTTTATAATCTGTTAATGTTGCTTTTAACTTTAACTGCTCTTTAAGAGATTTATTTTCTTCTTGCACAGTTTGAAGTCTAACTTTATCTTGTGCAAAAGCGTCTATTTTTGCTTTTAAAGCTTTATTTTCTTCAAAAGTATCAAGCAAGTTACCGATACTATTAGCTGTCCGCCCAATTGCAGTAGTAGGAACAGCGATAACACGACTGACACCCCCAGCTAAATCATTCCCAAACCGTTGCAAAAAAGGGGGCGTGTTTGTGCGCTTAGCCCACCAGTTAGATCCTGCTATTAAGCTAACAATCACAATAATGCCAACAATTAATGTGACAACTGTACGTGATGAAAATATTTTTTTCATGTTTTTCCCCAAAACGTGAAGTAGCAATATATGCCACTAATCGCAAATAACGTCTATTTCTGAAAATATAAAAGCGTAGCGCAAGCGCCACGCTCTAGAATACAAAATTAAAATTAACTTTGTCGCATGACATCAATTGACTTTAATGCCTCTCCAGTGCCAATAGCCACGGCATCTAATGGCTCGTTGGCAATTAAAACAGGTACTTTGGTCGCTTCCTGAATAATTTTATCCATGTCACGCAATAAAGCCCCACCGCCAGTCAAAACCATACCGTGATCAATAACATCAGCTGCAAGTTCAGGTTGTGTTGATTCTAATGTTTCACGAATAGCTGCAACGATTTCTTGTACTGGCTCTTGAATAGCGGCAGCAACATCTTCCGCCGTTACATCAATCGTTTTTGGCAGTCCTGTCAATAAATCACGACCGCGTACCGTTGCATTTGGTAAAGTTCTCGCCAAATCCAGCGAAGCAGCACCAATTTCAATTTTTAAACGCTCGGCAGTTGGTTCACCAATGGTGACATTATATTTATTGCGGACAAAATTAGCGATAGCTTCATCTAACTTGTCGCCAGCAATACGAATTGAACGGCTTGATACAATGCCACCAAGAGAAATTGTAGCCACATCTGTTGTACCGCCACCCATGTCAACAACCATGGAACCAGTTGGGTCCATGACGGGTAATCCAGCACCAACTGCTGCTGCAAAGGGTTCTTCAATGACGTAGGCATCACGGGCACCAGCAACACGTGCTGCATCAATCACGGCGCGTCGTTCAACAGCTGTCACACCCGAAGGTACACCAATAGTGACGTATGGCTTACCAATACGACCGCCAAGGGCTTTTTGCAAATAATAACGAATCATAGCAACTGTGGTGTCATAGTCAGCAATAACACCATCACGCATTGGACGAATCGCTGCAATACTAGCTGGCGTACGACCTAACATGTCTTTTGCCTCTGAACCAACTGCAACTACTTCGTTTGTTTGAGTGTTACGCGCGACAACTGAAGGCTCACGCAAAACGATGCCACGACCTTCGATATATACATATGTGTTTGCGGTACCTAAATCAATACCGACATTGCGTTGTCCAAATGAAAATGCCACGTTACTGCCCCTTTAATTGCCATTTAAAATAATATTATTTTTTACTTAACTTATAATATTGTAGCATAAAAAACTTGCTTTTCGTATACTAATTTGCACGGACATATGTCACCTGACCATGAGCATGTGCAATACCTCGAATCGCGTTTTGATACGCAAATGAGGCCCATGCCTTTTGAAACGCCGGAAAGTTTTCTGGGTTAATTTTAATTTCATTTATTTTGCCATCACGCAAATCATTCAATGCTATTGTGTAATCCATGTTTCACCTCAATTATAATTGTAACACGATTTATTTTTAGCACTCATTCTTATTGAGTGCTAATTAGTTGAACCTTTTTGTTTTCTTTATGATATAATAATCTTATAACCTATGAAAGGAGAGTATGGCTTTGAATCACACACGAGCCATACGCATAGTAAATATGGCACAACAAGATCCCTTTGGTTTTAATAACTTAGACGACATGTTCCGGGCTATGAACGAACAAATGGCTCAGGTTCAAGGTCAACAAAATACACAATCGAAAAAAAATAAAAATAGCAAACGTCAATTACTTGATGAATATGGCATTAACTTGACACAACAAGCTCGTGATGGCAAGCTCGATCCTGTTATCGGACGTGGCAATGAAGTGTCACGCACAATTGAAATTTTAAACCGACGTACAAAAAATAATCCAGTTCTTATTGGTGAACCCGGCGTTGGTAAAACCGCAGTTGTAGAAGGTTTAGCATTAGCTATTGTCGCTGGTAAAGTTCCCGATAAGCTCCAACAAAAAGAAGTTATCCGTCTCGATATGTCAGCTTTAGTTCAAGGCACGAGCATGCGTGGTCAATTTGAAGCAAGAATGCGTCAATTGATGAAAGAAGTGACAGACAATGATGATGTCATCCTATTTATTGATGAAATTCACGAAATTATGGGCGCTGGTAATGCAGAGGGCGGAATGGATGCTGGTAATATTCTAAAGCCAGCTCTTGCTCGTGGCGAGTTTCAATTGATTGGCGCCACAACTTTAAACGAATACCGTAAAATTGAAAAGGATGGCGCAATCGCCCGTCGTTTTCAACCTGTTCAAGTTGAAGAACCAACTAAGGAAGAAACACTCACAATTTTGCAAGGAATTCGCCAACGATACCAAGATTATCACCACGTCATTTATACAGATGACGCTTTGAAAGCGGCTGTTGATTTATCAGATCGTTATATTCCTGAACGATTTTTGCCGGACAAGGCCATTGACTTGATTGATGAAGCTGGTTCACGCAAAAACTTAACTATGAATGTTGCCGATCCACAAACGATTCAAGGTAAAATTGACGCTGCTGATCGTTTCAAGCAAGAAGCAATTGACAAGGAAGACTTTGAAAAAGCTAGTTATTGGCGCGACCAAGTTAATCAACTCGAGTCTCAAAAAGCCCAAGTTGAAGCGCATCCAGAAATGTCAAAACCGCAAAACATTGACGAGAAAGATATTTTAGACATCATCGAGGAAAAAACAGATATCCCGGTTGGTGAATTGAAAGAAAATGAAGCTAATCAATTACAAGACTTGGACAAAAATTTGTCCGAGCATGTGGTTGGTCAAGAAAATGCTGTTGAAACTGTTGCTAAAGCAGTGCGTCGAAACAGAATTGGTTTGACAAAATCTGGTCGCCCAATTGGATCATTTTTATTTGTTGGTCCAACTGGCGTGGGTAAAACTGAAACTGCTAAACAACTTGCCAAAGAAATGTTTGGTAGTGAAGATGCAATGATTCGTTTTGATATGTCAGAATACATGGAAAAACACACTGCATCTAAAATGATTGGCGCTCCCGCAGGGTATGTTGGTTATGAGGAAGCTGGGCAGCTCACTGAGCAGGTCCGTCGTCACCCTTATTCACTAGTGCTGTTTGATGAAGTTGAGAAAGCCCATCCCGATATTATGAATATGTTCCTGCAAATTCTGGATGATGGTCGTTTGACGGACGCTCAAGGCCATGTTGTTAGCTTTAAAGATACAATTGTTATTATGACATCCAATGCCGGTTCAACAGATACAGGTAACTCACCAGTCGGATTTGCACAAGTGGATAATCAAAATCGCCTAATGCAGCGACTAGAAAATTATTTTAGGCCGGAATTTTTGAACCGTTTTGATGATATCGTTGAATTCCAACCACTATCCCAGGCACATTTGCTAAAAATCGTTGATTTATTGTTGGACAATATGAATGATAATTTATCAGAAAACGGTCTCCACATCGAAGTCAGTGAGTCTGCGAAAAAGCAATTGGTATCTTTGGGCTACGATCCTTCAATGGGTGCTCGTCCGTTGCGTCGAGTGTTACAAGACAAAATTGCCGATGGTATTGCTGACTATTATTTGGCTCATCCAACTGTCCATCAGTTATTTGCTGACTGGCAAGATGGATCCTTTATCATTAGTGAAGTTCAAAACGAACCAGCTCAAGTTGAAAAGTAATAATGAAGACCTGCGGGTCTTTTTTTGTTTGTGATATAATGGTGACATATTCAAAGGGGATTCTTCTATGGCAAATACTGCACCCGTATGGGTTTACGATAAAGATATTGCAACAGGCGAACTGTTACAGGAACCGCGTCGATTAGACGGGAAATCTGGTACTGATTACCATGTTTCACCGGCTGCGATTAAACAATATGAATATGTTGATAACTCTGGTCAATTGACGGGCGTTTTTGGTGATTTACCACAAACATCAGTCTTATATTATCGTCCTAATGACTGGCGAGCTGTACATCGTATTGATATGTTTGTAGAAACGTTAACCAAACTGCCTGTTTATCCAACCCCTAGTGATCTTAGTCCAATTATCACCACAATTTCACCCAAAGAATTTTGGAATACTCATCTTCGTGTCATTACCAGTAATGGTCAATTCTGGTATCAAATTGGTGATCATCATTGGCTCAGATACGATTCAAGTCAAATGGCTCTTTCAGATAACGCGCCAGATCAAGCAAACGTCAACTATTTCAATAATCCTGAAAAAGTTGAGAGTGATCAACCTAACGCCATTGTTAACTTTTTACCAGGGCAATCAACGGAAGTTTTCGAATCACCATATGGATTGCCTGTTGGCAGTGTTCTAAATGGTGACTTTGTGGCTATCTCAGATGAGTTGCACGATGCCAACGGTGTCGTTTGGTTAAAATTAGCTACTAAAGGCTGGATAAACGGTGTGTATATTGATCGATTATAAAAAGAAGCAAAGTGAATGTCCTTTGCTTCTTTTTATAATCAATCTAATAATGTTGTTGTAAATGTTTTTTCACCAGACTTGCGAATCAAAATCGCCTGCATTTCATTGGCTGTCTGTACAATGATTTTAATTGGCACATTGCTTGGCAAATACTTCAAAGCTGATTGTGAAATATAAGTTGTGAAACTTTCAATTTCGGTTTGACTATAAAATTGCGTTGTGACGTTGACTGTCATGCTTGACAACGTACCATTCTTAAAGTCAGCAACAGCGGTTGCTCCTGCAATATTCGGGAAAAAGTTGGCAACGTCATTTTTAAAATTAGCAAATCCTGTGTTAGCATCCGAACCCAATTTAGAAGTATCAGTTGACTCTTTTGGCAATACAATTGATTGATCGTTAATATCGGACCATTTCTCAATTGTTGTCCCTTTATCACTCGTTGTCTGTGCGTAGAAACTACCTGGTGCAAGTGAATCTGTTTGTGAATTAGCATACATGGCAATCACGATTGGCGTATCATCACTAACACCTTTTTGTTCACGAACTTGCTTTAAAATCTGTGGCGCAATCTTTTTACCGTAAGCAATACGGTCCGCTTCAGATATATTTTGCGTGTAGGTGGCACCATATTGTTCTTTTTGGTATTCATCTTGTGTATTCATTGCAACACCAATGATCATACCTGATAACTTCAAACTATTACCATCCTTGACCATAAAGTCTTGTTCCGTCAAAGTTTGTACATAAATTGGGTTGCGTGAACTATCGGTTTTACCATTATCCTCAGGATTAAGGCCAATGGTATCACTACTACTTTTGCGTCCCAATAAATCTGTCACCAGAGATGAACCCAAGTATTGTCCTTCTTGAAAAATATAACGACTGGGTTTAAAGTGGTCTTTTGCCAAATCTAGTAATGATGATTCAAAATTTTTAACATCCAGACTATTCGGCTCAGAAGAAGCAGTAATACCTCGTGCGGCGCTCACTAAATATCGACCATTCTTAATAACTGTTTGGTACTCACCGGGTGTACTTTGTGTAATCTGTACCCCACTAGTTTTTTTAGTCGTTGTCGGTGTGACCCGATTGGCATTAAAAAAATATAATGCACCAACCGCCACCCCCAAGACTACCACCGCAATTATCATATAAATTCGGAAACTAATGCGTTTCATGACTTGTTATCCTCTTTTAACTGTGCATCAACAAATGCTTGTTCTGTCCAAACCGTGACACCCAGTTCGTTTGCTTTCTCTAACTTACTACCAGCAGCGCCACCGGCGATGAGTAAATCAGTTTTTGCCGAAACAGACCCGGCGACACTAGCACCATGATCTTGCAACCACTTAGTCGCAACTGGACGACTACTCTGTTCTAGTTTACCAGTTAATACAACCTTTTTGCCATAAAAAAATGAATTTTCGTCAATTTCGACCCCAGATGAGTAAATTTGATTGACACCTGCTTCAGTTAACTCTTGCTGAAGTTTATCTGCAGCGGGCATGCTGAAGTATTGTACTAATGACTGAGCAATGGTTTCACCAATACCTGGAATGGCTGAAATTTCATCAACATCCGCATTTGCTATTGCTGTGAGTGTTTTGAATTTTTCAGCAATTAGGCGTGCCGCTTTAGCACCAACCATACGAATGCCTAATCCAAACAACAAACGCTCTAACGAATTATTTTTCGATTGAGCAATTGCATTGATTAAATTTGCCGCAGATTTTTCCTTGAATTTATCTAATGTCAACAGTTGAGACAATTCCAACCGGTAAATTGAAGCAACGTCTTGAATATATCCTGCTTTCAATAGTTGACCGATAACACGTGGCCCCATACCATCAATATTCATCGCATTGCGCGACGCAAAATGCGTTAACCCTTCTTGAATTTGAGCTGAACAAAATGGATTGATGCATCGCAAAGCAACTTCACCTTCAATATGAACTAATTCCGATCGACAAGCTGGACAAAAAGTGGGGATTTCATAGATGGTACTATCAACTGGTCGCTTATCTACTATCACTTGCCCGATTTCTGGAATGATATCACCGGCTTTGTGAAGTGTTACAGTATCACCGATTCGCACCCCTTTTTCATTCAAATAATCAGGATTATGTAAGCTAGCACGTTGCACTGTTGTACCCGCTAACTGAACTGGATCCATCACAGCAGTTGGTGTCACTGCGCCAGTGCGGCCAACTGTCCATTCAATGTCTCTAACAACTGTCAGTGCTTCTTCTGGCGGAAACTTATAAGCAATTGCCCAACGAGGAATTTTAACCGTATTGCCTAAATCAATTTGCAAATCTAATTGATTAACTTTAACAACAACACCATCAATACCATATGCCAACTCATCACGTTTAGCAGTGTACTCTGAAATATAGTCAGCAATATCTGCCATTTTTTCTATCACACGGTTTTGACGATTGGTGGGTAAACCAAGTGATGCAAAACGCGCCAAGGCACCACTTTGAGTTGTAGCGCCCAAAACTTCCGGTTCAGCGGTGTAATAAACAAAGGCCGATAATTCACGTGATTTCGTGATACTAACATCTAATTGACGTAATGAACCTGCTGCCGCGTTCCGTGGGTTTGCAAAAGGTTCTAATCCATCAGCTTCTCGTTGCAAATTCAACTTAGCAAAACTTTTTTTCGGCATATAAATTTCGCCACGTACCTCAATGGTTAGTGGCTCTGTTAGCGTTTGTGGCACTGATTTAATTGTTTTCACATTGCGCGTGACATCTTCACCAACAACACCATTACCTCGTGTTGAGGCCTGTACCAGTTTACCTTGTTCGTAGGTGAGCGCCACTGCTAAACCGTCAATTTTGAGCTCCAAATTGTACGCTGATTGAAACCCTAATGATTTGGTCGTGCGCACATCCCACTCCTCGAGTTCTGCCAAACTAAAGACATCCCCTAGTGACAACATCGGTGCTGGATGGGTAACTTTTGCTAGATCAGATTTGGTGTCAGCGCCTCCAACATTTTGTGTTGGTGAATCCGGCGTCATAAATTGAGGAAATACGGTTTCCAGCGCAACAAGCCGTGCGTATAAGGCATCATAGATATGATCTTCAACCAAAGGCTCATCGTTTTCATAATAGGCAACACCATAATTGATTAATTGTGTCTGTAAATGAGCAATTTCTTGCTGCGCTGTCTCTGTTGTCATTTTTTCAATTGGTGTAAATTCTGGTAACATCTCATACCTCACTGATGATTAATTCGTTGCATGATAACTGCGATAGCTTGTTTCAGAGTAGTCGTTTGATTAAAGAGTATTTCGTTTGACAATCCAAGATAATCTTTTTTTCGATACCACTTGGCAACATCTGACTCTGTAAATGATACAAATTTTTTTGTTCGATGACGATTAATCGTTTCTGGCAACGTCAAATCATAATAGACGGGTATAACAACGTCAAACTTTTTTAAAGCAGATTGTAACATTTCTTGATATACATCTTGCCGTAAAATACCTTCCAAAATCACAATGTCCACATGCAAACGACCAAATTCAATTAATTCGGCCATCAAATTAATGGCTAAATTGCCTGCATGATCATCAACTTGTAGCATTTGTCGGCGAACAATATCTTGTGAAATTAGAAAACTATTATCACACTGGTCATGTAAAGCTTGTGCTAACGTGGTTTTACCACTTCCAGAATTGCCTCTAATAATGATAAATGTTGTCATTCGACACGTGTAATTGGTGCGAAAGCGGCCAAAAGTTGCTTAACCCCTTCAGAAGGAAAAGCGACTTTCAATTCTTGATCTTGGGCGTCTCCGGAAACGGCGACCACTGTCCCAATGCCCCATTTTTTGTGTGATACTTTATCGCCAGCTCGCCATGGCGTTTTATCCGCCCCAGTCGTACCTGATGTCGTTTTTGTTACAGGACTTGCTTTATAGGTTGTTGCCGTTGCACGCTGCGTACGATTGTCAAACGGTAAATGGCGGTCTAAAGTAGTAGAACTATTAAATCCACTATTAACCATGTCGAGTAGTTCAGGAGATATTTCATCAATGAAACGCGACGCTTCATTAGATTGTGTACGACCATAAAGCAAGCGTGAATAAGCGTTTGTTAAGAACAACTTTTTCATTGCACGTGTAATACCCACATAAGCCAACCTGCGTTCTTCTTCAAGTTGATCGTCATCCATCATTGAACGCGATAGCGGGAAAATACCTTCTTCCATGCCGACAAGAAATACCACAGGGAACTCCAAACCTTTGGCAGCGTGTAATGTCATTAGTGTCACTGCGCCATCACCTTCTTCAAAATCATCTAAATCGCTCATCAGAGCAGTTGAACCAAGAAAATCTGTCATTGGATCAACTGAATCAGGATCATCTGGATTGTATTTAGCATCAAACTCTTTGGTAACTGACAAGAACTCCTCTAAGTTTTCTAAACGTCCTTGACTTTCCGGATCATTTTTTTCTGCTAACATTTTGCGATAACCGGAGGTCGTCATTGCCATTTCTGCTAATTCAGTAACATTCAAGAACTCAGCTTGTTGACGCAGATTGTGCATCATTTCAGCAAAACTAATCAGCTTAGAAGCGGCTTTTGCTGTAATTTCAGGCGCTAGTTCAATATTTTCAATGGCACCCATATAGGACAAATCCATACGATTGGCAAAAGCACGTAAACGATTAATTGAAGTTGCGCCAATGCCTCGTTTGGGTTCATTCACGATACGTTCAAACGCAGCATTATCTGATGGATTGGTGATTAAATTCATATACGACATAATGTCTAAAATTTCTTTACGCTCGTAGAATTTATGCCCACCTACCATCGTATATGGCATATTAGCTTTAACCAAAGCTTCTTCAATGCCTCGTGATTGGGCATTGGTACGATACAAAACAGCAAAATCACTGTACGCCATTTGTTCCGTTTGTCGCATTTTTTGAATATTTGATAAAACAAAATTAGCCTCGTCACGTTCACTTTGTGCACGATAATAAGTTATTTTGTCGCCTTTGCCATTTTCAGTCCATAAGTTTTTGTCAATGCGCTCATTATTGTTGTTAATAACAGCATTGGCGGCGTCCAAAATATTTTGTGTCGACCGATAATTTTGCTCTAACATGACGGTATGCGCATCAGGATAATCTTTCTCAAAATTTAAAATATTATTCATATTAGCGCCACGCCAGCCATAAATGGACTGATCTGCATCACCGACTACTGCTAAATTACGTGATCTTTTGGCTAACATATTAACAATTGTATATTGCGCATCATTTGTATCTTGGTACTCATCGACGTGTAAATACTCAAATTGATTTTGATATTTTGACAATACATCTGGTACTTGGTTGAACAAATCGATTGTCAGCATAATCAAATCATCAAAGTCCACACTTTGCGCACGACGTAATTCAGATTGATAGGCAGCATAAACTTCTGCGACAGTTTCTTCGTAAACATTTCCGGCTTGTTTTGCATATGCTTTAGGTGTCAACATATCATTTTTGGCATTGGAAATCGTCCCTAAAATTGTTCTGGGATCATATTGGTTTGTGTCAAGATTTAAATCATTAATCACTCTTTTGAGCAAAGTACGCTGCGCACTAGTATCAACAATGGTGAAATTACGTGATAAGCCAATATTTTCACCATCACGTCGCAAAATTCGTACTGCTAAGGCATGAAATGTTGATACCCAAATTTCTTTTGCCACTTCAGCATCAACAAGTTGGGCAATTCTTTCACGCATTTCTCGTGCTGCTTTATTAGTAAACGTAATTGCCAAAATGCGCCAAGGATAAATATTTAAATCTTGTATGAGATGTGCAATACGATGTGTCAACACACGCGTTTTTCCTGAGCCAGCACCAGCCATAATCAATAATGGTCCCTGTGTCGTTTGTACTGCTTCTGATTGTCGATCATTCATTCCTGAAACAAGTGTTTCTAATGGCATATTGTTGTCCTTTATCTGTAAATTAGCTCTTTCTATTTTACCACCAATAGGCCGATATCTCTATTCACTGCATCAGGATTTTTTATTACCCGTTATGATAAAATATCAAATTGTGTTAAACTATGAGTGACCAAATCCCATTTTATGGACAAAACAAAAGAAAGTGTATCAAAAATGAAACTTAGACCATTAGAGAAAAGAGATTTATCCTATATTTATGAACAGGAAAATTCTCGTCGCGTCATGGCACTTTGGTTTGAGGAACCTTATTCTTCATTTGACGAACTACAAATTTTATATGATCGTCATATTTTAGATCAAACTGAACGCCGCTTTGTTATTGAGGATAACGAATCGTTCATTGGTGTCGTCGAATTAATGGATATCGACACGCTTCATCGTCATACTGAAATTCAAATTATTATACATAGTAAATATCAGGGCCATGGTTATGCACAAAGTGCGATGAAAGCCGGCATTGAATATGCCTTCACAGTGCTTAATATGCACAAAGTCTATCTGTATGTCGATGTCAAAAACGCAGCAGCTGTTCATATTTATAAAAAAATTGGTTTTATCGCTGAGGGAACCTTGCGAGAACATTTCTTTGCCGAAGGTCGCTACCATGATAGTCTCATGATGGGTATTTTTAAATCAGAATTTGAAAAATCAACAAAATAAAAACTAACAATTACAAAAATTGTTAGTTTTTATTTTGTGGGCACATCAAATCGATCAAGATGCCACGTTTGAATGATTGTAGTTAATTTTTTGGCATAGGAAGGATCGGTCGCATAGCCATCTTGCGTCAAAGCTTGTGCAGCAGTGGCATAGTCCTTTGCCGCCAAAACGTGTTGATATTGGTTTGTATTCCAACTAGTCCCACGATACAAGAGCATCGCGTGAGCTTTCATACTCTCTTGCCAACTACTGTAAGCAGCAAAACGCCCTTGAATCGTGATCCACTGCCCATTTTCATATTCTTTAGTTGGCAATATCACACTTTTTTGTCCTGCGTCTGCCTTGATGCCGTATAAATTATGATATTGAGTTGCTAATGTACTTGTATTCCAATTGGATTCTAAAATGGCTTGCGCAATACTAATTGAGGCAATGACATGATATTTTTCTTGCAATTCACGCGCATACGGTGCTAATTGATTAATCCAAGCAGCTTTTTGAGCATGGTCAGCATCCTCTGATTGTGTTTGTTGCCGTTGATAAATAACCGTCTCTGAAACCATAGAGGCAACGACCACCAAAGCAAAAAGGCCACCGATTAACCATAATAATCGTTGTTGGCGCAGTTTTTTTTTGGATTTACGACGCTTTTTCTTTGCCATTAATATTGATCCATTAGTAGTAGTTGCTTAAATCTTTCTGATTCATCACGAAGAAGTGATGGTTTACCTGACAAAACAAATTTGCCTGCTTCTAAAAAGTATACTTTATCAACATTTTCAATACCTGTCAAATGATGCGTTACCCAAATAATCGTACGATCTTGCAAAACTGAAAAGATTTGTGTCAAGACATCATGTTCAGTTTTTGGATCAAGAGATACTGTTGGCTCATCCAAAACAACAATAGGTGCTGCCTGCAATAAAATACGCGCCAAGGCAAATCGTTGCTGTTCACCACCTGAAAATCGAGCGCCAGCTTCACGCATTTGTGTGTGATATCCCTCTGGCAAAGCGTCAATTAGCGGTTGTAAACCAGCTTGTTTGATGGCCTCTGCTACTGCATCATCAGAAGCATGAATATTACCCATGCGCACATTATTCAATATTGTTGAATCAAATAAATAAGCTTGTTGATCCAAAACAGCTACCAATTCTGACATTTTTGGCTGTAATTGGCTAACTGGCTGACCACCAATAGTAACTTCGCCTTGATTTGGATTGATATCGCCTGCCAGCAGTTTTAATATAGTTGTTTTACCAGCACCCGAACGGCCCAATAATGCAATTTTTTCGCCTGATGTTATTGTCAAATCTAAATGATCAATTATTGTTTTATCAGCATAAGCAAACGTTACTTTATCAAATTTCACTACCGTATTTTTAGGAATTAGTGCACTTTCAATCTTTTTAACTGCGGGCAACTGATTCAAGCGTGTCATACTATCTTCATAAACCGATGCTTCACTAACGCCTTGATTAACACCAACAAAACTATCAACCAATGGGAATATTGCTAATGTGAAAGCTGCGATATAGTTGACCAAATCACGGTCATTAGCAAATTGATTGCCCGCCCAAATCAATGTTGTAATCGTCAATAATAATACCAACATTTGAATTAAGAAATCACGCCACCACCCAAATTTCATACTTTTATTTTTAACACTAGCCAATTCTGACATCACTTTGCCCTGCCGTGAGACCAAATCAGCTTGTCTACCCGAGAGCACCCAGTCCTGTAATCCCAAGATAGCATCCGTCGCTTCAGTATAAAGTTGATTCTGTAAAGCTTTTTGACGGCGAACACCATTGTAATTCCATTTTAAGCTTAGCAAAGGAATCACGATTAAAATAACAGCCAGTATAAAAAACCACCACAACATAAATTGCCAATTAACAACGCCAAATCCAATGCTGACAAAAATATACAACATGATGCCAGCACCGAGTGGAAATAGTGTTCTGAGATAAAGATTTTGCAATCGATCTAAATCATCAGCTAACAAACTAAGTATATCACCCGTCTGCATACGACCACGAATGCTACCTGCTGTGCTCGCAACACTCTCATAAAGTCGTCGCCTTGTTTTTGATACAATACGTAATACCCAATTGTGTGACACCAAACGTTGCGCATAGCGAAAGACTGGCCTTGCAATACCAAAAGCACGCGTTAATACGATAGGCACATAAATAATTAAAATATTTTCAGGATGTTGTGCCGACCTTGAAATTAAGAATCCAGAGACAAACATCAAAGCGCCTGCTGCAAAAGTAGTCATGAAGTTTAAAAATATTGACCAAAACAAACCAGATTTTTGTTGCCGCAAAAATGGCATAATCCAATGATCATTTTGAAGTAACTTTTGAATTTTTTTCATACCAATTTACCTCGATACAATTCATGACGTAGGTGATTAAGCGCACTATTTTCATCGGCTAACAATATTTTAGGCTCACCAGTTTCAACAATTTGACCATTTGCTATCACTAAAACATAATCCATTTGATCTAACCAATGTAGACGATGTGTCGCAAAGAAAACTAAGTGATTTGCTAAAATTGGCGCCATGGTTTGTTTTAATTCAACTTCAGTTTCAATATCCAAATGAGCAGTTGGTTCGTCAAAAAGCAACACTTTTCGTTGAGGATCAAGTAACATTCGCGCTAACGCTACGCGCTGCGCTTGCCCACCAGATAGCTGACGACCACTCTCACCTATCATTGTATCGAGTC
Organism: Leuconostoc falkenbergense; assembly: GCF_014634805.1. Taxonomy (GTDB): domain Bacteria; phylum Bacillota; class Bacilli; order Lactobacillales; family Lactobacillaceae; genus Leuconostoc; species Leuconostoc falkenbergense. Next base: position 40,355 of record NZ_BMBS01000001.1, read on the forward strand.
CATCCGGCATTTCACGAACCAAAGAAGACAGTCCTGCCCGTTCAATAGCTGATTCAACCGTCACATCATCCGTATTTGGTGTATAAAATTTAATATTATCACGTAAAGAAGCATGAAAAATATAGGGAGATTGCGGCATGTAGAAAAACTGTTTTTGCCAATTTTGCTGGGTCAGGTGTGACAATGTTTGACCATTCACAATAATTGAGCCTTCATTTGGCTGCAAAAAACCGCCCAAAAGCTTCAATAGCGTTGATTTTCCTGAACCACTCTCCCCGACAATCGCAATTTTTTGATATCCTTTTGCACTGACGTTAATGTTTGTTAGTGTTGGTACCGTATCGTATGAAAAAGCAACATCAGCCAAATTTAATTCAGAATTCGTTTGCCACGTTGCCAGTGTCAACAAATCTTGTTCTGGAACACTTGGCATATCAATAACCGTTAATACGTCAGTCAGAGCATTTTTGCCGTTTAAAGTTGCATGATAATCATCTGCAAAGTTACGTAGTGGCAAAAAATATTCTGGTGCCAAAATTAAAATAGATAGTGCCGGCAAGAGTGTCATCTTACCATTCATAAGATCAAAACCCAAAAACACGGCCACAATTGCAATAGAAAGTGTGGTAAAAAAGTCTAATGCAAATGTAGAAGTGATTGCTATGCGGAGTGTCCGCATTGTCGTCTTACGATAATCCTCTGAAATGTTATAAATTTCTGACCCATAAGATTGTGATAAACCAAGCTGCTTCAATGTTGGCAAACCACGTAAAGCATCCACAAAACGATTATTTAAATTTTTAAAATTAGCAAACTCAGCATCCGCTTTACTCTGTGCAGCTAAACCAAGAATAATGAAAAATAAAATTACCACCGGAAAAATTAATAATAAAAATAACCCTTGTTCCCATTTTAAGAAAAAGATGTAAAGTAAAATCAACCATGGAATAATACTCAAATCAAAAACTTTAATCAGCAACAATTGAAAATAATTTTTGACATTGTCTAAGCCAACGCCAAGTGTTGTAACCGCATTTCCAGTACCTGATTTTGTAATGACACTTGGCCCAATTTCCGCGTACTTTGCCAGTAATTGTACACGATAAGACTCGACCGCCTGATCTGAAAAGTGGGCCATCAATGAATTTTTAAAAACGACCAGCAATTGCCGAACTAAAAAAGCAATCGCAAAAGCAAGCACTTGATTCACCACACTTGTGATACCATTACCTTGCCATAAAGCAACAAGAACTTTGGCAAGAAAAATACCCTGAAACAATATTGCAAATGCTTGTAATCCTGTAAATACAACCAGAGTTGCCAATATTTTTATAATGCCCGGCACGGCAAACAATCTTTTATCTATCATCTACTATCTATTGTTTGCTGAAAATTCAATTATTCAGCATACTCTCCTTAAACTAAAAAACGCTCACATCAATTGTAAACGTTTTTTGTTTTATTATTCAACCACTTTGTCCGCGACAATGCGCTTACGGAATACCCAGAAACTCCAAATTTGGTAAGCAAGGGTAATTGGTAAGGCAGTTAAGACGACAATAGTCATCACTTTTAAAGTGTAAGGTGACGAAGATGCATTAATGATTTTTAGGCTGTGTAATGGATCAGCTGCAACCATCACACGAGGAAACATACCTACAAATAGCAAAACGACAACTTCCACTAATGTCAAACCAGATAACACAAATGGCACACCCTCTTTTGTCTTAGCAATAGCCAAGTACCAACCAAGCAAGGTTGTTACAACAATTGCTACCAGAATTAGCAAAGTCCACAATGTTTTTGTTTGCAAAAAGTCAGTGTAGAAAAACAGCAAAACAGCAAACAATGCTTCACCTGCCAAAAGTAGTGGATACAAAACTTTTAGCTGTGTTAAAGCACGAACACGCAAATCACCATCAATCCGCAAACGCGTGTAGTTAAGGCCGTGAACATAGCTCATTAGTGCAACTGCGACACCGCCCACTAGTGTAAATGGCGTAACATAATCGAAGAATCCTGCCGAAATGTTACCTTTGGCATCCATTGGCATACCGGAAACCATCGCTGTAAAAATCATACCTAAGAAGAATGGTGCAATGAACGAAGACAGCGCAATCAATCTTTCCCAAAGTTGCGTACCTTGAATAGTTGGCATGTGCTCACGAAATTCAAATGACACACCACGGTAAATCAATGCCATCAAGACAATAAACAAAAGTAAATAAAAACCAGAAAATAGTGATGCATACCAATAAGGAAAGGCAGCAAAAGTGGCACCACCAGCAGTCAAAAGCCAGACTTCGTTGGCATCCCAATTCGGTCCAATCGCTTCATATAGCGCCTGCCGATCTTTTTGATTTCGTGCGTTAAAGGCAAACTGCATACCAACGCCAAAGTCATAACCCTCTAAGAATAAGAATCCTGACCACAAAACAGCTATTAATATGAACCATAAAATTTGTAGAAAACTCATTATGCTTCTACCTCACTTCCTGATAGATGTTCATAAGGGTCACGTGGTGAAGCTTCTGCTTCTTCCTCTGCATCCGGACCAGCATGAAGCACGCGTCGAGACAACCAAATCATGACACCACCCAAGGCAGCAAAAGTTAAGAAGTAAACAATGTTAGAAATCAGCAATGAAGCAGCTGAAACATTTGGCGAAACAGCATCTGCGATTGTCATCAAACCATAAACAACCCAAGGGAAACGACCCAATTCAGTGACCAACCATCCGGCTGTATTAACCACGAATGGGAAAAATGTCATAACACCCATTATCCATAAGAACCAGCGCTGAGACAAAATTAAATTAGACTTCTTACGGTTAAACCATAGTGCAACAACGGCGACAAGGCCAAGTAATCCAGCGCCCATTGCCATCACACGGAATGAATAAAACAACGTATTTTCTGGTACATAGTAGTTTTTGATACCATCAGTTGTTTTACCGTATTTCTTTTCAAATTGCTTTTCAAGCTCAGTTGTACCAGTAGTTTTCCCGCCAGTCAAAGAGTGATTACCAAGAATTGACAATGCATAAGGAATTTCAATTTTGGCAATGACACGATGTGTTGCAGGATTAGTCACTGAAATCAATGACCAAGGTTGTGCTTTATCAGTTCTTTTGGATGCATCAAGAGTTGTATCAACACCTTCCATGGCAGCGTACTTCATAGGCTGCATTGACTGCAACTCAAAGGCATGTTGATCACCCGTAATCAAGGCGCCACCAACACCAACCAAAGCAACAACTAAGGCAACATTAATTGACTTACGGAAGAAATCAATTTGTTTGTCACCTTTTTTTAATTTGAGCAATTTAAACGCTGCCATGCCAGCAACGATAAAACCACCTGTTACAAAAGTACCAACTAAAACGTGCGGAAATTCGATCCAAAGCTGTTTGTTTGTCAGCAGAGCACCAAAACTTTTTAATTCAGCTCGACCCATGTGGTTGTCAATTGCATAACCAACTGGATTTTGCATGAATGAATTGGCTGCTAAAATCCATAAAGCAGAAATACTTGATGCAAAAGCGACAACCCAAATAAAAATTAAATGAATGGCTGGCTTAAATCGGTCCCATGTAAACGACCACAAACCAATAAAGGTTGACTCCGCAAAGAAAGCAACCAAAGCCTCAATCGCCAATGGCGCACCAAAAATGTCACCAACGTATCTTGAATATTCAGACCAGTTCATACCAAACTGGAATTCTTGAATAATACCTGTCACGACACCCACAGCAAAACTGAGTAAGAAAATCTTACCCCAAAACTGTGTCATTTTTTTGTACGTCTCATCTTTTTTGATGACATACAACGTTTCCATTAACGCAACGACAACAGCTAATCCTATTGACATTGGTACAAAGAAAAAGTGAAAAATCGTGGTCATCGCGAATTGGAATCGCGCTAAATCTAGTATGCCCACTAATGCAACCATAACTATTCCTCCAACGTATTGGTGTCGATTATTATGACAATCAATACTTTCAAATATTCAACTTGATGTATTACACAAGAAGTTCTCTATGAATAGTTTATCACTTGATAAGCTTGATTTAAAGGCTTTTATAATTTTTTGCAATAAAAATGTACCTTGTAATTTGGTCAAACAAAATTATAAGGTACATTTTAATTCAATTTAGTTAAAGTTCGTATCATCGTCCAAGAAAGTGTTAAGCACTTCTTCGACCATATCCCACTCTTTGTCGTCTTCAATTTGAATAAGTTCTTCTTCGGTAGCATCACCATTTTCATCAGGGTTGAAAATGTAGGCTTGTATATCAACTTCCTCATCATCCTCAACACCCTCAGGGACTAACAAAATATAATCTTTGCTATATTCATCAGAATGGAACGTGAAGAGAATTTCATAAAGCGCTTCATCACCGTTTTCATCAATTAGGGTAATTTTTTGTACTTCTTGGTTATTTTCACTCATAGTCATTTCCTTTAACTGTTAATGATTTCATTATAACGTAAACGCGCTGATCCGTATACCAAGAACAGCGCGTTTTGAGTTATTTAGTTAATTTACCGTTCGCATCCAGATAATTCTGTAAAATAAATTCTGCAGCAATTTTATCAATGACTTGTTTCCGCTTTTTACGTGATACATCAGCTTCTTCAATTAACATGCGTTCAGCTTGAACAGTTGTGAGCCGCTCATCTTGAAAATCCGTGGGCAAATTAAAGTGCTCTTCAACCATTTTGGCGTATTGACGAGCTGCTTCGGCACGGGGCCCTTCACTGTTATTCATGTTTTTAGGTAGACCCAGAACAACACCCTTAACTTGCTTTTCTTTGATAATCTCACCAAGACGCTCTAGTCCAAATTGCTCTTCATCCTCGTTGATACGAATAATTTCGACACCTTGTGCAGTCCAACCCATTGGATCACTGACCGCAACGCCCACTGTTCGACTACCAACATCTAATCCTAATAGTCGCATTATTTATCTAAATAGGCGTGTACGAGCTCTTCAATTATTTCGTCTCGTTCGTGACGTTTAATCAAATTTCGAGCATCATTCAAACGCGGAATATAAGCTGGGTCTCCAGACATCAAGTAACCTACAATCTGGTTAATTGGATTATAGCCCTTTTCTTCCAGTGCATTATACACAATTTCTAATGTTTCATGAATATCCTTAGGCAACTGATTTCCAAAGTCAAAAACAGCCGTTTCATCTCCTACTGTCATGGTACACGCTCCTTTCTCTTCAAAATGCAATGTGATTGACACATTGTTACTTACTACTCACTATAATACTAAATTATTTTCTCAATCAAGTTACAAAAAAATTACTTATCAGCTAAGAAATCTGCAACGGCTGCCAATGCGTCTGTGATACCATCAGGATTTTTACCACCTGCTTGTGCCATGTCTGGTCTGCCACCACCACCACCACCAATTTTTGGTGCAATGGATTTAATTAAATCTCCTGCTTTGATTCCTTGCTTAATCGCTTCAGATGAAGCAGCAACAATCAAGCTCACCTTACCTTCTGCAGCTGATGCCAAAACCAAAATATCAGAGGGCTGCTTTTCTTTCCAATTATCAGCCACTTGTCGGAGACCATCAATGCCATTCACAGTCAGCGCTTTCGCAATATAACTGTGATTGTTGACTGTTTGAACATCGTCAAAAATCTCGCCCGATTTAGCATTAGCTAATTGTGCGGCAAGAGACTCATTTTGACGCTGTGTATTACGCAATTCAGCTTGCAGTTCGCTCACTTTATTAGGTGTATCTATTAATTTTTGTGCTTTCAAGCCATTAGCAATTTGTTTCAATGCTTTTTCTTCAGACTGGTATAATGCTAATGCTGCTAATCCTGTGACAGCTTCAATTCGGCGTACACCAGCGCCAATACCGGATTCGCTGACAATTTTGAAAATGCCTAGTTCCGCCGTACTATTGGCATGCGTGCCACCATCAAATTCTTTGTTAAAATCACCAATAGAAACGACTCGGACTTTTTCACCATACTTCTCACCGAACACCGCCACAGCACCCAGTTTTCTAGCTGACTCAATATCTGTTTCAACCCATGTAATCGGCAAATTTTTGGCAATTTCTTGGTTGACCATTACAGCAATTTCATCTAAATCATTATCAGAAACTGGACCATCATGGTTAAAATCGAAACGTAAGTAGTCAGGTTCAACAAGCGAACCAGCTTGATGCACATCCCCACCTATCACATTCCGTAGTGCTTGATCAAGCATGTGGGTCGCTGTATGATTTTTTGAAACAGCAATGTGACGTGCCATGTCAACTTCAAGCGTAACACGGTCACCTAAATTAAAGTCAGATATTACTTCGACGGTATGAATATGCTGTCCATTTGGCGCTGTCTGTACATCAACAACATGTCCAATGAGCGCACCAGCCTGATTTGAAATGTCACCAAAGTCAGGCACTTGACCACCCATTTCAGCATAAAATGGTGTCACATCAAATACAAGTTGCGTTGTTTGACCTGCAGTGGCACTATCTAATAACGCGTCAACACCAGCGCTATCTTGACCAATAATCGCAACAATTTCGGCATTTGAAACCTTTGTTTCAGACCATCCAACATACTTAGAATCCACTTTCAAATCAGTTAGAACAGCATTTTGAACACCCATTGACTTGTCACTAGAACGTGCTGCACGAGCGCGCTCACGTTGCGCTTGTAAAGCATCACGATAGCCATCAACATCAACTGTTAAGCCTGCATCAGCAGCTTGCTCTTGTGTCAATTCTAGGGGGAAACCATACGTATCAGACAGTTTGAAAGCATCCAGACCGCTAATTTGGTGTTGACCATTCTTTTTGGCGTCAGCAATCACGTCATTCAATAAAGCCAAGCCACCAGCTAATGTTACATTAAATCGTTTTTCCTCAGAGGCAATTGTTTTTTGAATTTTCGTTGCGTTTTCTGAAATTTCTGGATAATAACTCACCATAATTTCACCAACAACTGGGACTAACTTAGTCAAAAATTCGCCCTTAATGCCTAACTTTTGTCCATGCAATACAGCACGACGAAGTAAACGACGGATAACATATCCGCGTCCTTCGTTTGACGGCAACGCACCATCACCAATTGCAAATGTGATAGCACGAATATGATCGGCAATCACTTTAAAACTAGTATTGCTTTCACTATCTTGACTATCATCATAAACAAAACCATCTGTTAAAGCTTCTGTGGCATGAATAATAGGCAAGAAGAGATCAGTATCAAAGTTAGTTCGACCATTTTGGAAAACAGAAACGACACGTTCCAATCCCATACCTGTATCGATATTTTTATGTGGTAATTCAGGGTATTGCGAATTATCAGTCAACCCCGGCAAATGATTAAACTGTGAAAACACGATATTCCAAATTTCTAAGTACCGTTCATTTTCACCACCGGGATACATTTCAGGATCATTGTCTGGTAAATCTTGAAATGCTGGTCCCCGATCAAAGAAAATTTCTGAATCAGGACCTGATGGGCCCTCACCGATATCCCAAAAATTATCTTCTACTTCGTAAATATGGCCATCTGGTAAATCTGTTTTTTCCTGCCAAATTTGTTTTGCTTCTTGATCTTTCGGGTAAACAGTGACATAAAGCTTTTCTTTATCCAAACCATACCACTCTGGACTCGTGAGCAGTTCCCATGCCCATGGAATCACTTCGGCTTTGAAATAGTCACCAATTGAAAAATTACCCATCATTTCAAACAAAGTATGATGACGTGCTGTCTTGCCTACATTTTCAATATCATTGGTACGAATAGCTTTCTGAGCGTTTGTAATACGCGGATTTTTAGGCACCACTGTACCATCAAAATATTTTTTTAATGTCGCAACACCTGAGTTAATCCACAATAGTGTTGGATCATCTTGCGGAATCAGATTTTTTGAAGGCACGATTTCATGCCCTTTAGAAGCAAAAAAGTCTAAAAACATTTGACGAATTTCTGCTGAACTCAACTCTTTCATGACAAGTTTTCTCCTTAATTAATATAAAAAGACCAAAACAAAGTGCGGACGCTTTACCGTGGTACCACCGCAATTTGTAATGATCTTTGATCTTTACCTTTATAGCTCATAACGCCGAGACGCGGTGATTTTTCAATCACATCTAGTTTTGGGAGCACAACCTCATATACGTGTGTTTTTCATCAGCCAACACATTTCTAATTGACAATACACAAGGCCATATATCCAATGCCAAATCAATTATATCATATCACCAACCAATATGACTATCAGTTTGTGGTAATACAATTTTTCCCGCTTCTAAATCTGAAAAAGCCTGATCAATAATCGCCAACGCTTTGGTTAGTTCTTCTTCCTTAATGACTAGTGGGGGCTGAAAACGTAAAATATTGCCTCTCAAGCTAATCATAATCGCGCCAAGCTCAAATATACGGTATATCAATTGATTGGTCGCATGCGTGTCTGGCTGTCCTTGATTATCAATGATATCAATGCCGCCATTTAAGCCATACATGCGAACATCACCGATAAAATGATAACGTTGTGCTGCATTTTCAAAAAATGTTTTTGCAATTTTCCCTAATTCATACGAACGCAAAACCAACTGTTCTTGCTCGATAATGTCTAATGTCGCCAGCGCTGCTGCTGCCGTGACTGGATTACCGGCCGTTGTATAAACGTTAGCAGGCGCTGATAAACTCGACATGATATCTCGACGTCCCACAACTGCACTTAATGGTAAGCCACTTGCAATTGATTTACCAATGCTCATCAGATCAGGTACTATACCAAAATGATCAATAGACCACATTTTTCCTGTTCGACCAAGCCCTTGATTAACTTCATCAACAGCAAACACAATATTATGTTCACGCGTAAAATTATAAACTAACGTCATAAAACGTTGTGGGGCTTTAACAATGCCACCATCACCTTGAATTGGCTCGATAATGACTAACGCCACTTCATCGGCGGGTAAATAGGTTTCAAATGGTAGCATAAATTGTTTGAATAGTCGATTAGAAAAATCGTCATCACTTTCATTAACCAAGCGTTGCGTTTGATCGGGATATGGTACTTTAATAACATCTGGCAGTAGAGGGCCAACTTTTCGCGTCATATTCAAACTCACACCTGAAATTGACATAGAGCCATACGTCGACCCATGATAAGCACCAGTGAAGCTAACAACATAGGATCGGCCAGTATATCCGCGAGCAAATTTGATAATCGCATCATTAGCATCAGAACCAGAATTGCCAAAAGCGACTTGTTTATCAAAATTTCCTGGTGCAATATCTGCCAGACGTTTTGCCAACTGAGCTGTTGTTGTGTTAGCAAAGTAAGCCGGCGTATACTGAATTAATTTCTGCGCTTGCTGGGTAATTGCCTCAACCACTTTTGGATGTGAATGCCCCGTATTGGTAGCACTAGCACTGGCTAACAAATCAATATAGTCGTGACCATTGGCATCAGTAATAATGGCACCACTACCATGATCAATCACAATATCAAAATACTTAACTCGTGTTGCATCAGCTAAATAAACCTTTTCTTCATTTAAAATTTCCGTATTTTTCGACATATGAGGCAGCTTTCATTTATGATTTGTGTACAATAAAAGCCCTGAAACAACAGGACTTTGTCAATTAATTTCGAGATAATTTACTATGTTTGGCACCATAAATGGCATAAATTATCAAACCTAGTGCAAACCAGCCAAATGCGTATATTTTAGCCTGATCATCTAATTCATAAAAAATGAATCCTGATCCTAAGGCAGCTAACGCTGGTAACACAGGATAAAATGGCATTTTGAAGCCAGGTTCTTGAATATCCTTACCTTCACGTGGGCGCAAAGCATAAATACCAAGGGAAACAATCATAAAGGCAATTAATGTACCAGCAGAAATCAAACCAGCTAACTCAGTGAAACTGAAAACCGATCCAATCAAAATTGCAATTACTGATAATGCTAATAACGCATTGTTAGGAAGCCCCTTATCGTTAACCTTACCCAAAAAGTTTGGCAACAAACCATCACGTCCAAAAGCATACAGCAATCGTGATCCTGCAAGCATCATACCAATGATGGCTGTGAACATACCAATCAAAGCAACAATAGACAATAGATTTGAAGTAAAGACATGTCCTGACTGCAATAATGCCCAAGCAGCTGGCGCAGCATTGTCAGCATACTTAGAATAAGGGAACATACCAACCAGAACCAAAGCAACCGTAACAAACAAAATCGTAGCAATGATGAGTGATCCAATAATACCACGAGGCATCGTCTTCTTTGGGTTCTTTGCTTCAGCGGAGTTAGCTGCAATCGAATCAAATCCGATATAAGCCAAGAATATTTGTGAGGCACCGGCGAATATGCCTGTCCAACCACCGAACTCCGTACCAGCCTTGTGCGCTGGAATAAATGGTACATAGTTACTAGGATGAATTGCTGTCAAACCAACAGCAATAAAAATCAAAATGACAGCAACTTTACCGATAACCAACACATTTTCTACTCGAGCGGTTGTATTTGTACCTCGCCAAAGTAAAATAGCAACAATCAAAACAGCAAACAAGGATGAAATATCAATTATGCCACCATTACCTGCAACAAATGATCCTGCTAACGCTTTCGGCAACGCTAAATGATGAGACGCTAAAAATAGTTTGAAATTAGCTGACCACCCTGACGCAACGAATGCAACAGCAATAAAGTACTCAGCCAAAAGTGCCCAACCAGCTATCCATCCAAAAACCTCACCAAACACAACATTAGCCCATGAATAAGCAGAACCCGCAAATGGCAATGCAGATGCAAATTCAGCATAGGCAAAGGCCGCAAGTCCGGCCACTATCGCAGCAATAACAAACGAAATTGCAACTGCTGGTCCCGCATGATTAGCTGCAACAATTCCCGGTAAAGTAAAAATGGCTGTGGAAACAATAGTTCCAATTCCTAGCGCCAACATTTCTTTGACACCCAAAGTTTTACGTAAGTGTCGATCACTTTCCGTAAAACTTACAGGCGACGCTTTGTGAAACCAGCCTGTTTTTTTATTTAATTCTGACATATGTTTATCCCTTCAACGCTTAAAAGTTATTATAATATATTAACATTTTCTCATCTTAGTGTCAACATTCCCATGAAAATAAAATGAAAGTTATTATATTTTTATTATCATGGGATAAACTCCCTCAAATAAAAAAACCACCTTTTAAGGTGGTTTAGCAGTTTAAGCGAAAATAGTTGTCATAATCAAAATGACAATCAAACCTGTCACTGAAATAATTGTTTCTAGTACCGTCCAAATTTGGAACGTTTGCTTAACACTCAAGTCAAAGAATTCTTTAAAAATCCAGAAACCAGCATCATTGACGTGCGATGCTATCAATGAACCGGCACCAATTGCTAAGGCAACAAATACTGGTAGTAATGTATTTCCTGGATTAGAAGCCAAAATACCTGTAACAATACCAGCAGCAGTCATGCCCGCAACAGTTGCTGAACCAACTGAGACACGCAACACCGCAGCAACAGCCCAAGCAAATAGTACCACAGCGATAGGGCTCATTGAGCCCCCTGCTTGGAAAGTTGTAGCAATTTTGTCAGATAGGCCAGAGGTAACCAAGACACCACGCAAAGCACCACCACCACCAACAATTAACAGAATACCTGCAACAGCAGCCATACCTTCATTTAGTGATTTACCTACTTCAGTCATAGACTTTTGTTGCCAGATTCCCATTGTAAAGATAGCAAATACCAAAGCAATTGTCATAGCAACCGCAGGATTGGCAGCAAACTCAACCACTTGGTCAACCATTGTTGGATTTTTAGGAGTCACACCACCAGTGTATATTAGCTTATAAACGGTAGCTATAATCATAAATATCAATGGAAAGACAGAGGTCAAAACTGACAAACCAAAGTTTGGTGTTGCTTTGAGATCATATTCCTTGACTGGTCCTACTGCTTCTATTTCTGTTTTAAATTGGAATGCACCAGGTGCATATTTTTGAGCAAGTTTAGTAAACATTGGCCCAGCAACCACGGCAGTAATCACTGACACGACCAAACCAAAGATCAACATCATACCAATATTAGCACCCAAAGCTGATGCAACAGCGGTTGGTGCTGGCTGTGGTGGTAAGAAGCCTTGAGCAGAGCTCAAAGCAGCAGTCATTGAAACACCTAAATAAAGTAATGGCACGCCGGCTTCAATGGCAACTGCGAACACAATTGGTATCAAAAGTACCATACCAACACCAAAAATCATTGAAATACCAATAATAAATGATGCAATCAAAACAGCCCATTGCAAGCGTTTCACACCAAACCAATCAATTAATGTCTTGGCAATGCGATATGAACCACCTGCGTCTGCCACCAAACGACCAATCATTCCACCAAAGATGAAAATAACTGAGTTGGGACCAAGAATATTTCCGACGCCTTGTGCACCGAGGACAGCGTCAGGAATTTGCATTGGCTTCATGCCAAGCAGCAGCGCTAAAATAAACGCAGTGATAATTAATGATACGAATGTGTTTAATTTTAATTTTGCAATCAACAACAACAAAATTAAGATGGACACGATCAACATGACGAATTCCATGTGTATATATAGCCGGCTTAAAAACCGCTTTCTCCTTTTATGGTTATCAGTAAAAGCTAATGTAGACACCAATATTTAACCGTACTTAAATATTTTGATTAGCTGTTTACTTAGAATGTTTTCTTTGATAATTAGCAATATTTTCATATTCCGTCTGCAATTGGCGCGATAATCTGATGAAAATTGGTGCTAATTCTCGATAAGCCTCGAAATTTTCCGGATCTGGTTGGTAAGTATTAGAAGCACCAACATACTTTTCAATTTCGTACAAATCGTCAATCTTACCCAATGCTTTTTGGGCAACAATTACTGCTGCCAACGAACCAGATTCAAATGCCTCTGGCACAGTTACTGGTTGTTCGAAGATATCAGCGAACATTTGACGCCAAAGTGGTGACCGAGCAAAGCCACCAGTGGCTTGAATTGACTTCAGTCCACCAACAACTTCTTCCAAAGCTAGGCTGACCATATAAACGTTGAAAGTAATGCCCTCTAAGACAGACCTTAGCATGTGGGCACGCGTGTGTGCATGGTTAAGTCCAAAGAATGAACCGCGAGCATTAGCATCCCAAATTGGTGCACGTTCGCCACCTAAGTATGGATGGAAAATCAATCCTTCTGATCCAGCTGGAATGCGAGAAGCAATTTCAGTCATCAAATCATACGCATCTTCTCCCAGCAAAGCAGCGGTAGATTTTTCAGCGTCAAACATGTTATCACGTGCCCAACGGAATACATCACCACCATTATTAACGGGACCACCAACGACCCAATGATCCTTATCCAATGCGTACGTAAAAGTACGTCCCTTAGGATCAATCACTGGTTCATCAGCAACCACGCGAATAGCACCAGACGTACCAATAGTAATGGCCGCCACACCCGGTTTAACAGCATTAACACCCAAATTTGATAGTGGCCCATCGCCAGCACCATAAACAAAAGGTGTGTCTGCTGGAATACCAATCACCGCAGCATACTCAGCGACCATATTTGTTTCATATTCATATGGTTCAACCGGTTTTGGTAATTGTGATTTTGTGACGCCAGTCACTGTAAGTGCCTGTTCATCCCAATCAAGATTGAAAATATTAAACAATCCAGTACCAGAGGCAATCGAAATATCCATTTTATTGCTGCCAAACAAGCGATGGAATAAATACTCTTTGATACCTAAATAGTGCGCAGCATTTTCATAAACGTCATGATGTTCCTCTTTCAGCCATAATAGCTTTGACAAAGGTGCCATCGGATGAATAGGCGTTCCAGTTTTTTTATAAATTTGAGCGCCTAAACCATTAGATTTCAGTTCTTCTGTATACTTAACTGCTCGTGTATCAGCCCACGTAATAACACGTGTCAATGGCTTCCAGTTTTTATCAAAAGCAATTAAAGAATGCATCGCTGAACTGAATGAAACGGCGGCAATTTTGTCACCGTCTTTTAAATCAGCAGCACGCACGACATCAGTTAATGCTTCAATTAGGGCATCAAAAATTTCATTTAGGTCTTCTTCCGCCATATCTGGTACATCACGATACAATGGATAACCTTTATTAGCACTGGTTACAACCTGATCTTTATCGTCAAACAAAACTGCTTTAGTTGACGTTGTGCCTAAATCGACACCAATCATATATTCCATGTGTTCACCTCAAATTACACAATTAATAATTGTTAAACGTTGAACATTATTGCATTAACACAGAAAAAGCTCCCAATATGGGAGCTTCTATCCAAGAAAACGAACAGATTCTTATTACTTGGCAGCGTCCATTGCGTGACCACCGAAGCCGTTACGCAAAGCTGAAACAACCTTACCTGTAAATGTGTCATCTTGCAATGAACGGTAACGCATTGCCAAAGACAAGTAAATAACTGGTGCTGGAACATCCAAATCCAATGATTCCTGCACTGTCCACTTACCTTCACCTGAAGAATGCATACGACCAGCAATAGCATCCAAATGTGGATCCTTGGCGAACTGTTCTTCAGCCAATTCCATCAACCATGAGCGGATAACTGATCCGTGGTTCCACAACTTTGAAACAGCTTCATAGTCGTAGTCAAATTGTGAGGCTTCCAATACTTCGAATCCTTCGGCAATTGCTTGCATCATACCGTATTCGATACCGTTGTGAACCATCTTCAAATAATGACCTGATCCCAAACGACCTGTATACAAGTAACCATCTTCTTCAGCGATTGACTTGAAAAGTGGTTCAATAACTTGCCATGCTTCGGCGTCATCGCCACCAATCATGAAGTTACCACCATTACGGGCACCGTTCATACCACCTGAAGTACCGGCATCAAAGAACTTGATACCTGCAGCAGTTGTACGCTTGTTTTGTTCCAAGTTGTCTTTGTAGTTAGAGTTACCACCATCAATAATGATGTCACCCTTGTCCATCTTGGCAATCAATGTATCGATAGTTGAGTTAGTTGGTACGCCTGCTGGCACCATAACCCAAACAGCTTTAGGAGATGGCAACTTTGACAACATATCATCGATGTCTGAAGCGCCTTCAATTGAAGCTGAATAGTCAGTTGCTTCTTTGACGAAGTCAGCATTCAAATCGAACGCTACCACTTCATGACCGTTATCAACGGCGTTCTTAACCAAGTTCAAGCCCATCTTACCAAGGCCGATCATCGCAAACTTCATGTTTACATACCTCTTTATTTTTTGTGTTTTTAGTACACTTTTATTATATGAAAATAATTTACAGTTTGCAACCCTTTATTGAAAAATGTTTTCTCATCTTGTATGATTAGTATATTGGAGTACAAATTACTATGCCGAAAAACATCATTACCCAACTCAGGGTACAGCGCAAACAATATAATACAACTGAACAGAAATTAATTGATTATATTATTCATAATGTTTCACAGGCACAAGAAGCCACGATTCAAGAAATGTCTGATGGTTCTGGTGTTTCAACAGCAACCATTTCACGATTTGTCAAAAAAATTGGTTTCGATTCTTTTCGTGATTTTTCAGTTGATCTTGCCCGCATCTCAGTTCAGAAATCACCTGTGGAATTTTTTGGGGAAATTGTGGACACAGATGACACCGTTGCCATTGCTCAAAAGGTTTTTCGTGGCGCTGAAAATGCACTCGCAGCTACGGTTAATAACTTGACAATTGACCAACTAGAGCAAGCCACGCAATGTTTGATTAGTGCACGACGGGTTGGCTTTTTTGGCATTGGTGGGTCGTCAATTGTTGCTTTTAACGCCTATCACAAATTTTTACGAACACCGATTGATGTCATTGCCCATCCTGATTATGACGTCCAATTAATGCAGGCCGTTAGACTTGATCACACGGATGTTGCCGTTGTCATTTCGCATTCTGGACGTAACAAAGATACTTTGCTAATTGCTCAAAAATTATCTGAGAATCATGTCAAAATCATTGCTATTACATCTTTCCCAGACTCACCGCTTGCTAAACTTGCAGATTTAGTGTTGTTATCCCTAGCCGAAGAGGTTAATTTTCGTAGCGAATCAATGAGTTCACTGATAGCCCAAATCACGATTATTGATACCCTGTTCACTTTGGTTGGTTCACAATTATCGGAAGACACACAAAGTGTCGTTGATACGATGCGCGATACAATTGAAGAAACACGTGCACAATAAAAAGCGACGTTTATAAATAAACGTCGCTTTTTATTGTGCTTTCAACATAGCTAGTATTTGGTTGGTAATCATATCAATAGCAACCTTATTTTGTCCACCCTCGGGGACAATGATATTTGCATAGCGCTTGGTTGGCTCAACAAATTGATGATACATTGGCTTCACTGTCGCAAGATATTGTTCAATAACACCACGAACCGTGCGACCACGTTCTTCAATATCTCGTTCCAAACGTCGTAAGAAACGAATATCATCATCAGTGTCAACGTACACTTTTAAATCAAGTAAATCACGGACTCGTTTGTCATTAAATAACAAAACGCCGTCAACAATAATGACATCAGCTGGAAGCACATGAATCACATCACTGGAACGTGTGTGTTTCTCATAATCATAGACAGGTTTGTCAATAGCTTCTCTAGCCAACAAGCGACCTAAGTCAGCAACAAACAAGTCAGTTTCAAAAGAATCAGGGTGATCATAATTCGTTTTGACGCGTTCTTCAAATGGCTTGTCAGACTGGTCGCGATAGTATGCATCTTGTTGTAACAAAATAGCACTGTTATCAGGAATACGTGCCACTAATTCGCGACTCACTGTCGTTTTTCCCGAGCCAGAACCACCGGTTACACCAATGACTAATGGTTTTTGCGCCATTATTTTCTTCCTCCCTCACTTGCTTCAATGCCATCTTGCAAACCGGCCATATCTTGTTTCATTGCTCTAAAATCATGATTATCAATTGGTAAGTGCTGCTCAAACTCATCAAAAATCAATAAACTGCCTACCATATCATCAGCCTCGAAATCTAACACATGACCAGCAAATTGATGATCATCAGCGAGAAAATGCAAATGCCAGCCAGCCGCAGTAGCGCCACCGAAGACAGCTGGTGCATAATAACCAACAAGTGTGCCTTGCACATCACGGGTTTCAAATTCTGGTTGGTGCTGCGCAACTGTCAAAAGACTAGGATACGGTTTTGTCTGTTTTGGTGCCACGCGAACATGAACGTGAGTAAAATGACCATGTAATTTCAAAGCTGAAAAAACGTTGTCGATTTGTTTTTCTGTTAATTGCGATGATAAATTTTGGTAAGTCGTTGCATTAAATGGTAATTGATAACTAATGTCTGGCTGATCAAAATGAACTGACGCGAATGGTAATGTCGTTTCCTTATCAGTAATATGGTTCACTGCACCGGTACTATCTGCTTGGTAAACATCACCATTTAAAATGATGACTTCGCCATCCAACCCATCCAGTGTTCCAATGCCTGTATCACCGTGTGTAAGCAATTCACCGACCGTAATCGTTCCCGCCATTTGCTTGGCCATTAATTGTGCTAAAGTACCATGCTGATATACTGTTGTCATTTTTTTGCCTCATTTCTACTAATTCTTATTTTAAGTGAATAAAAAAGGACTGTAAAGCCCTTTTACTATTTTGCACCCAATTGATTCAATTTTTACTATGAGGTAATCGCATCGCTAACAAAATACCAATTGCTGGTACCAATATAAACCAACCACTAGTTCGCGTCAATGCTACACCAATTGACTCAATTCGACCAAAACGAGTCACTAATATACCCAAAATGACAACGCTTCCTGCGCCAATAACCTGACGCATAGTTGTAATGACCGCTGTGCCATGGCTCACAAGTTCTTTTGGTAAAACATTATTTGCTGCAGTCACAGCTGGCATCATGATAAAAGCGTTACCACCTTCAAGCAAAATAGCTGCCACTAGACCAAAAAGCCATGATTGCGTACCTAACTGATTTAACAAAAGATAGCCAACAATCATCATTACCATGCCAATATAAACAAGATTTTTCAATCCTATGCGCGTTAATAAATAACCCGCCCTTGGGTTTAATTGGCTGAGTACAACCGCTGCCGGTACCATAAGCAGTCCAGACCATAGTGGCGTAATATGAAAGACACGTTGATAAAATAGTGGCATCAAGACCGTAGCTGTAATCAGTCCTGAATAAGATAGTCCTGTCAAAATCATAGCTGGCGTAAAACCACGATACTTAAATACTGATAAATTAAGAAATGGTTGTTGATGACTCATTTGACGGACAACAAAAGTCACTAATAAAGCGATGCTTATGATGACAATAAGCCACCATGTTATCGTTAGTTTCGTGTTTGCAATAGTTGATAGACTGTATAGTAACCCACCGAAACCAATTAACGTGATTGCCGATACCCAATCAAATTTTGAATGATGAATGGTATGCGTATTTTCAATTAAAGGTTGCAAACTCACGGTGAGCAGGACCAGAGTTACAAGAAATAATCCAAATAAAGCCCGCCAAGAAACATACTGCAAAACGATACCAGAAATAATTGGTCCCACTGCTAGAGCTGACCCCATCACCAAACCAACCACGCCCATGGTGAGACCACGATCTGATTTCGCTGTATTTTCAATGATAACACTTTGAAATGTGGGAAAAAGCGCACCGACAGCTATGCCTTCCAGTAATCGGCCAACAATGATACCAGCAAAAGATGGTGTGAGCATAGCAATTGCGGTGCCAATCACAAATACTGTAACAATACCATTCAACAGTGGCTTCAATAAAATGTTATCTAGCAACCATGGACTGAGCGGCATCACCAAGGTCATGGCGACCATAAAACCGGTTGTTAACCACTGTACAGTACTTGCATCAACATGAAAACTAGCCATTAAAATCGGATAAGTCGTTGTCATCGTTGACTGGCTAATTGACATAATAAACGCGATGGCTAACAGCACAGCTGAAAAAGGTGTGAGTTGCCTGATATTTTTAAACATGAAATCCCCCTAAATACGTTATTTATAATCATTCTAATCTTTTACATTATTTTTTTCAAGTTACAAAAAAAACATCTCTCGATGTTTTATTCAATATGATTCACTTCAGCTGTCTTTTCTACCAACAAACGAACGTAGTTACGATCACCAGTTGGCCCCTGATGAACACCATCATCCGCGAACCAATCCGTGTGTTGTTTGGCCAGACTAAACCAATCAATCACGTGCAAATTCTTGTAGTCTTTTTGTGCAGCAGCAAGCATATCATTATTACTATTTTGCCATGGCTTACTTTGAACAAAATTGTTCATCCAATACACTTGTCGCTTAGCACCAAAAGTATGCATCATGCGATCTAAATCAGGCCTTTTCACTTCACCGTTGGTGCCCAGACCCATTAAAATATTGGGAGCCAGTTTGCCACTATGTGCCATGCCATCTATGATACCCGGAGTTTGATAAGCCTGACGCCCAACTTCTGCATCAACGTTCATGTTCGGATCAACTTCTTGCAAATAAGGTGCGGCATCTAACATGACTGAGTCGCCAATTGCTGTGAATTGCATATTCTTAAAGGCTAGGTAGGCGTTTGTTTGTAATCCGTAATCAGCAATAATCTTTTGATCACCCTCAGACAACTGCGCATGCTTTGTTTTACTTTGGGCAGAAGATGAAGCTGCTTTTTCAGCAATTTTATTACGTTTTGCAACTTCTGCCTGATTTTTAGTTAATTGTTTTTGCAATCGTGTTTTAGGATGAGGTAAAGCAGCTTTTTTATCTGCTAGTCCATGACCGACAAACAATAACAAAAGTAGGGCCGGTGTCATAAAGAGGAAAAAACGATTACGAGAATGCAATAGCCAGTGCCAAAATTGGTGTAGCTTGCCATCACGTCGTATAACATTTTCAATATACCGATAGCTTAATTCACTTAATACCAGAACTAATATAACTTCTATTAGTAAATTAACAAAGGTTGGCTCATAATTTGAGACAAATTTTTCATAAAAAACAAAGACCGGCAATTGATAGAGATAGATACTATAAGACCGTGTGCCAAGATAATTCAATATTTTATTGTCGAGCAATCGACTGTACCACGAAGCAGGATGTGCCGTAACGGCAACCAATATGGCAACATCAGCAGTAAATAAATACATTAAACCATAATAGGTTGCAGTGAATTGTCCATTTACCCATATCATCCCAGCAATCAAAATAACTAAAGCAGCTGTCCCAATACTATTTAAATACAGTCTTGTTTTGTCTTCAATTTGTGTCGATAACTTGCTAGATGGCCAAACAAAAGCCAAGGCGGTGCCTAACAATATTGCAAAAACACGCGTATCAGTGCCATAATAAACCCGATTAATGGTGGTCGGTGAGTATAAGATTGCCATTAATATTGCACTGATAAGTGAAGCAGTCAATAAACCAATCGCAACATTAAGTCGCTTATAACCCTTTTTGAGAATAAACCAGACGACAAACGGCCAAATAAGATAAAATTGTCCCTCAATCGACAATGACCATAAATGAGTAAACGGTGATTCACCACCAAATTGTTGAAAATAGGATTGTCCATGCCCAATCGCCCAAAAATTATAGGCATAGGTCAAATTAGTTAATATAACTTGCCGTAAATTAAAAATTAGTCGCTGATCAAAAGCTAAAATAACGGTTGTCGTCATCAAAAGCATCATAACTAATGCTGGATAAAGCCGTTTTAATCGACGTATGTAAAATTTGACCGCTGCAATCGTGGCCGTTCTATCATATTCTTGGATCAAAATGTCTGTAATTAAATAACCAGAAATGACAAAAAAAAGTGGTACGCCTAGCCACCCACCAACAATTTTAGTCGGCAATAAATGAAATAAAATTACCCCGCATACGGCGAGTGCGCGCAACCCATCAAATCCAGTAATATAGCGTCTCTTTTGATTATTCATGAGATTATAACCATCAATTCCCACCCAGTAAAGATTTTGTCGTTATTTTTACATCTAGATGCAAAATAAAAAGCAAACCATCTGTTTTAGTTTACTTTCATTAATATAATATGTCAATTATTTCGATTATGTTTCTTTAAAATTAAAGTCAAACACAAAAATTAAGAAAACGAACCAAAAAAGACTTGTTTCACGCAATTTTAAGGTTGTGGGTTAATTGTTGTACCGCGCTTTTCAAAGGTATGTGGCAATTGTACTTGCATATCATCAACCACTTCGTTATTCATTAGCTTTGTTAACATTCTCATTGCTACCGCACCAATGTCGTATTTAGGTTGGCCAATTGATGTCAACTCAGGCCTTGTCACAATTGCAAACTTTGTGTCGTTGGATGTAATGATTTCAAAATCTTCAGGAACTGATTTACCGTGATCCCGCATATAATTCATAATACCAAGTGCGACTTCATCATCATATACGACAGCCGCTGTGGCTTGAGCAGCAAAAATTTTTTCGGCTACTTGAAGTCCAGCTGAGTAATCTTGGTGTGTCGCAAAAAGTAAACTATCGTCAAATGCAATATTAGCTGCTTCTAGACCAGCTTGGTAGCCAACTAGGCGGTGATGCTTGTTAATAGCATGAACCATTGGTCCAGTTACAAGTGCCACACGATCATGTTTGTTACGGATTAGAAGTTCAGTCGCCTCTTTGACGGCAGCAACATAGTCAATATTGACACTTGGCAAAATTCCTTCTTCATCTAGTGAGCCTGCCAAAACAACCGGGGCATCAACTGCCGCAATTGTATTAAGTATTTCACGATCCAATTCATTTCCCATGAAAATAATACCGTCTACTTGTTTACTAGCAAGGTTGTTGACAGCCATTGTCTCACGCACAGGATCTTCGTCTGTGTTTGTTAACAAAACATCATAATGATACATGTTGGCTACATCATCAATACCACGTGCTAATTCAGAGTAATACATATCGGTCACATCAGGCATGACTACCCCGATAGTGGTTGTCTTTTTTGAAGCTAGTCCTCTAGCCACAGCGTTAGGATGGTATCCTAACGCTTCAATTGCATCCAAAACCTTACGTTTAGTTGATTCACGTACATTACTATTACCGTTCACTACTCGTGAAACAGTTGCCAAAGACACCCCAACACGACTAGCAACATCATATATTGTAGCTGTCTGCTTTTTTTGCATAATATAGTCCTCTTTCAATTCATTAATTTGACACAATCCATATTTTAAGTCATCTCATTTCATTATAGCAAAATAAACACAATTTGCAAACGCTTACAATGACTAATTTACACGTTTTCACAATTGTTTCAATTTGTTACAAGAAAAACAACAAGAAATGAAAGTGATACAATAAAGACATAGTAAACTACGAGGTAGATAATTTTATGAACTCAGAAAAAATCAATCAATTAACGAATTGGTTAAACGATCAAAACCTAAGTGGTGCAATCATCACAAACTATCATAGTGTTGCCTATTTGAGTGGCTTTGAATCTGATCCAATTGAACGTGTACTAGCTTTGGTCTTGTTAGCTGATCATGAGCCATTTTTATTTGGCCCTGCACTTGAAGTTAATAGTATGAAAGAAAGTGGCTGGCAGTATGAAGCTTTTGGTTATGAAGACCAAGAAAACCCTTGGTCAAAGTTGGCTGCGCACATTCAAGCTGCGACTCATGGTACCTTTTTTGCTATCGAAGCAGATAATATGACTGTTGCTCGCTTGAATTTGCTACAAGCAGCATTTCCAGCAGCACAATTCATCACCGATATCACTGACCAAGTTAACAAGTTGCGCCTCATCAAAATGCCAGCTGAAATTGAACACATGAAAGCTGCCGGACGCGATGCCGACCGTGCCTTTGAAATTGGCTTCCAAGCATTAAAAGAAGGTGTTTCAGAACTCGCTGTCGCTGCTGAGCTAGAATATCAGCTCAAAAAATCAGGTGTGGTTGGCATGAGTTTTGAAACACTCGTTCAATTTGGTGATCATGCCGCTGATCCCCACGGTTCAACCTCTAGTCGCACTCTTAGTGCCGGCGAAATGGCACTATTTGATTTAGGCACAATGACAGAAGGTTACGCCTCAGATGCTACCAGAACAGTCGCATTTGGGCCAGTGAGTGATGAAGCTAAACGAATTCATGCTGTCACTTTAGAAGCTCAGCTAGCAGCACAATCACAAGCTAAAGTTGGCATGACAGCTAGCGAGTTAGACGCCGTAGCGCGTGACATCATTACCAAAGCTGGATATGGCGAATACTTCAATCACCGCCTTGGCCACGGTTTAGGATCTTCAGTACACGAATTCCCTTCAATTATGGCAGGCAATGATATGACCCTTGAAGAAGGTATGGTATTTTCAATTGAACCAGGTATTTATGTTCCTGGCGTTGCTGGCGTTCGAATTGAAGATAGTGGCTACATGAGCCGAGATGGTTTCGTACCTTACACACATACATCAAAAGAATTACTACAATTCTAAATTTAAAAAAGATGCGTTCATATGCTGAACGCATCTTTTTTAATGTTGCATTTTATTGATGGCCAATAGTAACAGCGGTATCATAGTCACACCATTATTCAGCATGTGAATCGCAATATTATTTTGAATCGCACCTGTTTTTTTATACACATAGGCTAACACCATACCCATGCTGGCGTACATTAAATAACTCAATCCGTCTGATAACGTGGTGGGAATCAGACCCATGTGTGGAAAAGCGAATATCACACCCGATAAAATGATATTTCCCCACCACCAATTGCGTCGGAAAAAGTAATTGAGAACTAGCCCTCTAAAAACCAGCTCTTCGACAACTGGTGCTAAGATCACAGCATAGATAATCATGGCAATCATTGTGACATTTAGATTTGAAGTCAACTGATTGATGGCTTCTTCATTTGCTGTTGTCGTCTCACCTGTTAAATTGACTCTTAAGTTTGCAATAGTTAACTCAATGGCCAACATAAGCAACCACATGCCAACCAGCCACCAGAAACTTTTCCTTTTTGGTGATGAATTAGGTTGAAAAATAGGCGTTATGGCCGTTGCTTTGAGCAAACGGTAGGCGTATATGCCTATCGCAATATACACCACAACCATGACCGATGCCCACAAAATCTGTTCCCATAAAACAGAACTTGCACTCGCTAATCCCAAAAAAGCAGGTGCAAACATCATCAAAAATATTACTAAACCAAAATTAATTATGCGAAGCCAAAGAGATTTAGGATTCGCAGTTTCCGTCATTTCAAGCATCATCTTCCTCATGTTGCATTTTTTGTTTTTGCCAATATAACCAAATATACCCGATATTAACCAGTATAACTAATATGACGACTAACAAAATGGTTAACCAAAGTGTTAGATAATGATGATAGTATAACAGAAATATACTAATAAAGGCCACAATCGCAATCAATGGCAAAACAATACGCGCTGCCAAATTAAACATTTAGCCCTCCAAATGAGTGTTGATAAACTCAGCCACAGCGCCTTCATTATTGGTTTTATCCAAAATCAAATTAGCAATGGCTTTAATTTCCGGCTTTGCATTGGCAACAGCTGCACCGACACCAGCGGCTTTAATCTGAGAAGAGTCATTCAAACTATCACCCAACGCGGCAACTTCATTATGCGCAATACCTAGCAAATCAGCTAATTCTAGCCCTGTTGACCCTTTATCACTGCCCTTAGGATTAAATTCTACATAGCGATCTGAACTATATGTCGTCAGCACTTGATCCGCTAATTTGGCATTAACAGTTTTATCAATCGCACGCAAAACTTCATGGTCAGTATGCTCAAAAATGACTTTCATGATTGGCTTCTCATTAGATAAAAAGTTCAAATCGTCATTAGGCATTTCAACATACGGCACGGAACGTTCCGCCATATACGCTTTATCAGCTGATGAAATATTATGAATAAATAGCGTATCAAGCGTATAAATATGGGTATCAATGTCGTTTTGAATCTGACCTAATTTGAAAATTTCTTTAGCTAGGTTGGGTGACATGCCATGCTGTACAACAATTTTCTCAGAACCATCAGCGTGCACCTCAACAATAGCACCACCATTGTAGGACACAACATATTGTTTTTCTTGTTTGTTTAGTCCCAAAGTAGCTAACGTACCAAACACTGATTTGTATGATCTTCCTGTATTAGGAACAAAATAGCCACCTTGTTGCACGAACTTTTGAACTGCTGTGATGTTTTCAGGATGAATCGTGCCATCATCATTAAGTAACGTCTCATCGAGATCTGAAAGAATTAGCTTGATCATAGTTTTCTCCAATTAATTGTCTTACATTCACTATAAATGAATACGCTTACTTATTCAATACCTCACCTAACAATGTCAAACGCGCACCGCATTGACCGCAACGGTAACGGCCGACTTGAAAACGTCTATGTCTAAAAATATCATGACCCTTTTCGCATTGATAATGCCAGAGATGCTGTGTTTTTTGACGTTGGCCAATGTCTGGTGCATATCGAATACCACCAACCTGTGACAGTAGTTGCTTGAAATCAGTATCTTTGTGTTGATAGCCTTTATGCGCAAGATGTAAATGATAGTGGGTTAATTCATGTTTAATGATTTGCTCAAACACTGGTAAGTTAGCCATTTTAGGGTTGAATTCCAATTGATGCGTCGCCAACAAATAACGACCACCGGTTGTTTTCAATCGATTATTGAAACTAGCACGGTGTCGAAATGGCTGATGAAAAGCTGTTTTTGATATGTGTTCAACCAGTTGTTGTAATTCAAAATTAGTCATTTTAGGATATTGTGCGTTTTCAAATATTTTTTAGCAACTGTCGCGGGTGATTGGTGCTTAACATTAACGGCGTAATTCATATTTTGCATGTCTTCGTTACTAATTTTGCCCGCCAAACGATTCAGAGCTCGCGTAATTTTTGGATTTTTTTTGGCGAAATCTTGACGCATCAAAGCTGCACCTTGATAAATTGGAAAAAAATGCTGATTATCTGTCAATACTTTCAATCGATATTGAACCAGTTGCGAATCAGTTGAATAAGCATCGACCACATTCACTTGTCCTTGCTTGATTGCTTGATATCGTAAGTCGGGGTCTAAACTGACCGTTGGTATTTTTAAATTATATTGCTTTTTGACACCCGGCATGCCATCAGTGCGGTCCAAAAATTCAGCGGTCATGCCCGCTTTTGCATTAGGCAATTGCGTTAAATCACCGATTGTTTTCAAATGATACTTCGAAACATCCTTTTGAGTTACAGCAATCGCGTAGGTATCATTAAATTGCATGGGTTTTGTTAAAGTTAATTGCTGTTTTTGGGCAACTTTTAAAGCGGCCACATAGGTTGTCTGTGCATTAGCACCAACTGGCAGTGTCACAGCCGGTTCAGCTAGTGTTGCTATGACAGTACCAGTAAATTCGGGATAAATGTCGATTTTGTTACTTTTGAGTGCATTAAAGAGAAAACTTGTTTTGCCAAAATTTGGCTTCAACACAACATTAGTATTGGGGTCTGCTGATTTGATCAAATCAGCGTACATATTAATCAAAATTTCTGGTTCAGACCCAAGTTTGCCTGCAATAGTAATCGTTTGAGTTGTTGATTTTTGAGGCAACATCGGCCAAACACTTCCGCCAATAAATAAAATAGCTAATAAGCTGATAAGCCATTTTTTTACTTTAAGCCTTGCAATCCAGTTAATTAACGCGCCTGCTAAAATAGCCATAATTGCCGAAGCCAACGCACCGATTAGAATCAAATTTGTGTTATTACGGTCAATGCCCAGCAGGATGAAATCACCAAGCCCGCCCGCGCCAATTAGTGCAGCTAATGTTGCTGTCCCAATAATTAGCACCGTGGCCGTTCTTATCCCAGCTATAATACTTGGCATCGCTAGTGGTATTTGAACTTTTCGCATGACTTTTTTTCGCGGTAACCCTAGTGCATAAGCAGCATCAACAATACCTTTTTCGACACCAGTTAACCCCAAATAAGTATTTTGGAAAATAGGTAATAATGCATAAATAATTAAAGCAATCAGTGCAGCCGGCCAACCAATCCCAACAAGTGGTATCAGCAATCCCAAGACCGCCAGTGATGGCAGTGTTTGCAAAATACCAGTTGCTTGTAATAACCATTCAGCGTATCGTCGATGTCGTTCAGACCAGATTGCCAGCGGTATTGCAATAACACCAGCAATCACAACTGCTGCAACTGTCAATTGGGTGTGTTGCCATAGTGCATTCCAAAATTGCGACTGCCTTGATAATAATGTCTCCCACATGTCTTCCCCTCAATATTACAACAAAAAACGTCACATTAATCTCTATTGTTGGGTAAGCATGTGTATGATTACTTGCTTGTTTTAGCCACTACCAAAGCCTGCTAGTTTTGTCCCAATAATACCGATGTCATATTTTTTTCAATGTCATGAATCACTGCTCTATTTAGCTTATCACAATCTTCATATTCTGACACACACCAATATCACGACTAAGCAAAAAAGCCCTAGCATGAGCTAGAACCATCATTTAAATCTGTTCAACATAAGCAAGCAATGTTTGGATATAGTCTTCAAGATCTGATTGGTCCTGCTTCGTAAAACGGTTAAGTGTTGGTGAGTCAATATCTAAAACACCTAGTTTTGTACCGTCCGCTTTTGTAATTGGTACGACAATTTCTGCATTAGAAATTGGGTCACAAACAATATGTCCGGAAAATGCTTTAACATCAGGCACGACGAGGGTAGATTGCGCCGTAAAAGATTGACCAACAACACCAGAATTAGGTGAAATAACTGTCACAGCTGGCTTACCTAAAAAGGGACCTAGTACCAATTGCTTCATCTGTTGGTCATATAGATAGAAACCGACCCAATTAATATCATCGACATTTTGATGAAGAATAGCAGCTGCATTGGCATAATTAGACAAAATAAGCTTTTCGCTTTTCTCACCCTGAATCCAAGTATCCAAAATTTGTGCAATTAGCGACTTTGTTTGAACTTCTGACATCTGATTGACCTCCAATAGTCATTACTGACTTAATTAAATAAAAAAACCTGCACAAATATTTAACTATTTGTACAGGGACGACATGTCGTGGTACCACCCATTTTTGTGGGTATTCCCACCTTAATTCACAACAAAAATTGTTGCTAACATACGATAACGGTGCATCCGGTCTAATCAGCTTGCACCGATTGACGTGTATGATGAGTTCATCTTCGTACTATCAATTTGACGACTTTCACCAGACGTCGCTCGCTGAGCAAATTAATAGTACTACTCTTCTCAACACTTTTTGATATGAGTTGTCCACAATTTTACACTGATTATAAATAAGTGTCAACAAATTAATGTTGATGGGCTACGATGTAATCAACTGTTTGTTGTAGCGTCACCAAATTTTCGGCATCATCATCAGAAATTTCGACATTGAACATATCTTCAACTTCCAATACTAACTCAACAAAATCAATTGAATCAGCGTCAATATCCGTCAAAAAATTAAGATTAGGTGTAATTGTATCGCGTTTCACATTGAAACGTTCTGCAATCTCATCCGCCAACATATTATAAATCGTTTCTTTTTCTATTGCCATTAGAGTCTATTCTCCAGAATTTAAATGTTAAAAACTAATTGTAACACAGATTATACATTTTCATCGTTTTGCAGTGCTTGTTTAGCTGCTTTTAAATCATCCGCATGATCAGCAACGAAAGTCTGTATATCCCCAACTAAATTATTTTCAATCATAATTTTGATTTGGCCCATCGTATTGGCAACAGCATTCGCTTTTGCGGAACCATGTGTTTTGACAACAGAGGCATTAACGCCCAAAATCACCGCGCCACCGGCTTCATTATAATCCAATTTCTTTTGAATTATTTTAAAAGCTGGTTTTAGCAAAGCACCACCGATTTTTCCCGACAAACCTGAGGCCATGATAGCTGCTTTAATTTGTTTTAACATCGTCAGTGCAGTACCTTCAGTGGCCTTAAGCGCTGCATTACCAGAAAAACCATCGGCAACAACCACATCAGCCGTCCCAGCCAATAGTTCACGGGCTTCAATGTTACCGACAAAATTAAAAGCGTGCGAATTTTTCATCAACTGATGTGCCACTTTATGTACTTCATCGCCCTTATCCTCTTCAGCACCATTATTGAGCAAACGCACACGCGCATTCTCAATATTTAAAACGTGTGACGCATAAAAGCTGCCTAAAATACCATATTGATATAAATGAACCGGCTTATTTTCAGCATTTGCACCCAAATCCATGAACACAAATTGATCATGTGGGCCTTCAAAACTTGGCAAAGCAGTTGCCAAGGCTGGACGATCAACACCTTTAATTCGACCAACTAAAAAGATGGCACTAGACAACAGTGCGCCCGTATTTCCAGCACTAAACAATGCGTCTGCTTCACCAGCTTTTACGGCGTTTGCCGCGCGAACCATTGATGAGTCCTTCTTTCGGCGCATTGCTTTAACAGGTTCTTCACCCATTTCAATCACTTCAGTTGTTGGTATCAAATTAATACGTGTCCAGTCCTTGACTAAAGGTTTTACCTGCTCTGCTATCCCATATAATTGAAATTCAATTTCTTGGTAGCGATCACGTGCCAGTTCGACACCTTTAACAATTTCTAATGGGGCAAAATCACCACCCATTGCGTCAATAGCAATTTTCATGTGTCCATCTCTTTCCGTATATCATTTATTTCTATAAATTATAGTTCATTTTAACATTGTTTTGCGTTACCCGCCGGTATTGACTCTAAT
The DNA here is from genome assembly GCF_014634805.1 of Leuconostoc falkenbergense. Lineage (GTDB taxonomy): Bacteria > Bacillota > Bacilli > Lactobacillales > Lactobacillaceae > Leuconostoc > Leuconostoc falkenbergense. The sequence continues at coordinate 70,233 of NZ_BMBS01000001.1, forward strand.
CAAAATGTCGGTAACGTGCCATTGTTCGTGACAAATACGTCACTAAAGCTTTATTTTCTGGCTGATCGTCCCAATTTTTTTGACTAACTAAGTCAATGGCTTCTTGTTGCGCAATCGTCATCATGGTCAAATCTTTAACGGGATCACCAACTGCAAATTCTGGCACACCAGCTTGCTTAGTGCCCAAAATATCACCAGAGCCACGTAGTTCTAAATCTTTTTGTGCCAAAACAAAGCCGTCAGTTGTTGACACCATAGCATCTAGACGGGCACGGCCATAATCAGTTTTTGGATCGGCTACCAAAATAGCATAAGACTGTCGAGAACCACGCCCAACACGACCTCTTAATTGGTGCAATTGCGCCAAACCAAATCTGTCCGCGTCCATAATCAACATAATACTAGCATTAGGTACATCAACACCGACTTCAATCACTGTGGTAGCAACTAAAATTTGAATGCGGTTGGCTTTAAAATCTGCCATTAAACTTTTTTTCTCATCGTTTGACAAACGACCATGCAAAAGTCCAACCTGACTGTCTGGAAATTCAAGTTGCATCGCTTCATACATTGCTTGCGCATTTTGGACATCTAAGGCTTCAGACTCTTCAATCAATGGTGTGACAACATATACTTGCGCACCGTCTTCTAGTTCTTGACGAACAAACCGCAAGGTTTGATCCAGTTGGCTATGACTAATTTTGCGCGTTTGAATTATTTTTCGACCGGCTGGTAACTGATCAATAACGGATACATCCATTTCACCGTACGCAGTGATTGCCAACGTACGTGGAATTGGAGTCGCCGTCATTGCCAAAATGTCAGGATTAACCCCATTTTCGCGAAGTTTTGCGCGTTGATTGACGCCAAAACGATGTTGCTCATCAATGACTGCCAGACCCAAGTGATGAAATGCTACGTCAGGTTGAAGTAAAGCATGTGTACCAACTAAAATATCAATATCACCATTAGACAAATCTTCTAATAAATGACGACGTTGTGCAGCTTTAAGACCACTCGTTAATAATTCGACGCGTACAGATAGACCAGCTTGATCAAACATGTTAGCTAAATTAATTGCATGTTGTTGCGCTAAAATTTCAGTTGGTGCCATCATAGCTGCTTGCATGCCAGCAGTTATCACTGCATACATTGCCATGGCAGCCACCACTGTTTTACCAGAACCCACATCCCCTTGCAACAACCGATTCATGTGACGTGGCCTTTTCTGATCTTGCAAAATTTCTTGTATCACTTTTGTTTGTGCTGGCGTTAATTTAAAAGGCAAACTGTTTTCAAATGCTGCCAAGGCCGTCTCATTATAAATGACACTTTCCCCAGCAAAATTTTGATCGGCTAACTTTAGCAACTGCAACCGCATTTGGAAAACAAAAAATTCTTCAAAGGCCGCACTACGGCGTGCTGATTTAGCATGATCGGCATCACTGGGAAAGTGCATGTTTTCAATCTGCGTATTACGATCTAGGAGGCGATACTTATCGCGCAGCCCTTTAGGCACTAGTGAATCAGCATGTCCGCGTACCTCAGACCAAGCTAGTTCAATCAAATGACGTATGGTTTTAGCACTAATTTGCTTCGTGGCAGGATAAATCGGCGACAAAGCATCTATTGAGGCTTGAATCATTTTGATACCAGTCAAACCAGCTTTTGCAGCATCGTACGTGCCATACACCGCCACCTCTTGACCAACCTCAACATTTTGCGCAATCCAAGGCTGGTTAAAAAAAGACACACGGATATTTTCATGGTCAATTAACAATCCAAAGCGTGTTTGTGAACGTTTACCAAAACGATTAACGATTGGCGGCGTACTGACAACACCTTTGAAAGTTACCTTATCACCATCTAGTGTCTCAGACGGCAGCCGTTCACCCAGATCCTCGTACCGAAATGGAAAATAATCGATCAAATCTTCAATTGTAAATATATCGATGTCGTGAAGCGCTGTCAGGCGTTTTGGTCCCACACCGGGCAGAACATCAACATTATCAGTTAAAGTTATCATTTGTTATTTATTATATCATAAGAAAAAACGCCTATTAAGGCGTTCCAGAAGGTAGTAACCGGAGTCGAACCGGCGATGACGGTTTTGCAGACCGTTGCCTTACCACTTGGCTATACTACCATTTCGCGCTATCAATAAAATAACACCGCTTTTAATTATATAGAAAAAGTTATCAAATTACAAACGTTTCGTTACTTTTCAATAACTTCACCGTTGACAATCTTGAATGTACTCTCAACACTACCATCAGCTAGCCAAACTGGCGTTTTAGTTTTAGGATCCCACCACCCCTTTATTCCTAGACGATTATCCAGAACTAAGTCAGTGCCATAAGGTAAATCTAGAATGTTTTGCAATGATGGTTCAATTGCTAATGCCGTTTCAATAATTAAGGGCATAAAATTATCAGGTTGATCATTCCAAGCTTCCGTATCATTGTCGGCAAACAAAAACCAGCCAGAATCCTGCGGCGTCGTCGGTGCTAATTCCCTGTATACCCAACGTAAACGGCCTGTGCCATCAAGCAAATGTTTTGAAGCCAGCACAACGGCCTCCGGTTGATTAAATACTGAACGCATAACTGTTTATGTACGTTAGAACGCACTTTCCTCCTCAAAATAAAAATAAAATTCATGATCACAATATCATAACTAACCAACACGATTTTCTAACAAAATAGCTTGTAAATCTTGCTCTATCTCAGGTGTTTTAACCCATTCTTCCCAGCCATCATACTCTAACGGTAATAATTGATAATGGGCATTAATATAAGCAGTGACTTTTTCAACATTGGTTGATTTTGGAATATTCATTTTCAAAATGCGAACTTCTTTAATATAACCATGTTCTGCCGCATATTCTGCCCGTCCATTTTGCGAAATATTCCCTAATTCAAAATAAACGGACCCATCATTTCGCGTGATTTGTTCAATTAAATCAAATGTTTCGTTCACTTTATACCTACCTTTTTATGTTTCACAAACTGTCTCACAACCAACCAGCTAGCCACCCAAATACTGAGTAAAATACCTAACATTCCTAAAAGCATGGTCACAACTTCCATCATGAGAACTTTGGCATTCACAAACATTGCTAACGAATATTTTAATCGAATAAACCAAATTAGCAATGGCAGATTAGCCCCCAACACCCCAAAAAATAGTGTATTGATAGCAGTACCTAGAATTTGCCCACCAATGATACGCGAATGTGCATACAAACTATTACTGGTCATATCTGGCGTTCTGTCAATAACCTCATTCAAATCAGCAATAATCGCCATTGCTGCTTCTGCTACGGCGCCTAATAGTGAAATAACCATCACAACCATCGCCACATGACTAAATGACAAACCAACATTGAGCGATAGCCCTTCTAATTCTTCTGAATTTTCGGTTGAAAAACCTTGAAACTGACCAAAATGTTGTGCCACAACAGCAATAACCATCAGAATAGCTACTACAATGAGACTTGTTTGAAAAGCTGTATTCGCAACCGCTTGGTTATCCGATCCCAAATAAATCGCAATCGCTAAAATGACAATACTGACAACAGCAGTCACAACGTAGGGATTAAACTGCCAGTTAATCAAAATCATTAAAATAAAAATAACAATAAAATTAATCAACAATCCAAAAAACACTTTGAGACCTTGATTACCGCCAACAAAAATCATTAAAATAAACAGTATTAAAACCAATAATCCAATTGCGTTCATGATTTCACCACCTGTTGATGTTTAACAATTAAAGCAACTAGCGCACTCGTTACCGGAACTGCAATCACAATACCAATACCAGAAACAACCGTTTGTAAAATACCTAGATTCATAATTTGATCCAAAATATATGGCCAATTATTGCCATTGCGCAACATTAGAAAGACCATTGGCATGGTTTCAGCAATAAAAATCATGAACAACACGTTGACTAACGTTCCCATAATATCACGGCCAACATTCATGCCAGCGTGCCAATAATCTTTGAAATGATGAGCAATTTTTTCACGTCGCATGCCAAACAGCGCTGCCACAATATCAGCTGATTCATCCATAACAGCACCCAAAACACCAATGATAGTTTGTGCAATAAACAACGTCGTTGGTACTTGCGTCACATAAGACATTGTTTCAAAATGGACGCCTTCATTGGCTGTTACCTTCAATGACACTAACATTAATATCATCGCTAATAACGTTGCCAATAATGTCGACGCCAAAGTTACGACCATTTGCAGGGTTCTGCCAAGCACCAGTGCTAAACTCGAAAAAGCCACTAGCACGGCCAAAATAACGAAAATTAATAGCACATTAGCATTTTTAACATTAATATCAATTACTAAAGCGAGAACAAATAAAATAATATTGATAATTAAACTTGATAGCAACCAACTTGTTGCACGCCATTTAACATACAGCAATAACAACGAAACTAACAAAACCAGTAACACACCGATTGTTGCATCACGTTTTAGCGATAAAATTCTGAGCTTACCCGTACCATCAAGCAATAACTGATCACCGACATGATAACGATGCGTAACGGTTTGTGAGTCAGCGTATTGGTTTGACAATGTCACTGTTTTATTGCGATTCAATAGCTTGATCGTTAACCGTTGCGAATATATTTTGTCAGTATTACCATGCTCGTCAGTTGTTTTTTGAGTTAATCGTGCAGTCTCATGGACAACCTGACCAACAGGTTGTTGATAAATAATAGCATCATGACGCAATAATACCCACGTCAAAACTAATGCACCAAGCACGAACCAATATTTTTTTGTCTTTTGAAAGAAAATCAAATGTCTAACCGCCGATTTTTACCCGTCATCTGAACAGGCTTTGCTAAATATTTTATACGCTGCATGAGTCGTGCTGCTTTGACTGGCTCAACACCATCTTTTGTCTGTGCTAAATAGCTTTCCAAGCCAACCATATCAAAATTAGAAGTAAAGAACGTGGTTAATTCATTTTGCATACGATACTCTAGGATAATGCCAAGGATGGCATCACGGCTCCATGATGTCAATGTGTCAGCCCCGATGTCATCTAAGATTAAATTAGAAACCGTTTTTGCCTTAGTTAGTAATTCATCAAGTGATGCGTCCTTGTGGTCAAAAGTCCCTTTTAAATCACTGATAAACGACGGAAAATGCAGTAGCATGACCTCTATATTATTGGCAGCAAGCGCATTGGCTAACGCCCCCATCAGGTAAGTTTTCCCAATACCAAAATCACCAGATAAATACAGCCCTTGGATAAAATCTGTCTTCCCACTAATCTTTTGTGACAAGATATCCACAACTTCAGCCAATGCTGTCATGCGACCATTATCTTGAATAAGTGTCTGTAAGTCAGCATCTTGAATCGCCTTAGGCATCTTGTATGCAGTTAGCTTGCGCCGTTGCATCAATTGTTGCCGCGTGTTTTCATCAGCAACATAATGCACTAATGGATAGCCTTTTTCAATTGTTAACTGTGGATAATAGCCGGGATATAGCGTTTTTTCCCCAGCCGCTATTTTGTTTTTTTGCTGAATAAACTCATATAAGTCACCCATTTTGAGTTGGAAAGCATCGGCTTTCAAATCATTTTGATGGGCATCCCAAAAAGTTCGAATATCATCATCTTGACCGATAGATTCGATTATTTCAGCTAGATTCGCTTTGTTAGCATATTGCTTTTGAAATTGTTGCAGGACTTCTGATAGATTTTGCATATTAGTTTTTCGTCTTTATATTTTTTAACTTGGCCAAAGCTGCTGCTACATCTTGTTCTGACTTCTGTGGTGTTGTGGTTTCAGAGCCAGTCGCTAATTTAGGTTCAATACGTTTGTTTTGACGTTTTGTCGCACGTGGATTATTTGTTTTAACAGCAGGCTGATATTTGTCAATCGCATCAAGTGCATTCTCCGCTGAATCAACTTTTAATTGCAGCCATGAATTGGCGATTGTTTCAGCTGTGTCAACATTCACCGTATCACGATTGCGTTTGACCAATTCATACCAAACAAGCATGTTCACAACTTCAGCTTTTAAACGAATATCTCTAATCATCTTGTTGATGAAATAATATTCGTTTCTCGTCACAAAACCGCCACCTTTTTTAAACTTAATATCCTCAATGAAGGCATTAGGGGCTAATGTTTGAGCGTCTCGAATCAATTGCAACATTTCTTGAGAACGTTTTGTTGTGGTAGCAACCGCATGAGCGGTGTTGATGTCGGTCATGTCTGGCTTTTTGGCTGCACGACGTGAATGTAGCATTTCTTGTAGTCGTCGTTCATCTAAATCCTGCGTATCCAGTGTCATGGCTTGCGTCACGTAACCAGCCAATGTCGTTTCATTTAAGCCATAGATAACATGAATAGCTACAATAAAATCATGATGCTTCGCTAATTGCGACACCGTCGTACCACGCACCAATTGGGCAAAGCCATCAAAATCAAAGGTGTCTTTTGCTTCCGGTAATGTTGGCGTTTCTGAAGCCGGCATGCTAGGCAACACGCTATTTGTCGTTGGCTTAAATACCTGTAAGAAATGCGCCGAAATATTATCACCTTTGATAACAGATTGCCCATGATGACCATATCGCTCCTGTAAAGTCACAAAGCGATCTTCACCAACGAATTTAAAAAGTAACCCTGCTAACAGTTGTTCCTGAAAGAATGCGGTTGCATCCAGTGGTGGAAACATTTGATAGGTGTAGATTTCACCCAAGCTATCTTCAATAAAATAGGTCTTGATGAGACCGACTGCCTCTAAACGACGTCTCACTTTAACAAAATCGGGCAAACTCATATTTAGACTATCTAGTACAAAATTATGATCTTCACGATGACTTAATTGTGTATTGTACGGCACCTCATTTACTAATAGATGGTACAAAGCATACCCTGTTGCACCAATAAACGGTGTATACAGATTAAAGGCCCGATCTAAATCAGATAAAGTAACTGGTGCTTGTGATTGAACAAAAACACCTGCTTTGGCATGAAATTCAATTTTTCCATCAGTTGGTGTTGTCATTGGCAGCGATTTCCTTTAAATTTTCTATCAAAGCGGTCACTTGCTGTTTCAGTGATTGCTGATCTTTATTATTGTCGATTACAAAATCAGCTCGAGCTACTTTATCTGTTAACGGCAACTGTGAGTGAACGCGATTACGCGCTTGTAAATCAGATAGCTGGTTACGTAGTTTCAATCGTTCCAGCTGAGTTGACTCATCAGTTGTAACCACAATAATTTTATCTATTTTACCATCTTTTTCATAATGTCTTTCAAACAACAATGGTACATCCAAAATTAAAATTGGCACCTGTTGCATGCGCCAAAAGTTAATTTTATCTGCCATTGCTCGGCTAATAGCTGGTTGCATAATGTCATTTAAACGCGCTAGCTCTTGGCTGTTTGAAAAAACGATATCACCCAATCGACGGCGATTTAGGACACCGTTATCAATGACGCTTGGTCCAAAAGCTAATTTAATTTTTTCAAGTGTTGGTGTGCCTGGCTCAACAACTTCTCGAGCAACCACATCTGCATCAACAATTGGTAGACCTGCATCTCGCAGCATACCACTCACCGTTGATTTGCCTGTTGCAATCCCACCTGTTAATCCTACTAAAAGCATGCGCATACCCCTTAATTACCAAATCAATCAAATTTCACCTGACAGAATGGGCAAAACGTTGTACCTCGTTGGCCAACTTTTATTTTTACCATTGGTGTTCCACAACGTAGACATGGTTCACCTACTCGCCCGTATGCCTCTAACTCATTTTGAAATTTACCAACTTCACCAAATACGTTGCTAAAACTGTGAACAGTCGTACCATGATGTTTGATTGCCCGTGCTATTTCCGCAATAATATTGGTGCGCAATATCGCTAACTGTAACTTGGACAATTGATTGGTTGGCGTTTCTGGGTGAATTTTGCTCTGCCACAATACCTCATCTGCATAAATATTACCAATACCAGCTATTTGATTTTGATCTAATAAAAAGGTTTTGATGGGTTTTTTTGACTTTGAAAAGGCATTAATCATATATGGCAATGTCAAATCAGTTTCAGTAGGTTCTGGTCCTAATTTTGCCAGTGATGGTGAAACGAGACTTTCATGCCCAGTAGTAGCGAGTACCATACGTCCAAACCGGCGCGTGTCATTGTAAAATAAAGCACGATCATCTGCAAGTTCAAATATAATTTCTGTATGTTTATAAGGTGTAGTACCAATCGGTTCAACAGAATATTGCCCCTCCATTCTTAGATGGGAGACAATTGTGTGTTGATTAGACAACCGCAACAACAAATATTTGCCGCGTCGGTCAATTTTCGTAAAAGTCGCTTGCATGACACCCGTAACGAACGCCTGTGAATCGCCGGTAATTACCTTTGGATAAGGCACATTCACAGCAGTTACTGTCGTGCCAATGATCAATTTTTCTAGTCCGCGTCGGACTGTTTCAACTTCTGGTAGTTCTGGCATGTTGTCCTCTTACAATTATTATGACAATATTTTCAATTCGTACTAACTATCATTTTGGCTAGTAACCAATACAAATCATCTGATTACATTTTAACACAATGGTGCATAACCCTTCAGTCAAAAACTTTTGACGTCAAAAAAAGACCAGCACTGAATTGCTAGTCACGCTTTTTAGCCCATTTAGGCTTACCCTTATTTTTTGAATGTTTGGCCCGTTTCTTTTTTCGTTCAGGCAAATCATTTTTTGTTTCCACTTTAACAGGTGAGTGTTTTTTTGATGGTGATGGCGTTATACTTGGCTTTTGCGTACTATCACTATCCACTTTTGATGGCGCAATGTTTGCCTGTTGCTTCTTAACAACTATATTTGTAGATGGTTCAAATGTATTGTCAGCTTTGACCAACGTAAACTTATCACCAAGCTCACGCTTTAAGTTACGAATATCATGATCATTACCTAAGTTCAAAACCCTACCATTTTTACCCATACGACCAGTTCGACCAGTTCGATGAACATAAGTTTTTAAGCGTTCAGGCAACTGTGCATTGACCACTAATGGCAAATTATCAATGTCAAGGCCTCGTGCAGCAACGTCTGTGACTAGTAAGAGTGCCACTTCACCCTTTTTAAACAGTCTCAATGCGTCTGCACGTTGCACTTGGCGTTTGTCATTACTGCCGATGCTCATAACACTGACATGTGCATGACGCAGCGTCGCTTGCATTGACACGAGTGCACTGATTGTATTAAAGAAAACTAGCGCTTGTTGATTGTGACGAGCTAATTGAATTAATATTTTTTCTTTAGCACGTTGGTCGACGTATTGAAATTCATGTTTGATGTTCGCGGGTGCGTCAGTTCCAACCGAAATTGGGTGTACTTTTTGATTAAATACAGTGTTCACGTACTGCAAATCTGCACCAGAAGTAGCTGAAAATAACCCCAGCTGCAAATTTGTTGGTAACTGATCGGCTAACGCTTCTAAACTGGCATGCCGTTCTTCGGTCAACATCGCATCAGCCTCATCAAATATGACAGCCTTTATATTGTCTAATTTTAATACCCCACCTTCGAGCATTGTCAGCACACGTCCAAGTGTCCCTACAACAATTTGTGGTTTATCTTTTTTGAGTTTTTCAGCTTGTCGACGCCCATTGGCGCCGCCAATAAGGCTGGCGACACTCACCCCAACTAAAGTGCCCCACTCCCGCGCAACCTGCGTTGTTTGCATGGCTAATTCTTGACTAGGTGCTAAAATTAAAACTTGCGTTCGCTTTAAATTAGCGTCAACTTGAGATAACATTGGCAACACGAAAGCTAATGTTTTCCCCGTCCCCGTTGGGGCCAATCCAAAAATAGAATCACCATCGATTAAACGTTGCCAAACAGCATTTTGAATGGGGGTTGGTTGCTCAAAAACAGCATTAAATTTTTCTAAAAGTTCTGGTCTCATATTAGTCCTTTATATCAGCAGGAAATACAATACCAGCTGATTGTCGTAAATCAAATAATGTTTGGTTCACCTGCTTAGCAAGCTGCCACCATTGTTGATAACGGACGTGTTCATTTAAGGGATCAGTAATGACTCGTGCAAAATCTGATGCTTCAGCGACCATCGGATTACTCGTCCCTGCCACCCCGATGTTATCTGCATTACCTTCGCCATCATGATAAGTTATGGTGTTGAGTTCTGCAATATTATTTGTTGCAATCGTCTCTTTCAAACCATAGATTTCGCTCGATAGATAGGAATTAGCATTTTTTCCAAAGATAACTGTTACATTAAATTGGTCATAGAATAGGTTAGCAGTCCCTCGTCCATCCGCACCATTGTTTAAAAGTGTTGGCAAATATTGTACCGCCCTTGGTGCGCCAAACAAAGCAATCGCCGCATATATAGGGTAAACGCCCAAATCATATAATGCACCACCACTAAATTCACGTGTCAAAACATTGGGTTCTTTGCCCTCCAAATAAGCATCATAACGTGAGGAATACTTCTGATAAACAAATGTTGCGCCTTGAACTTGTGGCAATTCAATCACAGCCTGTTGCATCAGCTTAAAGTTTGATTGATGAACATGCCGTGCGGCTTCAAAAACACGTACATTTTCATGTCGCGTCAATAGCTCTTCAATTATCGCAAATTCCGTTGGATTGCTAAATGATGGCTTCTCCACAATTACATGCACATCTGAGGCAATCGCTACCTTAGCTTGTTCAAAGTGCAGCGCATTAGGAGACGCAATATACACCACATCAATGTCTGTGTATAAATCACTCAAAGTGGTGACCACCGTTACATTATCAGTGTCAGTGTCAAGATCAGCCAAAAAAGTGTTTCCTTTTTCTTCGGTACGTGAATACACTGTTGTCAGCGTATAGCTACCTGTTTGTATTGCTGCCTCAACAAACATTTTTGAAATCCAGTTAGTGCCAATAATACCTAATTTAATCATTTGTATGCCTCGAATTGTTTCTTTGTGCCATTGAATACCGACGTTGGCATCTTAACCGCTTTCAAGCCAGAACCAATTGTACGATCCTCATCATATTGTATAAATTGATTCTCTGCTGCCTTATTATCGGTATTGTCTTCAATTAACCAGTATTTTGTATCTTTAATTGTGTCAGCAAGTTGCTTTTGTACCGCAGGCGTCGTATAAATTACAATATCATGATTATAGTGCGAATAAAGTGTCTGAATGAGCGACGCTAAACGCTGTGCATCAGTTGCCGTTGAAATTTGGTCATCTGGTACCTGAATTGCGATTGGTAACTCACCAATCTGATTTCCAACATTATCAATGAAATATTGCGCCTGCACGGCGGCCGTTGTGTTTGAACTATATACTTGGATTGCCCCGACTTTCAGATTAGCAGATTTAGCACGCGTATAGCTACTTTTATAGCCATCATCAGCGAAAGAATTGCCTGAAGTAGCACGCAAATAAGCAAAATCAATCCCGTTATTAGCTAAATTTTTAAAGTCAACATACCCAGACGTCTGATTAATCGCCACACCTTGTACAGCAAAACCAGTTGGTGTCACATCCGTATTAACAATGACTGACTTAGCAAATACCCAGATCACAAAAGAACCCACAATACCCACAGTAATGAGTAACCATGTGGTAAAAGTCAGTGATTTTTTAGTTTTATAAGATGCTACTTTTTTCGTCGAATTATCCATAATCACTATTATACAAGAAAAAACGCTACTGCGCTGATTAAGCTGTTCATTTATATCATACGATTTCTATGAAAAAAGCTTGTAAATAATGATTATTCATGGGAAAATGAGCAGATACACTAACTTTTATTCAGGAGAATATCATGTCATTAGAAACGCAACTCAACAAGTACGCTGAACTCATTGTCAAAAAAGGCGTCAATGTGCAGCCTGGTCAAACAATTATTTTGTATGCTGCCGTTGATGAAGCCTACTTCGCTCGTAAAATCGTGGCCGCTGCTTATGAAGCTGGTGCTCGTGAAGTTGTGATGGAATGGTCCGACCAAACAATTGCAAAAGCTTTTCTTGACCATGCACCAGAGGATCGTTTAACAACCGTACCTAACTATACGATTGCCAAAGCCAATGAATTGATGGATCAATACGCTTCACGTATTTCACTGGTGTCACAAGATCCTGATGGTTTGGCAGGTGTTGATGCTGATCGACTTCACATGCTAACAAAAGCCAATCAAAAAGCTTTGGTACGTGTCCGTGAGGCAACCATGAAAGATGACATTTCATGGTTGGTAGTTGCCGCTGCTGGACAAGCGTGGGCGGAAAAAGTTTTCCCTGACCTTAAGGGTGAAGAAGCAGTTAATCGTCTGTGGGCTGAAATTTTGAAAGACGTTCGCGTTGATGATGAAACGGACGCTATCACTAACTGGGACGCGCACATTGAAACATTGAAAAACAAAGCCGATTGGTTGAACAGTCAGAACTTTAGAGAATTACGTTATCATAATGCTAAGTCAGACTTTACCATCGGTTTGGCAACAGGTCATATTTGGGAGGCAGCTTTTTCATACGATAAGGCTGGTAACATATTTATTCCGAACATGCCAACCGAGGAGGTCTTCACATCACCTGACAACCGTAATATTCAAGGTCATGTGGCAGCAACATTACCACTTTCATATCAAGGTAACTTGATTGAAGATATCGAATTAGATTTTGAAAATGGTCGTATTGTAAAAGCTTCTGCCTCAAAGGGTTTGCCTGTTTTGCAGAAGCTAATTGATACAGATGAAGGCGCAAAATCATTGGGTGAAGTCTCACTCGTACCTGATCCTTCACCTATTGCCCAAGGTGGTGTGTTATTCTACAACACGTTGTTTGATGAAAATGCTTCTGATCACTTGGCAATTGGCGCTGCCTATGCTTCAAACATCGCTGGCGGTAAAACAGATCAACCAGAAGATTTGGCAAAACGTGGCTGGAATATTTCAGATGTTCATGTTGACTTTATGGTCGGTTCAGCTGATATGTCAATTGATGGCATCACACAAGATGGTCAAACTGTACCTGTCTTTAGAAATGGTGATTGGGCATAACATGTCTTTGGGAGAGCTTTCAAGATGATCAATAATTTATTAGACAAATGGGATGGTGGTCGTTCGGTAAAAGAGCGACTCTATGACTTATTTTTCATTGCGATCATCGCTGTCATTGGTCATCTTGATTTTTGGCATACGAGTCCCAAGACAAGTATGGCAACAGCCATTACGATTATTGTGTCAACAGTGATTGCGCTGCTCTATCTGTTGCAATTACCCCGCCTGAAAAATAATTCAGATATTCCTTATAAGTTAACGTTTTTCTTTTATGTCATTTATGTCATTAGTACATTTATTTTGACCAGTACGTTGACACGTGATGTATTGTCGTTGGGCTACTGGCCACGTTTAGCAACTTTTGTCATTATTGAAGCAATCATGATGACACGTGTCATGCATGATCATTAAAAAGCAAGTTACCGTTGGTAACTTGCTTTTTTGATGAGAAAAATTGTGATAATGGGTGGATAAATAAACAGACAAAAAAGCCCGAAAATGCTGTGTACCTCGAAAATTGAAGACACATCAAAAACGCGCTTTTCTATGTTTAACCCTCAGACTCAATCAATTGTGAACCAAGTTCATAGTTGTGCGAATAGTCTACGGGAATATCAACTACCACAGGGCCTTCCGTAGCGAAAGCCTCGTCTAAGATTTTATCCAACTGATCAGGTGTTGTGACACGCAAACCTTTAGCACCAAAGCTTTCAGCATATTTTACAATGTCAATATTGCCAAATGTAACACCGGCAGACTCACCGTTGTATTTCATTTCTTCTTGGAACTTAACCATGTCATAATGCGCGTTATCATTCCAAACAATGTGAACAGTGTTCAATTGTAAACGAACCGCTGTTTCTAACTCCATAGCTGAGAAGAAGAAACCACCATCCCCTGAAACCGAGACAGATTTTGCATTTGGCCGAACCATAGCAGCAGTCAAAGACCATGGCAAACCAACGCCAAGCGTCTGCATACCGTTAGAAATTAAGAAGTGACGTGCCACGTATGACTTAAAATGACGTGCCATCCAAATATAGTGTGATCCAATATCTGTTGAGACTGTCATATCATCTGTAACATGTGCTTGGATTGACTTAATAACATTAAGTGGATGGTTCAAGTTACCTTCAGCAGGTGTGTAAGATGGTTCGTCAGAAGCACGCAAATCATCTTTTAATGCTTTCAAGACATTTTGACTTTCAGCAGGGACTTGATAACCATTGATACGCTCTGCCAACAAATCCAAACTCTGTGCTAAATCACCAATTAATTGACGTTTTGGTACAAAATTGTTGTCAATTTGAACATGTGTCGTGTCTAGCGCAACAATATTCAAATTATTTTCCTTATTCCAATTTCGTGGCTCGTATTCAATGGCATCATAACCCAATGTCACCACTAAATCTGCTTGTTGCAAAAGCTTGTCACCTGTTTGGTTACGGAATAATCCAATACGACCAAAGAAAGTTTCAGGTTCAAGGTCTCGAGAGATAACCCCTGCACCTTGGAACGTTTCAACAACTGGTAACGTCGTTTGTTCAAGTAAATGATGCAAAGCCGTCACCGTAGCATCATCAGATCCGCGCGCACCAACCAACAAAACAGGTAGCTTAGCCTGTTTGATTTGTTCTGCCAACCAATCGAGGTCAGCAATCGCTGCGGCACCTTGTTGCGCCTCAGGAACTTGTGGCAATGCAGAAATTGATACCGGTGCATCATCAACATCTTGTGGTAATGACACAAAAGCTGCACCCTTTTTGGCACCATTAGCCGCCGCAAAAGCATTAGCAATGATTTCTGAAATATTATTAGGATCTTGAATTTCTGAACTATAATGGGTGATAGCGTTAAAGAGTGATACTGAATTCGTTGACTGGTGTGTCAAACGATACAAATCACGGCGTGGTACTTGACCACCAATAGCAACAACTGAATCACTTTCAGCATTAGCTGTCATCAAACCGGTTGCTAAGTTACCAACACCTGGTCCAGAAGTCGCAATCACAACGCCTGTTTTTCCTGTGATACGTGAAAATGCTTGTGCCATAAAGGCGGCATTTTGTTCGTGACGCGTCACGATTAACTTAGGTACTTTTTGACCAGCTTTGGGATGCTCAAGTGTTTCAAATAAACGATCAATTTTTGCACCTGGAATACCAAAAACAAGATCAACACCATGATTAACTAGACTGTCTGTGACAATATCTGAACCATATTTTTGTTCTGTCATGTAAAGTTTGCCTCTTCTTGATTTAATAATGTTATCATAGCACTTTTCACATGAGTTTTGTACTGGTTAATTGTGAAGTTTGTTTTAATATCAATGATACATAATTCAAAAACTTAACATTTTTAAAGATTGTGAATTATTTCTCAACAAAAAAAGCTTGCCTCATCAGGCAAGCTTAATCACTTTTAATCACTAAATTCAAAAACAAATTCAGAATTATTAATGCGCACATCATCACCATCTTTGGCACCCGCTTCGCGTAATCGATCATCAACACCCATATGACGTAATTGACGAGCAAAGCGCATGATAGTTGCATCTCGTTGAATATTGGTCATTAAGAACAACTTCTCAATTTCCGCCCCACTTAACAACCAACGCTCCTCATCTTCAACCCATTCAACAGTAAAGTTGTGTGTTTCAGGTGTAAAGGTGTACGTTTTCTCAGTCACTTCGTTTTCCACTACTGGACGATAACTTTCTGGCGCAGGCGCGGTGGCCAACATATCAGCTGTCAAACGCATTAAGTCTTTTACACCATCTCGTGTAATTGAAGAAATCGGCATTATCGTTGGTACAGTTGGCAAACCTGAATCAGCTTCAACTTCTGATGTGAATTTTGACAAATTTTCGTTTGAATCAGGCATATCCATCTTAGTGGGCACCACAATTTGTGGGCGATTTAAAATCGTCTCATCATATTGTTGCAACTCATCTAAAATTTTGCGATATTGGGTATAAGGATCAGTTCCTTCAATACCTGACATATCAACTAAATGCAAGATTACCTTAGTTCGCTCAACATGTCGTAAAAATTGAAAGCCTAAACCAACGCCTTGCGCAGCACCCTCAATCAAACCTGGCAAGTCCGCCATAACAAAATCACGGTCATCATCCAAACGCACCATACCAATATTAGGTGATAAAGTAGTAAAGTGATAAGCAGCTACTTTGGGTTTCGCATTTGATACAACAGACAATAGCGTTGATTTTCCTGCAGAAGGGAAACCAACTAGGCCTACATCAGCTAAGACTTTCAACTCTAATTTGAGATTGCGAATTTCACCTGGTTCACCATTTTCGGACAACTCTGGTGCAGGATTAGCAGGCGTAGCAAAATGAATGTTTCCACGACCGCCACGACCACCTTTAGCTACAACGAGTTCTTGCCCATTTTCTAGCAAATCAGCTAATACTTCACCCGTGTCAGCGTCGCTAACTGTTGTGCCTTGTGGCACTTTAATATAACGGTCATCAGCAGATGCCCCAGTCATACCTTTTGTACCACCATTACCGCCAGGCTGTGCCTTAAAATGACGGTTGTATCGGAAGTCCATTAATGTCCGCAGACCTTCGTCTACTTTAAAAATGATTGACCCACCGTGACCGCCGTCACCACCGAAAGGTCCTCCCATTGCTACGAACTTTTCGTGACGGAATGACACGATACCGTCGCCACCTTTTCCGGCTTTTACTTCAATTTGTGCTTGATCTACGAATGCCATAAAATTGTCATGGCGTTGACCTCAAGTCAGTCGCCACTTTTCTCCTTGTCTGCACACCCTGTGTGCTTGCGTATGTTAAACACTCTAGTTTACCATAAAAGCGTAAAATTAGCTACGCTCCCCTGCATTCAGGGACAGGTGAATAACCCGCGCTAGTTTTTCGTTAATGCCAATCGCTGCCAATTCATCAATGCTTGCCGCCGTGATTTTTGGTAATGACCCAAATTCACGCAATAATTTTTGGCGTGTCTTGGGCCCTACGCCTTGAATTGTGTCGAGTCGAGAAGCTAACGAATGCTTACTCCGTAATTGGCGATGAAAACTAATGGCAAAACGGTGAACTTCTTCTTGTACACGTTGAATTAAGAAAAATCCCTCAGATTGTTTGTCTAATGTCACAATTTGTTCTGTGTGACCATCAATTAAATCAGCCGTCTTGTGTTTATCATTTTTGACCATTGCAGCAATTGGGACATTTGTAAGGCCAAGTTCGTCGATCAATACCTCTTTAGCTGCATGTAGCTGAATCTCACCACCATCCATTAAAATCAAATCAGGTAAATCACCACCCTCTTTGAGCACACGACTGTAACGTCGACGGATTACTTCCTGCGTTTCAGCCCATTCATCAGCGTGATGAGTAGACTGAATTTTGTACTTGCGGTAGAGATCCTTGTTTGGGACGCCATCATCGAAAACAACCATCGCACTGACAATCTCGACCCCTTGCGTATGAGAATGGTCAAATGCTTCAATCCGATGTCCCATCGGGATATGCAACGCGTCGGTGATTTCTTTCATAGCACCAGTTGTTTTTCGTTCATTTAATTGCATCAAACGGAATTTTTCTTCTAAGACGATTTGCGCATTTTTGGCGGCCAAATCAAGTAAATCCCGTTTTTCACCACGCACTGGTATTCGAACTGGTACGTTCAATATTTCGGAAAGCGCCTTGGTATCGATGCCCTTTGGCACCAATACTTCTCGTGGCTTCTGAATATTTTTTTGTGCATAAAACTGCTGTATGAAGCTCGTAACCTCTTCATCAGCCTCGCCAACAATAGCAAAGGTTCGTTTAAATTGGCGAATTAGGCGGGCTTGGCGCAAGAAAAAGACTTCAACCGTCATCCAGCCCTTATCCAAATAATAATTGAATAAATCTCGTGGTGTGGTATCGCGTGATAATACCCGTTGGCTTTCAACTGTTTCATCAATATATTTCAACTGATCACGCAAATCCGCTGCATGTTCAAATTCCAGCGATGACGCTGCTTTTTGCATCTTTTCGGTGATTATTTTTCTCACTGCCTTAGTGTCGCCATCTAGAAAATGCTTGATACGTGTGATTTGTTGATCATATTCAGTTTTAGGCACTTCATGCCAACATGGTCCCAAACACTGCCCCATATTGTAATACAAACAAGGCCGCCCTTGAAACCCATTACAGCGACGTAAAGGATAGTTTTTCTCTAAAAATCGTAATGTTTCCTGCGCTGCATAAACGTTTGGATATGGCCCAAAATAAAAACCACCGTCTTTTTTAACTTCGTTGACTAACGCCATTTTAGGATCACGTTCTTTGGTGATTTTGATGTAAGGATATCCCGTACCGTATTTGAGCCGAATATTATAGTAAGGTTTGTACTTTTTAATCAATTCATTTTCAATTAAAAAGGCTTCCTTATCAGAATTAGTCACAATAAAATCAAAATCAACAATATTGGCAACCAATTCAGCTGTCTTGCCATCGTGATCTTGTTTAAAGTATGATCTTACTCGGTTTTTGAGATTTTTTGCCTTGCCGACATAAATAATTTTACCGTTAGCATCTTTCATTTGATAAGAGCCCGGTTCAGCCGGTAGCAAGGTTAATTTTTGTTCAATATGTTGTGATGGATTTGCTAACATAGTTTCATTATACCAGTCATGTCACGTACTGCTATAAAAACGGTCATGACAAGCGATTAAAAATCCTACCATTATAGATGATAGGATTTTGAGAATAATTATTTTTGATGCGCCAAGGAAGCTGCCAAAAAATCATGGTAAAGACCTTCTGGACGATCAGGACGTGATAAGAATTCAGGATGGTATTGCGCTGCAACGAAGAAGTCATTTTTAGGATATTCGATTACTTCCATCAAACGATCATCCGGTGAAGTTGCCGCAAAGACCATACCAGCTTTTTCAAATTCATCACGGAATTTGGTGTTAAATTCATAACGGTGACGATGACGTTCTTCCACTTCTGGCTTATTACCATAAGCTTTTGCTGTCAATGTGTCGTGCAACAACATAGCTGGATACAAACCTAATCGTAGTGTACCACCACGATTTTCAACATTTTCTTGATCTTTCATCAAATCAATAATTGGTGCTGATGTCTCTGGATTTAGTTCAGTTGAGTTGGCATCTTTGTAACCCAAAACATTTCTCGCAAATTCAACTGATGCTAACTGCATGCCCAAGCACACACCTAAGAATGGTGTATTATTTTCACGGGCATAACGAATCGCTTCAATTTTGCCTTCTGTACCACGTGCGCCAAATCCACCTGGTACAATCACACCATCTGCGTCTTGCAATAAATCGTTAACATTATCAGCAGTGACCGTTTCTGACTTAATGTGATTGATGTTAACTTCTGCTTCTTGCGAGTAACCAGCATGTTTCAAAGCTTCATTGACTGAAATGTAAGCATCTGGCAAGTCCGTGTATTTACCAACTAAGGTAATGTTAACTGCTTTCTTAGGATGCTTAATTGATTCAACCATTGTTGACCAAGCTGTCATATCAGCTTGTGGTGCGTCAATTTGCAACTTATTCAAAACCACATCATCCATGCCTTGTGCTTGCAAATTCAATGGAATTTCGTAAAGAGTTTCAACATCTCGTGATTCAATAACAGCGTCAGCTTTAACATCAGTGAAGGTTGATATCTTACGTTTGAGTCCTTCTTCTAAGGGTTCTGATGTACGTAAGACAATCATGTCAGGCTGGATGCCCAATGAACGCAATTGTGCAACCGAATGCTGCGTTGGTTTTGTTTTGGCTTCACCAGCTGCAGTCAAGTAAACAATCAAACTGGTATGAATATAAAAGACGTTTTCGTTGCCAAGATCAGACTTCATTTGACGTAACGCTTCAATGAATGGCAAGCTTTCAATATCACCAACCGTACCACCGACTTCGACAATAACGACATCCGCATCAGTCGATTCAGCAGCTTTCTTCATTTTGTCTTTGATAGCATCTGTGATATGTGGAATAACTTGAACTGTTCCACCGTCATAGTCACCACGACGTTCCTTAGCCAAAACTTCAGAATAAATACGACCCGTTGTCACGT
Source organism: Leuconostoc falkenbergense (assembly GCF_014634805.1). Taxonomy (GTDB): domain Bacteria; phylum Bacillota; class Bacilli; order Lactobacillales; family Lactobacillaceae; genus Leuconostoc; species Leuconostoc falkenbergense. The sequence goes on from NZ_BMBS01000001.1 coordinate 90,402, forward strand.
TAGAATACATGTTAGTATTGATATCCATGAAACGCTCATAATGACCCATATCAAGATCTGTTTCCAGACCATCCCCTGTCACAAAAGTTTCACCATGTTGATAAGGTGACATCGTTCCGGGATCAATGTTGATATATGGATCTAGTTTTTGAATCGCTAACTTGAGCCCGCGATTTTTCAGCAAACGACCTAAAGATGCTGCCACAATTCCTTTACCAAGCGATGACACAACGCCGCCGGTAACGAAAATATACTTCACTTGTTTATCTGCCATGATGCCTCCTCATGATTCCATCTGCGTTTACAACCACAGAAATGACGTAACAATTAGGGGTAAAATAAAATAGAAAAGCTCCCAAGAAAGTCTTGAGAGCTTTTAACGTTTGTCCCAACAAATGGGAGCCCTAATTTATAATACAGAGTTAGTCCTCATTTGTCAAATTGAATTACTCATTAATTTTCTTAGCGTGCCAAGCACGTGTTGCAAAGAAAACAATTGTCATGATGATTAGAAAAGCCAACCCAACAAGCAATGGTGCTCGTGTGTCGGGGTTAATCATCATAAATACCAACGTTACCAATAACATCAAAATCGCAAAATAGTTGGTGTATGGCGCAAAAGGCATTTTAAAGGGATGATCTGCCATTAATGACGCATGAGCTTTGCGGAATTTGATTTGGCTAACCAAAATGACAAACCAAGGCACCATACCGGGCAACGTACTAGCTGAATAAACCAATACGAAAATGCTAGAACTACCATGCCAAAACATTGGCAAAACTGCATTTAAAATGATGCCTAACAAAATACCACCAGAAATTGCTAACACAGGCAGCGTTGGCACACGATGCTTAGATAATTTCAAAAACTTAGGTGACAATTCTTTTCCCAAAGCCAATGTGTACAGCATACGACTTGATGAAAAAATACCCGAATTCAAAGCCGACATTGCAGCGGTCATCATGACAAAATTAATGATCCCCGCAGCAGCTGTAATACCTACTCGTGAGAAAGTCTCCACAAATGGCGATCCCACTTGATCTAATTTATCCCAAGGATAGATAGTAATGATAACAAAAATAGCACCAATATAAAATATTAAAATACGCGCAACAATTGATTTGATAGACTTAACAATGGCAACCTGAGGATTGGCAGCTTCACCTGCTGTAATACCAATAATCTCAATTGCTTGATATGACGTAATGACAATTGATAACGCAAAGAAAAATCCTTTTATCCCACCAGCAAAAAATGGTCCGTGTGCCCACAAATTTGAAAAGCCTAACGGTTGCCAATGATTACCAAATCCTAGTAAAATCACGAGCAATCCTAGAATAATCATGAAGATGATAGTGACAACCTTGATTAACGAAAACCACGTTTCCATTTCACCATAGGCTTTCACTGTCACTAAGTTAGCTGCCGTCAACATCGCTAATACGACAACACCCGTCACCCAATCGGGAATGTGCGGGAACCAAAAGTCTAAGTAAATTCCCACGGCAATGGTTTCACTAACACCAACTGTCAGCCATTGAAATACATTTGCCCATACCGTGAGATATCCAGCTACGGGATGAATATATTTTGTAGCGTAATTCGCAAAAGATCCAACAGATGGATCAACATATAACATTTCTCCCAAAGCACGCATCACCAAATACAGCACTAAACCAGCCAATGCGTATGCTAACAGTACAGAGACACCGGTCCATTTAATAGTTGCTGAAGATCCCATGAAAAGGCCAACACCAATTGTGCCGCCTAATGCAATCATCTGCATTTGACGTGATGATAAATCTCGATTCAATTCTTTTCCTGCCATAACTCGTCCATCCTCTTTTTTAAACAAATAAAAGCGCCCTTAAATAAAAATTCAAGGGCGCTTTCCGCGCGGTACCACCTTAGTCATATCAGCCGTTATTACAACCAGCCAATTCATTTCACTCTCATTGGAATAACGACCAATGACACCGGTCATACTTTCACGTGCGCTACTCGTATGTCACTTCGGAGGTAGTTATTCACCATCATTGCTTTGCCACTCTCACCAAGTATGGCATCTCTTCAACAACAACAATAGTTACTTGTCCTCTTCAACGTTTTCATCAATAATACACTAATTTACTATTTTAAGCAAATAAAAAACAGAATTCCTAAGAATTCTGTTTTTTATGGATCACCCAAGGTCGCCTGATTAACTCAGTGCTCCCGCTCGGATTCGAACCGAGGACCTTGGGATTAAAAATCCCCTACTCTAACCAACTGAGTTACAGGAGCATTTCTTATGCCTTAGCACATTTATATATATTACAGACTTTTCTAAAAAAAAGCAACCCCTTTTTTCAACTAAGTTTTATTACTTTTACAAAGCTGACACAAGTGGCTTAGACCGGCAAATTTCAGTAGCTGTAAATGGCATAATGTCACTCATTTTCAAAGCTTAATGAACATGTCAGATAAAAAAACTATATGACTTGCTCCTCATCCCTTTCAGCTAAATGAAACACATGCCAGATAGTAATGGCAACAATCCAAGCCACAACAAACAAGCAAACCAAAATAATACCCATTTGGTTAAAATCTAACCCATTTGCCCATTTCGTTAAACCATTTTGCCAGCCAAACATGACGGCAAATGACTGAATAAAGTCCACAAACCCAATGAATCCTGCAGCTAAAATAGAAATGCCTGTAATCGTCAAATTATAATAGACTTTTCGATATGGTGACGAAAATACCCAATGATAAGTTGTACTCATAAAGAAACCGTCAACTGTATCCATCAAACACATTCCCGCTGTAAACAGCAACGGAAAAGCCATTGTTGAATACCATGGTATACCCTCATTAGCAGCGGTAGCAGACGTTGCTAAAACCGCAATTTGCGTCGCAGTGTCAAATCCTAAACCAAACAAAAAACCAACGATTGCAACTTGCCAATTATGTTTTATCATGCCCAATAATTTCAAAAATAAACGATATATTTTGGAGGTATTAACTTGCTCATCATCCTTATCCTCTTTACCATTGTGATTGCGCATTGACGCGAATTTCACCCAAATATCATGCAAAATGAAACTATTGACAATAGCTAACATCATCAACATAGCAGCTGCAATTGAAGTCCCTAAGGCACCACCAATATGTTCAAAAACCGGCATGGCATGTTTTGCCCACTCGACAAATAGAACTGTTGCCAATGCCATCAATACCACGACCATTGAATGACCAAATGAAAAACTGAAACCGACACCGCGTGTATTTTTGCCATCATTTAGCATTTTACGTGTCATGTTATCAATGGCAGCAATGTGATCGACATCAAATGCATGCCTTAGTCCCATGGTAAATGATAAATAAGCCATTGCTATCATTTCAGGATATTGCGACGCACTGGTCATTAATAACATTATTCCTGCAATTAAAAAAAGGACAATTATTGCGCCATAGCGCATTGCATCTGTCTGTAACGTTGTTTGTTTTTGTGTGCGTAACATCATATTTTTTCTTCTCCTTGCACTGTAAAAATAAGATTATCATAGGGTATATCTCTGGTAAACATAGCGAACAAATGGTGTCCTTAGTAGACAAAATATGTCCTTTTAACATGTTACTTTGACGAGAATATGATCGATAATCGCTGACTACATTTGTTGCTTTGAGTGCATCAACACAAAAACACCCCAACTATATTAAAGTTGGGGTGTTTTTAATGTTGTCCCAACTATCTACCAAACGATTTTTGTTTAGTAGATAGTCACTCAAAGAACCTACTAAACCTCAATTGAGAAGTAGGTAGAGGAGAGAATGATTGACTTGCTTCATTGTTTTATGCATAATTTTACCTCTTTTTTTGTTATTTATTTAACAATATAATTAAAAGTATATTATTAAAATTTCATTTTGTCAAACGTTTAATAAATCAATATTGTTTATCATTGCTTGATTCTTATATCCCCATCATCTGTTGATATGATATATTTGCCAGTTGTCCCTTTATAAGCATAAGTTGACTGATCATCCTCATGCTGATTAAAAGCCGAGATGTCGCCATCCTGCGTTTTAGCAACCACACTACTTCTACCAATAGCGATTGCAACATCACCATCTTGTGCAGTGATGTTTAGTTCACCTGAAAGCTCATTACTTAACAAATTAATATCACCATCTGACACATTTATTTCACCAACATTCATGTGGTTTTGATGCATGTTTAGATCACTATCTTGAAGTTGAATCGTCGTTCTATCGCTAATGTGCGTATTTTTTATAGTTACATCCCCATCATTACTTTTAATCGTAGCTGTGGACGCAGCGATGTTGTTTAAATCAGTGTCCTCAGTATCATCGAGTTTTAAGTCATGATTGACTGTCATGTCTTTTAACTTTGTATCTGCAACATGTTGTAACGTTATTTTATCTGCTTGAATACCTGACAGACTAACATCGCTGCTATTCTGACCATTAATTTGAAGATTAGACAAATTTTGTGATTGCGGTACTGTAATCACAATTTCTTCTTGGTATCTCTGGCTATGGCGCTGCCAAGTGAATCCAGTAATATTAAATTCAATATTAACCTCGCCTCGAGATACACTGCTAGTCTGTTTATCAGTAATTGTTAAATGACTTTGTTGATAGTTCATTTCAGGTAACTTGTGATAAGTGAATACCTTAACAGTGGCTTGCTTAACATCACCCGTGACAACGCGTACGGGTAAAGCTGTTGAAATATTAATGCTTTTTACATTGTCAAAAGTATATGATTTTTGCGATATTTTGCTTTTCTTTGTTTTTTGATCAATAACTTTGAAACCATTATCCCAAGTAATAGCACTAGAAGCCCCACCAAAGCAAATGCCAATTAGTGCCATTACAACACCAATAACAACCAAAGTTAATCCAATCTTAACGCCTCGTTTCATGTTACCTATCCTCCTGATGTACGTGATTTTTATCAATGAAACGACGATAAATTAACTTGCTAAACTTCGCCGTTTTATTAATTAGCCACCTCAAAAGAGCAACACCAGCTGGTATGCCAGCCACCATAATTCCTAATATCGTCAACCCACAGCCAATATAATAAAGGCCCGTCCAAGTTGACTGCAGCAATACACCAACGCCACTAATAGCTGCCAACATACCTGTCAAACCAAGCGCAATTATAATCGCAATCAAAGCCGCGACAAGGGCAAAACAAACCGCAACTAGCGTAACCAAAATAATAAACACAGGTAACGCTAACGGTGACGCCAACAGTGCCAAGGCAATCCACCAAATTAGTTTAATATTTGACCGTGAATTTTTATTATTTGTATCATCTGCTGATTTTTCATCAGCCTTAATTGAATAATCAGCTAAAATTTTTCGTGAGAGTTGTTTTGGTGTACCTAATTCACCTACACATGCTTCATATGTGATTAAATCTGCATCCATCAAATACTCACGATAGAAATTCAACGCTTCCTCTTTATCTGAATGGTGCAACTGGTTTAGTAATTGGTCTAATTCAGTCAAATAATTCTCCATCTGCTTATTTCTCCTTCAATAATGTGTTGACATTGGCTTGAAATATTAACCAATCTTGTCGAATACTAACCAGTTTGTCACGACCCTGCGCTGTAATTTGGTAGTAACGTCGATTTCTACCTTGATAAGGTTGATCATAAGTAGTCACGTATTGATTATTTTTTAATCGTCGTAACACCGGATATAGCGTTGATTCTGAAACGGAAATGGTGCCTTGTACTCTCTGTGTTAACGCATAACCGTAATAATCTTCTTTATCTAATATTGCTAACACGCAACCATCTAATAATTCTGAACTCATTTGAATTGCCATACTTATTTTCTCCAATACTATACGACATATAATATATGTTCAAAAATATTATATGTATTTTTAATTGTTCTGTCAACAAAAAAATATCTCAACAAATGTCGTCATTGAGATATTTTTTGTTGCCTAATTATCTTTTAATAACCTGCTATCAATGAGAAAGAAATCATAGTGGTAATTTGGCTTTTAACTGTTTTATGCAATTTTTTAATAATAAAATCCGTGACGATAATCCCATGACGAGAAAATATCACTCATAATTTTCATAATTTTATCGACATCTAGTCCTTTACGAATAACGATTGGTGCTGGTTGAACACCAACAGCGCCATTTTGTTCTGGGATAAGCTTACCTGCTTCGTCAACCATTGATACCATCACACCTTGTTCGTAACGTGTGTCCAGCGTCTTATCAGGTTGAATTGATGCCACATAATCATCGGCCTCAATAATTAGGTCAGCAGCATTTTCAATTTGATCACCAATACCAGCTACTAATCCTCGGTTCCCCTTACCAGAAGGATTAGCTGAACTTGCAAATGAGAACTTGCCATACTTTTCCCACATTTCTTTGGCAATATTTTCACTTGGTGTGCCAAACTTGATAACAAAACAACTCGTTTCACGTTGATCCATCATCAAATCTTTTGTACCGTCATTTGGTATCTTGCTCTTAGCTTCTTCTTGCCATGGTAAGATGCACCCCAACAAAATGTCCTCATCCCAATGTTGTTGATACATTTGTTCGATTTCAGGTGTCATCTGCGCTAATTCTTTAACTTGTTCTACTGAACCACATAATACGACACCTGGCTTGTTACGCTTACGATTTTTAGCAGCAAACTTTCTTTCTAATCCTTTATCGTCTGAAGTCATGATAATATAACCCACCTTTGTTGGGCTAACAATCATTCCGCCATCTTCTTTCAAGATATTAATGGCTTCAGCTTGAACGCCACCATTCCAATGAATCTTTGCTGTTGTTGCTTCTGTCATGATAAAATACCATCCTTTTAATATATTGCTTTTTGTTTTTGATTATAAATGCTTTACGCATTTATCCGAAATTTGGTCGCTGCTTTTCGAATTCAGCGATCAATTTTTCATATTTCATCGTGTTATCAATATCGTCTTCACCATTGATAAACTTTTCTTTCCATTGTGAGTTGATGTCAAAGTGGAAAATATTATTTTTATAAGTCACAGTTTGTTCGGGTAAATCAATTTGAATAGTTTCATCTGCTTGAATGCCTCGCAATATTTTCCGATTTTCTTCAGGCAGCACAATTGGTAGCAAGCCATTCTTGGTTGAATTCATGTAAAAAATGTCTGAAAATCCGCCGCCAATTACTGCTCTAAATCCATAATCCGTTAGCGCCCATACCGCATGTTCTCGTGATGATCCTGATCCAAAATCATTGCCTGTAATTAAAATTGAAGCATCCTTATGTTCTGGTTTGTTTAGCTCAAACGCCTCATTTAACGAGCCGTCGGTATTGTAACGCCAGTCATAAAATAAATCTTTCCCAAACCCGGTTTTTAAAATATTTTTCAAAAATTGTTTAGGCAAGATAATATCAGTATTAATGTTGTCATTTGGAATTACAACTGCTCTGCCTGTCTCGCTTACAAAAGCTTCCATGTTATCCCCCTATACAAATTCATCTGTCGTAATATCAACAAAGTGACCAGCGATTCCTGCCGCAGCAACCATAGCTGGAGAAGCCAAATGCGTTCTTGATCCTGCACCTTGGCGTCCAATAAAGTTTCTATTTGATGTTGACGCAACATGCTTGCCTGCTGGAATTTTGTCAGGATTCATTGCCAAACATGCTGAACATCCTGGCTCACGCCATTCACAACCAGCATCTTCAAAAATTTGAGCAATTCCCGATTTGATTGCACAATTTCGAATGACCCGACTACCTGGCACGATCCACGCAGTGACGTTGGGCGCTAAATGATGACCTTTCATCATATTTGCAGCAATTTCAAGATCTTCGTAACGGCTGTTCGTGCATGAACCAATGAAAATGTAATCCAAATTAATATCAACTGGCTTCATATTGGGGTGTAAACCAATATATTCATAGGCATTAGCATCATTTTCATCTTTAATTTCTGGCAAATACTGATCAACAGGTGTTGCCATTCCTGGATTTGTTCCCCATGTCACCATCGGTTTCAAATTTGATACATCAAAGGTCAGTATCTTATCAAAATCACTTTCATCATCTGTATAGAATTGTGACCAATAGTTTTTAGCAGATTCAAAATCTTTTGGTGCTTGTTCACGGCCTTCAATATAGTCAAACGTCGTTTGATCTGGTTGTACCATACCAGTTCTTGAACCAGCTTCAATTGACATATTACACATCGTCATACGTGCTTCCATTGAAAGATTTTGAACAGTTTCTCCATAAAATTCAATCGCATAGCCGACACCAAATGACACCCCATATTTAGCAATGATGCCCATGATAATATCTTTGGCATACGTATTTTTAGGCAGCTTCCCAGTAACCTTAATCCCCATGGTTTTTGGTTTCACCTGCCAAATTGTTTGGGTCGCTAGCACGTGCTCAACTTCGGAAGTACCAATTCCAAAGGCAATTGCGCCAAATGCACCATGAGTTGCTGTATGAGAATCACCACATACGATTACTTTTGCAGGCTGTGTTAGACCGCGTTCGGGTCCCACAACATGCACAATGCCTTGTTTGTCATCACCAATCGATGCTAATGGTATGTTAAATTCCTTCGTGTTTTTGACCAATGTATCCATCTGTAATCGGGACATTTGATCTTGCACATTAAATATATCTTTCGTTGGTACGTTATGATCCATTGTTGCAAAAGTTAAATCTGGTCGTCTAACACGGCGGTTCGTGCTTCTCAACCCATCAAAAGGTTGAGGCGAGGTCACCTCATGTACCAAATGCAAATCCACATAAATCAGTTGAGCCTCACCAACTTCTCCAGCAATGACGTGTTTTTCCCAAATTTTGTCAAATAGTGTTTTGCTCATTTTATATCCGCCGATTCATAATTTTTTATGTAATCAACCATTTTTTGTGTGACTTCATCGGTCGTCATCGTGCCACCCATATCTGGTGTCACATAGTGGTTTTCAATAATGTAGTCTACTGCTGCAGTAATTTTATTGGCAATCTTTTTTTCATCAAAGCTTTCTGATAACATCATCGCTACCGTATTCACCATAGAAATGGGATTAGCTATACCTTGACCAGCAATATCAGGTGCTGAACCGTGAATTGGTTCATACAAATTAGGACCACTTTCACCAACTGACATAGAAGGTATTTGTCCAATTGAGCCTGTAATTTGTGCTGCTTCATCACTTAAAATGTCCCCAAACAAATTAGGTATAATCACAACATCAAATATTGTTGGTTTTGACATAATAGCCATTGTCATCGCGTCAACATAGTAATAGTCGATTGTCACATCCGGATAACTTTTGCCAACTTCATTCGCAATTTTTCGCCAAAACTTTGATGTAGCCAATACATTTGACTTATCAACAATCGTGATATGCTTGTTTCGCTTTTGAGCCATTTTAAAACCTTGATGCATAATGCGAGTGACTTCTGCTTCGCTGTAATACATCGTATCAATGGCTTGATGCGCTTCCAGCTTGCGTGGCTTTCCAAAGTAAGCACCAGAGGTCAGTTCACGAACGATAACAAAGTCCGTATTTTCAACATACTCTGGCTTCAATGGTGAGCGGTCAATTTGCGCTTGAGTCACTTTTGTTGGCCGTATATTAGCAAATAAATTAAGTTTTGATCTAATTTCTAATAGTCCTTGTTCTGGACGTCGTGGCGCATTATCCCATTTCGGTCCACCAATTGCACTAAGTAGCACCGCATCAGCTTGTTTTGAAACATCAATCGTTGCCTGTGGTAAAGGGTCACCAGCTCGATCAATACCATCACCACCAAAAGGTGCATCTATCAATTCATAAGCAAATGTTGTATCTTTTGTCGCAGCATCTAATACTGCCAACCCTGCTGTCATAATTTCTGGACCAATATAATCGCCTTTTAAAACTACTATTTTTTTAATGGATGTCATATTATTGATAACTCACCATTTCTTTTTCTTCAACGACTTGCATAATAACCTTTAATTGCTCGTCTGTAATCAAGTCAGACTCTTCAGCAACTGATTTAAAAATAGGGAAAATTACTTTCATATCATCACGCGTCACATCATAACCTAAACTATTTAGTTTTGACATTACCGCATGCGACCCCGACAATTTACCCAGAGGTAAGGATGCCGTAGCACCAACCATTTCTGGCTTCAAAATTTCATACGTTTCTGGATTTTTTAAGTACCCATCTTGATGAATACCTGACTCATGGGCAAAGGCATTGCGTCCCATAATTGGTTTATTACCCGCAACTGGCATGCAGGTTGCGCGTGCGACAACGTCAGAAATGACTTTGGACTGAGCTAAGACAATATCTGTTTCAACATTGAACTTTTCATGACGCACTTGAATCGCTGCGGCGGCTTCAATCATGTCAACATTTCCAGCGCGTTCACCAATACCATTAATTGTGCCCTGAATTTCCGTCGCCCCATGCGCAATGCCTGCCAAAGCATTAGCTGTTGCCATTCCCAAATCATTATGCGTATGAGTTGACCAACCAACTGTGTCAAAACCAATAATATTTTGACGCAAGTTTTCAAAAACTTCACCGTATTCTTCTGGCGTATCATAACCAACTGTGTCTGGTATGTTAATCATTGTTGCTCCGGCGTCAATGGCTGTTTGCACGCTGGCTACCAAAAAATCAGGTTCAGTTCTCGTCGCGTCTTCAGGTGAAAACACAATATCTTGCATATATTGCTTAGTAAAAGTAACGTCTGCTTTGATTTTGTCCAATATTTCTTCTTTAGTCATGTGCAATTTGAACTCACGATGAATGGGTGAAGTGGCAATGAACGCGTGAATCATTGGATGTTTTGCATTCTTAGTTGCCTCAATAACGGCATTAATGTCATTTCTGACCATTCGTGCCAAACCGACAACTTTTGCGTTAGTCACAACTTCTGCAATTCTTTTCACTTCCTCAAAGTCTTTCTGAGAAGCCGCAGGAAATCCTGCTTCAATGGCCGCAACGCCATAATTATCCAGTTCTTTTGCTATTTCAATCTTTTCGTCAATTGAAAAGTTAACCCCAATTGTTTGTTCACCATCACGCATTGTTGTGTCATAAAAAGTTACTTTGCTTACCATAATTTTCTCCTTAAATTAAAATCCCGGATTAGTCAATATGACTAGTCCGGGATTATGCACTCACATCCTTTTATTCACTAGCCATTAGATAAATAACTAACAACTAGCTCAAAAGCTCAACTTGTTAGGGTAGTCTAAGCAAGTTGAGGAGAAGGGCTGCGTTTGTTTTGTTAATTTGTACTGTGGCCTGATTTCTCATGTGAAACACTTCCTTTTAATTTAATAATACAATCATAACGAGTATGTCATTTGTCGTCAATTTTCAGGTGTGTTTTATTCCAAATTTATATAATTTTGCCACACTATAATCCTAACGCCATTTTAGCGTATCGTGACATTCTATTGATTTCCCAAGCTGGTTGCCAAGTGAGTTCAACTTTGGTGGTCTTAACTTCAGGTAAAATTTTTAATGCGTCATCAATCATTTCTTCCAATACACCAATCAGCGGGCATCCCATTGTTGTCAACGTCATATTAACAGTGACGTCACCGCTAGCGCTGATAGCAACACCGTTAATTAGTCCCAAATTAACGATATCAACTCGTAGTTCTGGGTCAATGACTGTTGTCAAAGCATCCATAATACTTGCCTCAATTTTTTGATTCATACCTTATCCTACCGATCCAACCATTTCAAATTTCATTAATCGATTTAACTCAACAGCATATTCCATTGGCAGCTCTTTTGTGAATGGCTCAATAAAGCCCATAATAATCATCTCTGTGGCTTTTTCAGCAGAAATACCACGTGTCATCAGATAATACAATTGCTCTTCGGAAACACGTGAAACTTTTGCCTCATGTTCCATCGACACATTGCCATTCAAAATTGTGTTGTATGGAATCGTATCGGCTGAAGATTTATCATCAAATAAAATTGTGTCACACTCGACGTGAGCAAATGACCCATCAGACTCGCGACCAAATTTCACTGTACCGCGATAATCTGTGGCACCACCATCATGTGCAATTGACTTTGAAATGATAGACGACGAGGTATTTTTGGCATTATGAATCATTTGCGCGCCAGAATCTAAATTTACGCCCTCACCAGCAACGGCAATTGATAACATGGTACCTTTTGCACCCTCGCCCTCCAAATACACTGATGGATATTTCATCGTCGTTTTTGAACCAAAATTACCATCAACCCATTCCATCGTTGCGTTTTCATGCGCTGCTGCACGTTTTGTTTCCAATGAATACACATTATTTGACCAGTTTTGAATCGTCGTGTAGCGGCAATAGCCGTCTTTTTTAACAATCACTTCTACCACAGCAGCATGCAACGCATCCCCTGAATACATTGGCGCTGAACACCCTTCAACATAATCAACATGTGCCCCTTCGTCAACAATAATCAATGTCCGTTCAAACTGACCCTCATTTTCAGTATTAATTCGGAAATAAGACTGAATCGGTGTCGTCACGTGGACACCTTTCGGTACATAAATGAATGTACCACCAGACCAAACTGCTGAATTTAAGGCCGCTAATTTATTGTTGGTTGGTTTAACAAGTGACCCAAAGTATTCTTGAATAAGCTCGGGATATTCTTGGACCGCAGTATCTGTGTCGGTAAAAACAATCCCTGTCTTAGCAAATTCTTCTTTCATGCGATGGTAAACAACTTCGGACTCATATTGTGCAGAAGAGCCGGCTAGCCACTTCCGTTCAGCTTCTGGAACACCCAAGCGTTCAAAGGTGGCTTTCAATTCCGCTGGCACGTCATCCCAGTCACGATATTTGTCATTGGTTGGCTTGTTATAGTAATAAATATCATCAAAATTGATTTCGCTTAGGTCCGGTCCCCATTGCTGCATTGGCATTTTGAGATATGTTTGATATGCCTGCAATCGGTAATCCAGCATCCACTCCGGTTCATTTTTTTTAGCTGAAATTTGACGGATAATGTTTTCATTTAGTTCTTTACCCGTCGAAAAAACTGCTTGATAATCGTCTTGAAAGCCTAATTCAGTCACCTTATCATTTGAAATAGCTGCCTTTGTTTGATCAATAGCTGCTTGTCTGTCTATTTCCATGCTTGCACCCCTCTTATTTTTCTATTGCTAATAATTCTGCCAAAGCATGCCATGCTAAAGTTGCACACTTGATTCGCGTTGGAAATTTAGTCACACCTAAAAGAATTTGCGCTTCCCCAAGAGCGTTATAATTTCCCGCTTCGCCACGAACCATTTCTGAAAATTGATCTACTAGCTGAGCAATCTGGCTGGTATTTTTCCCGATAACTAAATCCGTCATCATCGAAGCAGAAGACTTTGATATGGCACAACCATCTCCATAAAAATGAATATCAGTCACAATATCATGATCTATATTAAAAGCCAAATCAATGACATCACCACAGGTGGGATTATACTTTCGAATATGATAATTTTCGGTTCCCAACATAGGCTGATAATGATGCGGATGTTGCGCGTACGCCATAATCGTTTGACGGTACAAATAATCTAAATTATGCAAACTCACGGTTAAAGTACTCCTTAATTTTTTCTAAGGTGGCAACAAAGCGATCAATTTCTTGACGTGTATTATAGATGTAAAAGCTAACACGAACGGTCGCAGCAACATCTAAATAATGCATCAGTGGCTGTGCACAATGGTGTCCTGCTCGTACCGCAATACCTTCTTGATCCAAGGCAGTCGCTAAATCATGCGCATGAATACCCGCTATATTAAATGCGATTACACCAGTGTGCTGTTCACTCTCTTGCGGACCATAGACAGTCAGACCATCAATACTTTTAAACTTTGGCAAAGCATAATCAACCAATGATTGTTCGTATTTTGCTACCTCAATCATCCCGATATTTGTTAGATAATACACAGCAGCTCCCAGACCAATAGCACCAGCAATATTTGGTGTTCCCGCTTCAAAACGCCAAGGCAATGGTTGAAACGTTGCTTCATGTAAATCGACAAATTCAATCATTTCGCCACCAAATTGTGCTGGTCGCATTTGATTTAACACATCATACCTGCCGTATAGCACACCAATACCGGTTGGTCCCAGCATTTTATGACCTGAAAAAGCAAAAAAATCAACACCCATTTCTTGCACGTCTATTGCCATGTGAGGCACTGACTGTGCCCCATCAGCAATCATAATGGCCCCGTGTTCATGTGCCATCTGAGCTAATTTTTTAATTGGATTGACCACGCCCAACACGTTCGAAGCATGAGTAACTGATACGATTTTGGTTTTATCAGACAGTTTTGCTTCGGCATCCGCCAAGTCTAAAGTACCGTCTTCTTTAAGATCAATATATTTCAAGCTAGCACCAACCCGCTTGGCCAACTGTTGCCACGGGACAATATTAGAATGATGTTCCATGTACGATAAGAGAATTTCATCTCCTTGTTTAACATTTTCTACACCATAAGTACTTGCCAACCAATTCAACGATTCAGTTGTGCCACGTGTGAACAACACTTCTTCTCGCCTTTTGGCATGTATCAATTTTTGGAGTTTATCCCGTGCTTGCTCATATAAATTGGTAGCACGTTGTGATAATTCATAAATACCGCGATGCACATTTGCATTGTCGTTTTGATAGTAACTAGTGATGGCATCGATGACAAATTGAGGTTTCTGCGAAGTTGCAGCGCTGTCGAAATATATCAGAGGTTCGCCATTAATTTTTTGGTTAAGTATTGGAAAATCAGTTTGATTCATCTTCATGTTTTAACTTTCTGTCAATTTCCGTCACTACCTGCTGTTGCGCTTCCTTTGTTGGCATTTTTGCTAATACTTCACCCATAAATCCGCGAATAACCAGTTTTCGAGCAACTTGTTCACTAATGCCTCGACTCATTAAATAATACATTTGATCCTCATCAACACGACCAACGGAAGCGGCGTGGCCAGCAGTCACATCATTTTCATCAATTAATAATAGCGGATTAGCATCACCGCGTGCTCGACGTGATAACATCAAAACACGTGACTCTTGTTGTGCATCTGAGCCTTGTGCACCTTTAATAATTTTGCCAATACCATTAAATACTAGAGTTGAGCGGTTTAAAATGACACCTCGCTGGAAAATATGCCCTAATGTATGACGCCCTCGATTCAAGATAGTGGTCACAAATCCTTGTGTTTGCTTTTTTGTTGTCAGCCCAATAACATTGGCATGTGAGGTAGCCCCTTCACCGTTCAATTGACTAGCTAAGCGGATTATCGCATTGCCATCATTAAATTCAGCATTTTGCCAATCAAGTGTGGCATGGTCTCTCACTTCAGCCTCACGATTAATATAAGCTGTTGTTTGCTCGTTAAAGGCGTCAATATTAGCATAAGTTACTTGGGCACCAACATCAGCGATGACCTCAACAACAACTGAAGCTTTGGATTTTTGATCGCCTATCGTGTGTATTTCTTGCAAAATATCCGCCTTAGCATTTGCACCAATATAAACAAAAATACGCGCAACCAAATCTTTGCCAGAAGCAGCCAAATGATTTAGTGTTAAATGCAAAACGTCATCAAATTGGACATTTTCTGGGATATATACAAAAATTCCTGTATTAAATTGCGCAAAATTTTGTGCAGATAAACGATCAGTTGTCTTAGTAATGACGGTGCCAATCATTTTTTCTAGCAGTGCCGGGTAATCGATTTTTGCTTGCACCATACTCATCAAAATCACACCTTGAGCAGTCATTGCCTCGGTCAAATGTTGGTAAGTTGTCGATAATCCACTCACTTCGATACCATTGCCCTTATTTTTCATAAAAAATGGTGTCGTGGCTGTTTCAGTCGCTGGTATCATATCATCTAGTTGCCACGCGTTATACCGTACTTTGGCAAATGTAGGCAATGGTAAAGATTGTATTGAATGATTATCAGCCATATTAATCCTCCACAAAATATGAGTTCACATCTTCGTCAGTTAACTGAACACTCAAACCCAATTCATCTCGAAGGCCAGCATAGCCTTCAGTTTCCAGCTTTTTGGCCAATTCGGCGCCACCTGTTTTGACAATTTTTCCGCCCATCATCACATGAACAAAGTCTGGCACAATATAATCCAAAAGTCGCTGATAGTGGGTAATCATTAACGCGCCAAAATCACTAGATCGCATGTCATTGACGCCTCGGGAAACAACTTTCAAAGCATCAATATCTAATCCTGAGTCAATTTCATCCAAAATCGCAATTTTTGGTTCAATCATCATCATTTGCAAAATTTCATTGCGCTTTTTCTCCCCGCCTGAGAAGCCTTCATTGAGATAACGTTCCGCCATTTCTTCAGACATAGATAAAAATTCACGTTTTTCATCCAGTTTTTCAATGAATGACATAACACCCATTTGATCATCTTCTGGACGGCGTGCGTTAATGGCAGCCCGCATGAACTCAGCGTTGGTCACACCTTGAATTTCTGATGGATATTGCATTGCCAAAAATAAACCAGCGCGTGCGCGTTGATCCACTGACATGTCAGCTAAATCTTGATCATCAATGGTAACATGGCCTTGAGTCACCTCATAAGCTGGGTGCCCCATAATGGTTTGCGATAGTGTCGATTTACCAGTACCGTTTGGTCCCATAATGGCATGAATTTCACCAGTATTAACGACCAAATTAACCCCTTTCAAAATTTCTTTTCCTGCCACTGAGACATGTAAGTTTTCAACCTTGAGTGTTGTCATTTTTATTTCCCCCTTTTCGTTGACTGAGCTTTTTTAGGATATCTTCGTTATTATGTATTTTAGCAATTACCCGCGCATTTTCAATCATTTCATTGACAATAAAATCTTGACTGTGCCACATGTCGCTTGCTTGCACCAATTGCCAGAAAAAGTTTTCCAAAAAATAAGTGCTATCATCTGCATGTGCTAAGTCAATCCCATAAGTGGCCAACATCATTGCCAGTTGATAGTTTTTCATCAACATCTGATATTCTGCTAGTAAATAGACAATTGCTTCTTGACAACCAGTGTGATCATTGACAGCATTTGATTTTTGATGACGCCAGACGTCTTCAAACGCTTGTTGCGCCTTGGTAAATTGACCACAATGATAATAATAATGACTGGTTATCGCATAAAACAATAATTTGTATTGTTGATTGAAACACGCAATATCAATGTGCGATACCAATTTTTTCGCTTTATTATCATCTTTCACCAAAATTACCATGTAAAAATATTTGGCAATTTGATAAGTTGACAACTCTTTGTCCAGTATTTTGTCCAGCGCTACTTGTTCTATATTCTTTTTAAATTGATTAACATTTTGGTAAAATAATGCTTTTAAAGCCTGTGCTAGTAACTTTTCATTGCGTGTTTGATGTGAAGAAACTGCTATTGGAAACACATCATTCAATGTCAATCCTATTCGTTCACACAGCGCAATCATAATATCAAATGATGGAATCTGTTGATGTTTTTCAAATTTTGAAAGCGTGGCTTGCGTACAAATACCTGCACAAAGTGTAACCTGCGATATCCTGAGACGTTTTCTCGTCTTAATAAATTTTTCTATGTTGATCATATTTCTCCAAAATCCTACAAAAAAGCACCTAACTGTCAAAACAGTTAGGTGCTTAATCCGATATCCCAA
Source organism: Leuconostoc falkenbergense (assembly GCF_014634805.1). Lineage (GTDB taxonomy): Bacteria > Bacillota > Bacilli > Lactobacillales > Lactobacillaceae > Leuconostoc > Leuconostoc falkenbergense. The sequence continues at coordinate 108,112 of NZ_BMBS01000001.1, forward strand.
CCGTCTACTCTATTTCTGAAAGAAAATAGTAGACGATTAACACAAAATAGCCTACTAGTCACATGAGGACAAGGAGTGCAAAAAATGTGTTGTTCAATTGTGTTGTTATCTTATTCATAATATTGGTACTAATTGTATGCTCATTATTTACCAATGTCAAATCAAAAAATTATTTATATCAAATTTTTTTGTCATGAAACTGTTTATGCCGCTGTTCAAAATTTTTAATAAAGCAATGTAGCACAATAATCAATTTATATGAAATTATTTTTGACAAATAGCTGTTCAAATCGTTCTGCTAGCCAGCGATAGACAACAAAAACAACTATCATTGTCATCACACAGTTAATCACTGTTGGAAATAAGGACGATACTGTTGCTACTATCGCAGGTTGTATGGTCATGCCCTTGAACAAACTCATCACAAAATTATGCCCTGTTGTCATGACTAACTTGGTAACGACAGCCGCCAAAATAACCACAATTAATTTAACGCTCGTACCATGTTTTTTATAGTGAACCAGTGAAAATACATAGGTAGCAATACCACCAACGACGAAACATTCAAAAAAGTAATATGGGGCTTCCATCACATAGCCATGAAATAGATCAAACAATGCTAGCCCAAAACCGCCAGCAAGCGCACCACGTTTAAACCCTAAAAGTAGTACTGACAATAGCACTGCTGAATTTCACAAATGCACAAAAGGTTTTCCAATTAATGCCGGCATTGGCACCTGTATACTGGTTGCAACAAAGGTAATACTAGTGAACAATGCCACCAGTACAATGTTAATAACGGCGTTATTATGTTGTTTCATAATGATTATCTCCCTGCCAAACATGGCCCACAAATTGGTTTAATTGAATTGCATTAGCAACTGCTTGAAATGTAAATTCTTTGGCCTCTTTAACTGAAGCACTGATTGAATTATTTTTAACCATATTAGCAAGAATTGCTGCCGAAAATGTACATCCTGCCCCATGATTATAATCTGTTTTTATGATTTCATTCTGGAATACTTCAAAATTTGTCCCATCATACAATAAATCCGTCGCTAAACCGTCAGCAAATCGGTTTCCCGATTTAATCACGACATTTTTGACGCCGTAATCATAGATTTTCTTTGCTGCTTCTTTCATTTCAGAGACATTATTGATTGATTGGACATCCGTCAACAATGCTGCTTCCAAAACATTAGGCGTCACAATGTCAGCCTTCGATAATAATTTCTTTTTATAAGTTGTCAAATCAATCGTTTTGTCATGAGCAATTGTCAACTTTGTAGCCATCACTGGATCCACCAGCAACATACCAAATTTAGCCGTTTCGAGATAATCAATTAAAATATTAAAATTATTGATATCCGAAATCATACCAACCTTAATCCCCGCTAGCGTAATAGATAATGTCGTTTGCAGTTGAGCTGAAACAGTTTCAGTTGGCATTGGATATTGCGCCACTTGCCAGTTGTTTGGATTCATAGTGACAATATTTTCTATCGCCACTACGTTAAATCCATCATATCTTTCAAACGTTTTAATGTCTGCCTCAATGCCCCCACCGCCACTCGTATCTGAACCACCAATAGATAATATTTTTTTCATAATTACCTCGTTTTCAATTAGCTATATTGTTATTTAAAAAATGTTAATTTAGTGTTATCTCATTTAATATACACTACTTCAAAAAATATTCAACATTCACTAGTTCACCTTTTTTTAACGAACATTCTACTTTGTCAGAAAGTTGATGTTCTCATGATAGCAAAATAAGCAGTTAGTCATCGCGCGTGCTCCGATAACTAACTGCTTATTGTAGATACTTTTTAAATGATACTCACCCAACTTAGTGTTGCCAGTTGAGCCAACTATCTCAAATTACTTTTCTTGATCACCATCACCAAGATCGTCAAGATCATTACCACCAGTTAATTCCGTCATGTTGGCATCAATTGATTCATCTTCACTCAAATCAATTTCGTTGGCATCGTCATCATCGTCGTCAACAGCCACATCATCGTCTTCAGAATCATCTTCGGCGTCATCATCTTCAACTGTTGTGAAATCTTCATCTTCGGGATCATCATCGTTATAATCGATAACATCATCATCAGATGCATTATCAGCAAATACGTTGACTTTCTTTTTAGCTGACTTTTTACGCTTCGGTGCATCTTCTTCATCATCAAGTTCATGAATTGATTCATCAATGGCATCAACTGGATACCAAGCACGTAATGCCCATTCATTATTACCAAGTGAAATGAATGAACCATCTGTATTTAAGTCAGTGTAGAATTGTGATAAACGTGGCTTAAAAGTTTCTGAATCAATTTCCAAAAAGTCTTGAATCTCTTGAACGAGTGAGCTGAAAGGCATTGCTACTTTATGTTCAGTCAAAACAGCAGTTGCTATTTCGACAAGTGCTAATTCTTCTTTAGGGTGATTGCCTAATGTTGTAAGTGACATATTGCACGTCCTTTCGGGGTTTCTAACTAGTCTAGCATACTAGATTTGGCGCTAAATTGCAACCGAATTTCGTATTGTCCAACAATTTGTTGATTAGCATATAAAACATAATCCACGTCAACTTCACCTCGCCAGTTTGCCAAATCAAAGTGGGTCACCAATAAGGTTGTTAGCGTTTCAATTTGCATTTGTCCGGCTGGTGTTTGATACAAAGCTGGAACACGTTGTGATTTCACAAATGCTAATTTGGTTATTGTCTCACCAGAGCGATTTAAGCGCACGCGTTCATCATCAATTTTGAACATAACTTGTGTTGTCTGATCGTCAATAATCTCTGTATAACGCAAATAAAGTGCGCCATTTTTTAACAATAACTGACCATCTGTATCAAATTGAAAGTCTTCGATATCATTTCCCTGACGAATTTTCGTTTTTAGGTGAACTTTTACGTCCGATTGCCCGTTAATTATCATATTCTGCCCCTATCTCAATCTAAAATCTATTATAATATAAGAAAGCACAAAAGGGCATACTATATGATGTTAGATAAAAAAATTACTAATGAAAAAGTTCTACGCGATCCTATTCATAATTTTATTCATATTCAAGATCAAGTTATTTTGGATTTGATTAACACCCCTGAATTTCAGCGGTTGCGTCGCGTTAAGCAACTTGGCATTACCAGTTCAGTGTTTCACGGAGCGGAACATTCACGTTTTGGGCACTCTGTGGGTGCCTATGAGATTGCTCGACAGATTACCGAACACTTCGATCAATATTATGGCGATGTGTGGGATTCAAGTGAGCGCTTAGTCACGCTTGTCGCTGCCTTGCTTCACGATGTTGGACACGGTGCATTTTCTCATACATTTGAACACCTATTTGGCACAGATCATGAAGCAATTACACGGGAAATTATCATGGGTGATACGGCCGTACACACGATTTTGGCACAAGTATCAACAGATTTTCCCAATAAAGTGGCTAGTGTTATTGCTAAAACTTATGAAAATCCACAAGTCGTGCAATTAATTTCTAGTCAAGTTGACGTTGATCGCATGGATTATTTATTACGTGACGCTTATTTTACTGGTACTAAATATGGTGAATTTGATATTGATCGTATTTTGCGTACCATGCGCCCAACCCCAACCGGCATTGCCTTTGATATCGCCGGTATGCATGCCGTTGAAGACTATGTTGTGTCACGTTATCAGATGTATTTACAAGTCTATTTTCACTCTGTCTCACGTGGTATGGAAGTGCTGTTAGAACATATTTTGACGCGTGTTCGCGAGCTTTATCAAGCCAGCCATCACAACCCTGTACCTGAAAAGGACTTCGTTGGCCCACTTTTGGCGCCATTATTTGATGAAAAGCCATTGGGATTAGACGATTATCTCAAGCTCGACGATAATGTGTTTATGACTTATATCAATATCTGGCAATCCCACCCCGATCCGATTTTATCGGACTTATCACAGCGTTTTCTTGGACGTCGCCCGCTCAAGTCAATTGCTATCACCAATGAGACGGCACCTTTATTGGGCGAGTTAGAACAGCTTGTGGATAACGCGGGCTTTAACCCTGATTACTACACAGCACGTAACGATGCTTATGACTTACCATACGACGATTACAAACCCAACGTGGCCAAGCCAAGAACGCAAATTGACTTTTTGTTAGCTGATGGGACACACCGCGAACTCTCTGATTTATCAACACTCGTCGCTGCGATTAAAGGCAAAGCGTCACTTGATCAGCGATTCTTTTTCCCGAAAGAAATGTTAAATATTGAGCCAGACGAATTATTTGCTGATACTTTCAAGACCTTTCGCAGTTTCATTAGAAATAATGCGTTGACAACACCTAATCCTGAAACTTAAAATAAATCACCGTAAATCAAATTACGGTGATTTTATTTTGTTATGCATTCATTTGTTTTGCGATATTAGCCAAGGAAATTTCATTAGTTTCAGCAAACCAAATGTCTGGTTGAGCATCTTTAGCTGCTTTACCAATGCCCAGTGCCGTTTGCCCTGCACCTTTGATCGCTTGCACGCCAGCACTGGCATCTTCTAACCCAATGATTTGTGTTGGTTGTAGCTTCAATATCTCCCCTGCTTTGGTAAATATTTCAGGATCTGGTTTGCCATGTGATAACGTGGCTGGATCCACAATGCCGACAAAATCAGCCATGATGCCTAATTTTTTGAGTATCGTTGGTGCGTTTTTTGAAGCACTGGCAACACTCGCGACGTAACCTTCACGTTTTATTTCGGCTAGAAATTCAGTCATTCCGGGCAAAATATCTGCCGGTGTCAACGCTTGAATTAATGCAACATAATGTTGATTTTTTTGTGCCGCAAATGCTGCTTTTTCATCATCCGTGTAGTCATTTTCATGACCACCTTCAGCTAAAATCATATTTAGCGAATCCATACGACTAATACCTTTAAGTTGACGCCCTAATTCAGCCGACCAAGACACATTCAAGGACGTAGCCAAATCATGCCAAGCTTGCTCGTGAAACTTAGCGGTATCCGTGATGACACCATCTAAATCGAATGTAAAGCCTTTTATTTCTGAAAAATTAACCATGATAAGACACCTCTTTTGCCTCCCCAGCTACCAAATCAATCGCTTTGTCATAAACGTGAACGGTTATGGCTTGATCGCTCATCAATACCATGACAGTTGGCTTGATATCAATATCAATTAAGACACCTCGATATTGCTGTGTAAAGTGTAATTCAGACCACTGTTTTGGTAATCGTGGATTGATGCTGAACTGACCGTGCAATAAATCAACTCCAGCATAATCATTTTGAATGACTGATAATGTTTCGCCCATGACACCCATGTGAACACCCTCTGCGGTTGTACCACCTTGAATATCATAATAATCAGAACCAATTGCGTCTGTCAAAAAATCATACGCTTGTGTTTCAAATTTTGTATCACCTTGTCGCGCCAACTCGACATAGATACCAGCAAATACTGGGCGAGAAGTCGTTGAACCATGTGTTGTGCGGTCTAAGTAATAGGCTGTATTCTTTGCCAACCAATCATCGGGTAATTGATACCCAAGTTGATGAATCAGTGACTCTGTCTGTTGCGCACCTAGGTTATACAATAGCATTAGAAAGTCAGCCTGTTTAATGACCTGATAATCATCAGGGGACTTGCCTTCTGACTTGAGTATCCTATCAATTCGGTGAATATCACCATACTTAGCTTGATATGCTGAAAAATCGAGATGCTCAAGTTTGAAGAAACCTTCATATTGTTCGACAATGCCACGATTATCAATGGATAACTTCAAATGATGACGAATGTCTTCTGCTTTTTCCGCTTCATTTTGAGTATACCCAACTGCTCGTGCTGCCGCGTCAAAATCAATCTTGACGTTCTGCGATAAATCATGCAGATAGTTCAACAACCAAACCACCATAACGTTTGTATAAGCGTTATTGAGCAATCCACCAGCATGAGCACCGGGAATTTCTTCATGGAATTCGTTAGGTCCCATAACGCCTTTAATTTGGTAACGGTCACCGATTTTCTCTGCTTTGTTAATCCAAAAACGACCAACTTGGATTAACATGTTTAAACCGCCTTTATCAAGATGGTCATAGCGTCCTGTCACCTGTTGGTAAACCCACATATTATAGGCAATTGCTAATGAAATGTGGCGTTGTAATCGAGAATTATCTGGAATCCAAGTGTTATCAACTGTGTTCAAATGAATCAGTTGACTTTGCTCGTCACCATACATTCCTGATTGCCAAGGATACATCGCACCTGATTCGTTCTCTGATATAGCATTTTTTTCAGCCGCTGATAACCGCTTCGTGCGATAATTCAAAACAGCACTAGCCGATTTGGGTTCGTTGACTGAGTAATATGGTAGTGCAAATAATTCATCCCAGAAAATATGACCACGATACCCCTCACCAGTCAAACCACGAGAGCCAACCGAAGCATCCAAATATGGATTTGCGTTTGGATTAGCCATCTGATTAAGGTGAAAAATATTCATACGCGTCAACTTTTGCATGGCATCGTCGCCACTAATTTGAATATCTTTGGTTTGCCATAATGATTGCCAATAATCATGACTCTCGCGTTGAATTTCGTCAAAAGTCGTGTTGGCTATTTCATTTTGAACAAATTCAGCAAGATCGCCGTCCGTCTCTAAATCACTTGCAACTGCCATCACCCGTTCAATTGAAAATGGTTGTCCGGCCTGACAATCATTTTCGATGTGTGTTGCCACCTGATTTTCAGTTTTTGTCGTTTTTTCAACACTTTCACCTATTGTTTTTGCTGCTAAAGCAACAGTAACATCAGTTGTTCGTGTTTTGATGATCATCAGATCATCCTGAACTGACTGGACATCAAATTCTTGCGAGTCAAAATCACGATAGCGTGCCACATTTTTGTTTTCGACGCTGCCATCAATAATCGCATCAATCGCAATGTGTGCGTCATAATTTGAGGTGATTTGAAAACGTAAACCTAACTGATGCCAGTGAACTGGATTAATCACCTTAACAGTTTTAATGGTGACAAAATGTTGTGAGTCTCCCGACACCTGCACTTGATAATCATCTGTCAATTCACCCGTTTTAAAATTAAGGCTGCGTTTTAGTGATTTGATAGTTGAGTTGTTGATTAACAGAGATTTACCATCAATTTGCACCTTGATTAAAGCTACACTGGGCAAATTCACAAGGTCTTCATTAATGACATCGCGCCCTGCAACGGGCGTTGATGTTTGGTTAAAAATACCAGCCCCGTACAACCCGGGATAAAAATCATCATCATAAGCGTTTGTCACAAGTGCGCCACGCCAGCCCAGAAAGCCATTTCCTAAAGTTAGCAAGCTCTCGCGACCGTAATTTTTAACACCACCAACAATGTCGTTGTAAGTTAATAACCAATTTTCATTTGTCATGTTCACTCCTTAAACAATTCTCACTTTACTTGGCAACTGCGTCTTTAAAGGCGTTTTTCTTTTCAACAGTCTTAACTTGACCTGTATCTGAATCTTTAAATCCGAAGAAGTAAACCATCGCAAACGACACCGCAATTGTCGCAATCGAAGCCACCCAGAAAATCAACATATTATTATCCGCACCTGTTTGACCCTTTGGCACCGCAAATGATGGGAAGCCAATCAATGATCCTGTGAATCCGTACATATTCAAGTTGAACAAACCGGCAATTAAGCCGCCGACAGCACCACCAATGTTAGCCATCCAGAATACACGGCCATACTTCAAATTAATACCATACATTGCTGGTTCTGTAATACCTGCCATCGCTGATAGGAAGCCCGCACCAGCCAATCCCTTAAGTGATGGAATCTTGGTCTTAGCCCAAACAGCCAAGGCACCAGCACCCTGTGCAATCATAGTAAAGTTCACAATTGCATTCAAAGTAGAGTGACCAGTTTGTGCAATTTCATTAGCAATCAATGGCACAACCATCCAGTGCAAACCGAAAATAACGAGTGCTTGATACAAACCACCAATAATCAAACCAGACAATGGATAATTTAAGTGCAAAAGCCAGTTAACAATTGTTGAAATACCTTGTGATACCAAAGTGATAGCTGGTCCAACGACAACAACAACGACTGATCCCACAATTAATAGCGTTAGCAAAGGTTGGAAAATTGAACGTAATACTAATGGCAAATGCTTTTTGAGCCAATTACCTACTGGACGTGCCAACCAAGCGGCAAAAATAATTGGGAAAATTGAGTATGCGTAACTTGGAATATTGATGGGTAAACCAAAGAAACTTGAATTAAGGCTTACACCAAACAAACTACCCAGCGCCTGCGCTGGTTGCACAACTTTGCCATCAACAACATGCGCCGTTGTCAAATTGATAAAGTCAGGCTTAACCAAGAAAGCACCAATAGCGGCAACTACGAAAGGATCACTTTTAAGCTGTTGCGCTGCGGAAAAGCCAACTAAAATAGGCAAAAAGTAGAACGGTGCCATGGCCATTGACTGTAAAATCGTAAACGTACTTGATGCTGGATCAATGAAGTAAATCGCTGGAAATGACGCTTTGTTTGAAAACAAGCTCAAAAATCCATTTAACATACCACCAGCAGCCAATAAACCGATGATTGGCATCATTGAGCCAGTTATCGTACCAATGATTGCTTGAAATGCATGGACCAAGGGATTCTTGGAACCTTTTTCTTGTTTGGTTGCAGCAACTGCATCTGCCGTCGCCGCATCATCTACGACACTGCTGCCTAGTTGCGCCACGACTTCATCATAAACGTCGGTGACTGCAGGTCCAATGACAACTTGATATTGCCCCAACGAATCAGCATAATTGACACCGGCAACCCCATTTAGGGATTCAATCTTGTGATCATCAGCGACTGTGTGGTCCTTCAAATAAAACCGCAAACGCGTGATACAATGAATGACCTTATCCACATTTTGTGCACCGCCGACGCCTTGAATAATGTCTGCCGCTAAGGGTTCGTACTTCGTACCATTTCCTTTTGCTGGTGCTGATGATGTTACCGGTGTAATAGTTTTCACAGTAGCGTCAGCAACAGTCTCACCAGCTGAAACATTCTCTTTACCAGAAATCAGTGTTAATTTGTCTAATACATCAGCCGTATTGGTAAAGACAACCATCGTTGTTGTATCAAGATGTGCTGCTTTGATTTCTGCTAAATCAACATCCCCAACATGATCCCCCGCTTTGACCTGATCACCTTCTTTAATTCGCCACTCGAAAGGCTTACCATCGAGACTGACGGTTTCCAAACCAACATGTGTCAGTACCTCCAATCCGTCAGAGCGTCGAACACCAAATGCATGTCCTTGCATGGCGATAACGACACCACTAACTGGGGCTACAATATCATGCCCAGTGGGTTGTAGGGCGAAACCATCTCCCATGGTTTTTTTACTAAATACTGGATCAGCCACATCAGCAAGTGAGATAACGTGACCTGCTAGTGGCGCTAAAATTTTTGTATCTGCCATTTTTTCTCCTCAATACAATTAACAACAACACTCAATGTCGCCTTGAAAATTCAACGCTTTTAAAGCGATCGGCTCGGTTTCTGGACTCAGTGAAAGAGATAATGCGACCATCATTCAAAAATGTCTCTGATCTAATCACAACGATTGGAATGGATTCAGCTAATCTCATTAATTGCCTGTCCGTAGCATTGGCAGGTTCAACCGTAATGGTTTTCTTAGCATAACTAATCACCAATCCCAATTGCTGTTCAAACAGTTCAAATAATGACACTGATTGCGATAATTTTTTGATTTCAGGCACAACATCTTTTAAAACGTAATCGTGATCAATAATCACTGGTTCGTTGTCCAAATATCGAATTCGGACAACAGCAGTTGCCGGCACAGGCGTGTTGTCACCATACTCAAATACCGATGGTACCTCACTATCTGTAATCGACAACAACTGTGTCCGTTCATCTAATTTCAGACGCGCAGCCAACTCACGATAACTTTCAACATGTGAAATAGGAAATGAGTAGCGATTTTGATTAATGACGAACGTGCCTCGTCCTTTAATTCGCATAACATATCCTTCATCAACTAGCATTGCCACAGCTTTTCGTGACGTCTCACGAGCCACGTGGTAACGATTCATTAACGCAAAATCACTCGGTAACATCTCATTATTGGGATATTTGCCATCGTTGATTTCTTTCAGTAGTTCATCGTGGATGATTTGATATTTATTCATTTTTAATCTCCTTCACTGATGTCTACAACACCAATATACCATCTGTTGAAAGCGTTTACAACGCTGTTTTAAAGGTTTTTTAGAGATTGTATAGACAAGTAGCCTAGTGTTAGTATCTGATAACCTTTTGACGACTAGACAGGATATTTATTCATTTTGGTCGTTCAGTTATGCACAAATAAAAAAGTGTAAAAAAAAAGCAACGAATAGTTGCTTTTCTCTTCATGTCATCATTTATTAACAATTGGTAAATCAATTTGACTATTGGCTAAATCTATCGTGTAAACAATATCTTGATTACCGCGGACGGTCATCTCGAAATCAGTCGCATACAAAACAACACCAAGTTGGTGACCTGAACGTATTTGATAGTGAGTTGGTTGTAAAGTCAATGAGACATTAACAAACTCGTCTGCCTGCAAATCATCAGTTTGCCAAACATTGGTTCGATTTTGCAAATTAATATGACCTAATGTTACCATTTTCTGATTTGCCTTGGTCATTTCAAAAGCCATCAAACGTGTTGGGCTAAAGTTTCGTCCGCGATCAACTGTGGCTTCTTGTGGTGTTGGTGAAACTTTCAGATATTGATCGGTCCCATAATCCACAATAATAGCGCTTAATAAACCAATATTTTTTGAGGATTTGACCCGTAAATTTAGCGTGATTTCACCATCAATCGTCTGAGCGGTTGATAATGCTTCTGTCTTAAAAATCTGTGTTGTTTCTGGTATTTTTCCTGAAATCAATGCTTGACGCCAAGCATTGAAATGCTTGCCATACTGCTTGAATTGGTCCTCAGGTAGCCAATCCCTGAAGCTTACTTCACCAGCTGATTGTGGGCTACGCGACAATTTTTTATCCGCGAAATGATAACTGACTTTTTGACCAATCCCCCAATCTTCTAGGGCATGCCAAGCTTCTGGATTGGTGTTATCTTGCCACGTCACTGTTGGCAATGAAGTCGTCGCGTCCACATGCAATCCCAATAGTTTTTCGGAAAACCAAAGATTAATTTGATCAGAAAAATCAAGGGAACGGTTATTATTGATGTAAATATGTTCTCCTTGATGCAAATATATCTTTTTAACATGATTATTTTGCTTTAAGGCAGACCAAAGCTGGTAAACTTGACGTGGTTTAACATTCCAATCATTTAAACCGTGAACCATCAGCATATCGATTTTGATATTTTGTACATGTTTCAGGTAATTACGCGAATCCCAATAGCGGTCATAGTTGCCGTTATCACGTGCCATAAGACGTGCAGTTTCTGATTGAAAGGCTTGCCACTGAGAACGTGTCCGCCACCAATCTGCTGGATCTTTCATTCTTGTGTAAACCAATTCAGCCAACACGTCCATATCTTCTCCCGGAAAGCCACCCGGTGCCACCACTAAACCATTATCACGGTAATATTGATACCAATTCGAAATAGCAGCTTCAGACACAACTGTTTCTAACCCTGCAACGCCAGTTGTTGCAACAGCAGTTGCTAATGTGCCCAAATACGAACGGCCTGTCATCGCAATTTTGTGACTCGACCAGTCAGCAGCAATTGCGATATTATCGTATCGATTCGTAAAAGCCACTCGGTTACCGGCAAGCCATTCGACAACATTTTTCATCGATTCGACTTGCTCGGGTGACCCCGTATCTTGCATACCATCAGCATGCCGTGTACCGACACCAGCAGAATAAGCAATCGCAAAACCACGCGACAAAAAGTATTGATTAAGATCAACTGGCAAACCAGCTTCAGCTGTAAATGAAACTTCCGTTTCAGTTGCGTGACCTGAAACTTTTCGCGGTTTGGCAGTCGAAGCTGATAGTCCTTGATATGTCACGTCATTTTTATCAACTTGAGTTGGTTCTTTCCGCTGCAAAGGCACATTGACCAAATGAATTTTAGCATCATTTTCTTTGACATTCAGTCCCTGATAATATGGAGAAGCAGTGAACAAAACGGGCAATGGTGTCTCACTTTTTGGACGAACAATGTCGACTTGTACTAAATCAAGCTGGCCATCGTTATCAGTGTCAACACTCGTTTCTACCCAGACAGACTCGCGAATCAAATCATTTGTATCAAACGTCGATAATGACTTACCATTAAAAATGAGACGTTGATTGTTTTGTGGTAAATAACCCTGACTAACTAATGCATCAATCAACAATAATCCAGTGCTATTATGAGTATTTAGCAACGTATACCAAGCATGGGGGATAGTATCAATCGCAACAATCGGCAAGCCTAGTTTTTGAAATGTCGCTACACCGTCAAAGTTATTATTGGCTAATTCATCATTGAATCCTAGTAACTGTGCACCAATACGATAAAAAACTGCTTGATCCACTGCTAGTTTTTGTTGGAAAAAACTATAAATTTCTTGTTCAGCCGTTGCCAAATGCAACCGCAACCAATCATTTTGAGCTGAAATAGAGTGGTAGCTAGGCAAAGCCTGTCTTAACAGCGTTTCAAAGTTGTCACTGTTAAATCCTAATGCTTTTAATTCCTGTAATTCAGTCGCTAAATCTACCTTAATTCGCCCGTATTGATTAATCATATTTTTTTCCTTTAATTGTTATTATTATCTCATTATACGACAAAAGCACCCGCCTGACGACGCGTGCTTTTATGACGACATAATTTAATGATGAGAAGCTACTGTTTCAATCATGCTCACATCAAGTGTGCTTCAACAAGCAGTTCTTCTAACCATGTCCCTTTAATTTTTTTCATGCCAACTTTTTGAATTAACTTAGGAATTGGCAGATTCATATCCGTGATGGCTTTTTTGTCGTTCATATAATACATGGCACGTAATAATTCACGAATATCGTAAATTGAATTAAACACTTCCGGCACACCGCGTTCAACATCTAGCAGACTATACACGGCTTCCATTGCTGTACGGACTGAGTATTCAGTCGTAAACACTGTATCGCGTGATGGTGACTCCGCAAAGTTACCAATGAATGCCAAATTAACCGACCCGTCAGGAATGACTTTTGGTCGATCACCCATAACACGTGGCATGAAGTAACTTGTGATAAATGGCATGTAAACCGGCACTGTATTAATCGACTCTTGCTTGGATAATTGCTGAATTTTACTTTCTGGTACGCCAAGGTGATAAAGTAATTCTTGCGTAATTTCTTCACCGGAGCAATCAACAATCGTCTTTTTCACATAGTTGCCGGGCACATCAGAATACAAGCCATAAATCCAGACAGTTGTTTCATTTGGCTTTTGAGTTTTGAAGTGAGGCTGACGATGTACGGCAAAACTCATTAGCCAATTAGAATCTGTAATTGTAATAATGCCGCCAGTATTGATTTTACCATCGTGCAAATCACGTTTCGTCAAACGTTCAATATAGGGATCAATTTCTGTATTTTCAATTGTGGCAGTCGCTGACACAAACCAACTTTTTGCAGGTAAATCTTGATAAAAGACCGATGGATGGCCAAATTCATCAGATTGTGCCGCCAAGTTTTCCCATAACTGCCATGATCCACCCGGCTCAGTAGTTACTGGTGCTGGTTCAAAGTGGCTGCCATAAGTTGTACTTTCGGTGATAGAGCCGTTCGTTACAAACACCAAATCGTTGGCAGTTAATGGTCTTGTTTCGTGTTGCCCGCTAACGGTTAATTCTAGTGACTTAGCCACCTTTTGACCATTATCAAAATCCACAATAATGTTATCTACCGTGGTATCAAATTGTACATCAACACCATGGTCTTCTAAGTAATGAATCAAGGGCAAAACCATCGAGTCATATTGATTATATTTATTAAATTTCAGGGCTGAAAAATCTGGTAATCCATCAATATGGTGAATAAAGCGCATGGCATAGCGACGCATTTCAACAGCAGAATGCCATTTTTCAAAGGCGAACATCGTTGCCCAGTAAGTCCAAAAATTGCTTTCAAAGAAAGCATCTGAGAAGTAATCTTCAATCGTTTGCGTACCCAACTTGGCTTCTGGTGTCATAATCAGTTTGATAATTTCTTGTGATGATTTACCCAAAGTATAGTCGCCGTCATCTGGCACACGATTACCGCGATCGTAAATCAATCGGCAATTTGAAGAATTGGGATCATCTTTGTCTAACCAATAATATTCATCAAGATATGAAGCACCCGGAATTTCAAGTGATGGAATTGATCGATACAAATCCCATAAGCACTCAAAATGATTTTCCATTTCACGACCGCCACGCGTTACGAATCCCACGTTCGGGCGTGCTATGCCATCTAATGAACCACCAGCTAATGGTAGCTCTTCTAAAATATGAATTGCCTCACCTTTCATTTGACCATCTCTAATCAAAAATACCGCAGCCGACAACCCAGCCAATCCGGAACCAACAATATACGCTGACTTTTGATCAACCCCCTTTGGCTTTCGTGGTGTGGCAAATGCCTCATAATTACCATTACTATAATACATGATGATCTCCTTTCAATTTGAAAACGCTTTCAATACACTTATATTTTATCGCTAATCATATCACAATTGCAATTTTCATAAGTACATCATCAGCCAAAGAAAAAACCTGATAGTTTTACAAACTATCAGGTGACTCACCTACAAATACTTTTTATTGCGTCACTTCAGCAACTGCTGCATTGACAGCATCTTTTTCAGCTGCAACGAGTGCTACACGACTTGTAATCACGCTGGTATCCATTTTAATTTCACGCGTCAGTCCCGGTGTATCTAATTTCGGTTCAAAGAAAGCTTTAAATTCATCAAGGCGAGTTTGTGTCTTGAAAACATTTGCAATGACAGTGATATAGGTCGTAAACTCCATATCACCACCCACTGTATCTTCTAGCCATTGCCACTCTTCACGTACCCAATCCCAAGCGGCTTGTTGTCCGTCTTCGTTAGCCAACAGCCCATAGAACCAACCACGCAAATCTTGTGGCTTAATTGTGTCAGCATCCTCAAATTTGCCAACTAGTTGTTCAATCAGCGCCTTATCAGTTGTGCTAGTGATAGCTGCACGCAAATCAGACTGATAGCTCGCGTCAGAAGTAGCGTGATATTCAGCCAGTAATTGATTAAACAGATCAGCAGACCCAAACTGTTTCATTTCATTTGCCAAAATGAAGACACGTGTACCAGCAGAAAGGCTCGTCAAATCATTTTCATGAGCTACAAATATATCATGTGCCGCTGCAATTGCGGCTGGATTTTCAGCATACAACGCAGCATTGATAATATATGGGCGCGACAATTGGTCGTCATTTGACTCACCATCAATATCTTGCCAGCCTAAACGTGCTAATTGATCTTGACTCAGTTGGTCATACAACCCCTTCAAAGCCTTTTCCTCATCAGAATGAGCGGTCACGAACTTTTTCAAATTCACTGCAACGCGGTAAAGTGCTGCGGTCACAACAGCCGAATGACTATTGGCAAAACGACCTAGTAATGGCACTAATTGTGCATAAGAAATTTGTCGTCCTTCAGCTAATAATCTCAAATCTTGCAAAATTTGTAATTGTGAAATCGCATCTAGCTGATCTGATTGACTTAAAATATCTTGTAGCAATGTCTCATCATATTTAACAATAAAATGAGAATTATTACCAACGTTCAAACGGAATGGTGTACCAAACTGTTCTCTTAACGCTTCATAATTACCAATCGTCACTGACTGATCTTTGAAAATAGCGGGTACGGCATCGTAATTACTGTTCAATGGAATGGCCCATTGACGGCCAACCTCTTTGCCATCGCCAATAAAGAACTGTTGTTGTGAAAGCGTCAATTGCCCATCAACAACAGCTGCTGTAACGACTGGATAACCAGGCTGTTCCAACCAAGAAGTCATGATAGCACTCACATCAATGCCAGAGGCTTGCCCCAATGCAGCCCATAAGTCAGCTCCAGTAGCATTACCAAATTGATGCGCAGCAAAATAAGCTTTCAAACCAGCACGCAAAGCCTCATCCCCAATCAACGCACGCACCATAACTAGCATACGCGCGCCTTTAGCATAAACAATAGCACCGTCAAACAGCGCATCAATTTCTGCAGGATGTTCAACTTGAACATGGACAGATTGCACCCCATCAGTCGCATCTCGTTGTAAGGCAGCTGGTGCATCAGCTGTTTGGAAACTTTCCCAAATGTGCCAATCAGGCTCTAAAGCATCGATGGCGACATACTCCATCATATTGGCAAAACTTTCATTTAGCCACAAGTCATCCCACCACTTCATCGTCACCAAATCGCCAAACCATTGGTGCGCCAACTCGTGGGCAATCACAGTTGCTACTACCTGCTTGGTATCTAGCGCTGTGTTGTCAGGATCAAGTAATAAGTATGCCTCACGATAGGTTACTAAGCCCCAGTTTTCCATTGCACCCGCTGAAAAATCAGGTAACGCAAGTTGCCATGAATGTGGCAATGGATAAGGCGTTTGATAGAAGTCTTCATAAAACTCGATTGAGCGCTTCGCAATATCTAGTGCAAAATCAAGCTCCTTAGCCTGATGTGCTTTGGTTGCGAAGACACCAATTTTAACACCACTTGTCGTTTTGGTCTCTTTCTTTTGCAAGTCACCAAAAGCAAAGGCAACTAAATATGTTGACATACGTACTGTTGTATCAAAATAGTGTACACCATTTGCTTCACGCACTTCAGGCATGTTCGCCAAGATAGTTTCGCCTGGCTGTTCATCAAACTTAATGGCTAAATCAAAAGTTGCTTTGGCTTCTGGTTCATCAATACTTGGAAAAGCCTGTCTGGCAAAATTGGTTTCAAATTGCGTGCCAATGATCTGCTTTTTCTCACCATCAACTTCATAATATGAAGGATAAATGCCCATCATCGTATCAGTCAAAACTGTCGTATAAGTAATAGTAACTTTTGTTTCACCTGACTTAGGTAATTCAATCCGAATAGCGTCTGCGTCATGGTCTACCATAAATGTCACATCTTGCTCGTCCGCTTGGACCGCACTAATCATCAAATCCTTTTGATGAATCGCAATCGTTTCTGATTTAGCGGTTCCAGTAATTGTGGTTTTACCACTAATCCGCTTAGATTCTCGATCAATATCCAAATAGATTTCATAATGTTTTGGTTGGAATGTATTATAAAATCGTGTCAATTCAGCCATAATATCTCCTATCAATTGTTAGAATAATTCCATTATACGCTTTTAAAATAAAAAACGTCCCACAAGCGGGACGTCAAAACAATGGTTATGCTTCTAGATGGTTAACAGCTGCTTCTGGCTGTTCGCCTTTAAGCACCCGCACAATATCATTTGTAGCATCAACTGCCATACGTGCTTTTGTTTCAATTGTATTTGAAGCAATGTGTGGTGTCAGCAAAACATTTTCTAAGCTAACCAATGGGTTGGTTACTGGCAAAGGCTCTTCTTCAAAGACGTCTAATGCCGCACCGGCAATTTCATTATTTTTAAGTGCTGCAACAAGATCTGATTCGACGATAATGACGCCACGTGCCATGTTAATCAGGTACGCGTCATTTTTCATCATTTTGAACTCGGCTGCGCCAATGGAATGCTCTGTTTCTGGCAAAGCTGGTAAATGCACCATCACATAATCTGCTGTCTTGAAAATAGTATCACGATCAACAATTGATACGCTATCAGTTGATTTAGCAAATGGATCATACGCAATAACTTTTACATCAAATCCGCTCAACTTTTTTGCAACTTGTTGACCAATTCGACCAAAGCCTAAAATACCAACCGTCTTGCCTTCAATATCACGACCGGGGTGTGACTTACGATAGTTCCAATTATCATCGTGAATGGCTTTAGCATCTTGATAGAGGTTTTTACTGATAGCTAACAGCTCTGATACAGCTGTTTCAGCTACTGACCCTGACAGAGCTTTTGGCGTGTTGACCACATAAATGCCCCGCTTTGTGGCAGCATCAACGTCAACAGCGTCATAACCAACACCATTACGCGCAATTACTTTTAGGTTTGGCATGGCATCCATAATGTCACCATCAAATGGTTGCGTGCCAATCAAGACAGCACTTGCGTTTGCGCCTTCAGTTTTCATCGTTTCACGGGCACGTCCAGTGCCAACAACCACTTCAAAACCAGCGTCTGTTAGTATTTTTTTACCTACTGCAGGAATATCATCTGGTAAATAAATTTGTTCTGTCATGCTTATGCCTCTTTCTGTTCTTTTGCTAAATAACTTGCCAATTGTTCTGGTGTTGGGTAACCGTCATTGTCGCCCGTTGTTTGAACTTGCAATGCACCAACGGCGTTACCACGTTCCACTGCTTGTGCCATTGTCAAACCTTCAATCAAGCCAGTAATGAGTCCCAATGCAAATCCATCGCCAGCGCCAACTGTATCCACTACTTTTTCAACTTTGAATCCCTGAACTGTGTAACTATCACCCGCTTTATTTTTGACGTATGCGCCTTCAGGACCAAGTTTAACAACAACCGTTTGCGTGCGTTCACTATTTGCCAAATAGAAATCGGCGATTTTTTCTGGATTACGCGAGCCCATTAAAATTTCACCTTCGTTAATGCCCGGCAAAACAATTTCGCCATATTTCGCCAAATCGTTAATGGTTGCAATCATTTTTTCTTGTGATTCCCACAAAGCAGGTCTCAAGTTAGGGTCAAATGTTGTCCGAATACCACGTTGAATTAGTTGTTCGGCAAAGTAACGGAATGCTTCTCGCGCTTGATTAGAAATAGCAGGAAAAATACCTGATAAATGTGCAATTTTAACGCCATCAAAATCGATGTGATCAATATTTGATTTATCAAAGTGAGCCGCAGCCGAATTGCGTCTAAAGTTAAAGGTTGAAGGATCACCTTTATCCACTAACTCTTTCAATTGAAATGCAGTCCAGTTATGGTCATCTGTTGAAATATAATGATTACCTACATGATACTTGGCAATTTCTTTTACTGCAAATTGTCCCAACGGATCAGCACCCACTTGAGAAATATATTCAGTTGAATGTCCCAGACGCGTCGCACCAATCATCACGTTTAGCTCTGCGCCACCCAAAAACTTATAATAGTTAATGCTATCAACTAACCCAGCATTCAAGTCAGTTGATGTAAAGGTTACAATTGGTTCACCTAATGTCAAAATTTCACTCATTATTTTACTCCTTAAACTCTTGTTTTTAGTGACCGAAGAAAGCAAATACTAGCAGTTCATTGACAATTGAAACTGCCCACATAACAGGAATGCCCATCTTCCAAAATTCTTTGGTTTCTAACTTTGAATATGTCAACGCCCATGTGTTCCATGATTGTGTTAAATCAATTGAAACCGCCATGATGCTTGCTGTATATAGCAATGGCAATAAGAAAATTGGTTGGAAAGTACCCGTAGCGGCCAAAACCGCAGCAGTCGCGGCACCGGCACCCCAAACATGCAAAGGCCCACGGAATAATGCCAATGGTGCTAAAATACCAACCGCAATCGCCAGCACAAGTGGACTACTTGGCAAGATAACTTCGATAATGCTTTTAAAGTGAGGCACATTCATTGTGGCAGCACCCGCAAACATCACTAGTGCCATCAAAAAGATAATCAGTCCTGAGATATCATTAATTGCTTGAGACACTGTTTTGTTAATGAATTCAACCAGACCTTTATAAGATTTCATCTGGCCCGTCAAAAGCAAAGCAATAATGGTTGCCAATAACAGCGCAGGAATTGCATCCCAGTGGAAAAACATATTTAATGCAACTGGTAAGACTGGCACAATGAAAGTAATTGGATGCGTCTTTTTAAAATCAGCTTGATTATTGGCGGCAATCGTCTCAATTTTGCCATTTTTAATACTTTTACTATTAATTAGAATGAAGATGATCACACCAATCAATTGAACACTCATCGCTGCTAAACCAAATATCAGATACTTTCCCGAGAAACTAACAGATGGGAAGAAAGCCTTAATTTGATTAAATAACACCACGTTAATGTACATTGGCGCACCAATTGCCATGGTAAATGCTGGTATAGCGACTTTTTTTGGAACGCCGATTGATAGCAAAATTGGAATTAAAATAACACCAATTGCGATTACTGATCCAACACCATAAGCAGATGAGAAAATCAACGCCGTGACCAATACCACCAAAATAGCAGCCAATATCGGTGCTTTTCGACCAACTTTTTCTGTTTGAGCTGAAATTGACCCGGCAATGCCTGAATCAACCAACACTCGCCCAAACCAAGAACCAAAAACAATATATATAATCGTTGGACCATAATTTAACGCCGGTGTTGCAATAACGTCTTGAATGACTTTATTGAATGGCACCAAGCCAATAACTGACCAAAGTAATGCCATTACGAAGAAGCCAATCACAAGATTGCCACCCTTCACAATGTAATAAATGAACCCGACAAATGTCAGTAACAATAGGATACTAATAATAATGTTAGTCATGATTTGCCTCAGTTATACGCTTCTAGTGCCTGCACACCATCAATAATGACTTGCTCGCTAGCAGTTGGATACTCAACTGCGACTGGTACGTCTTGTGGCAAAATCGTCAAGATTGCTTGCCAATTGATATCCCCGTCATTTAAAGGCACTGTCACAAGATTATCCCCACTACCCTTATCATCTTTCACATGAATGTAGCGAACGTAAGGTGTAAGTGCTTTCGCTGCGACAACTTCATCTTCGCCGACATAACGCCAATTACCCATATCATAGACATAGCCTATGTCGAGCTTAGCTGCTTTGGCAGCAGTCATGAATGCCTTAATGGCATCAATTTTACCTGATACCTGTGTTTGGTCATTTTCAATATTGGTTTCAATACCACGATTTAATAAAGCATTTAGTCGTTGGATATCTTCAGGTAACAATGTATCAAAATCACCTGTATTAAATTTGATCACGCTAACGCCAAGTTGCGCAGCCTCATCATAATATTGTTCCAATTTTGGATTGACACGATGATTAACAAAGACTTCATCTGGCACCGAATAAAATAAACGTAGTTGATGTGCTTTTGCGTAATCAGCAATAGCTGGCGTTTCAGCGGCAATGTAATCAAAATATTCACGACGTAATTCAGCTGACTGAACGCCCAATGCAACAACTTTTTTTAACATGTCTAATTGCTGCATGCCGTTGTCATGATCTTTAGCAAACACAAGATGGTTCAAGACGATTTGAGATTTTTTCATGATTCACTCCTTAATACTTGTTTAAATCTTTTACATGTTCTAATAATTCGTCAAAGCCTAAATCAGACAAATTATTAGTATCGTTTTTATCAAAATTTTCACTTTCAATTCTATTGAATTTTTCAACAAGGAAGTACGCAGATAAGTAGGCAGCCAATTCCTTTTTGGCCATACTCTCTAATTCCTTTGCATTAAAATCGAAGTTGAACGATTCAATGAATCTCAAGGCAAATTTTTCTGGATCAATGTGCATTTGTTCTTTAGCTATCTTAGTGTCCTTTTTAGTTTATCGTTTTCGGAAACCGGTTTACAAGATATATTGTAAACGCTTTCAAATATTTGTCAACCCCCAATTTCAATTTGTCGTATAATGTTTTCATGGATAAAAAAGTCACAATTAATGATATTGCCGCCCAAGCAGGGGTATCAAAAACCACCATTTCGCGTTATTTGAATGGTAAATTTGATAATATGTCAGGCAATACAAGAGCGCGTATCAAGGAAACAATTGATAAACTCGATTATCGGCCCAATCGTCAAGCGCAAGCCCTAAAAACGCATCACTCTTTTTTAATTGGCGTTTCAGTCGCTGATATTTCTAATATGTACACATCACGTTTGCTCAAAGGCATTGGCGAATATTTTCAAAAAACACATTATCAAGTCTTGATTATGGACGCCGATAATAGTGTTGAGCGAGAATTAAGTAACCTTGAAAAAATGATGATTGAACAAGTCGATGGCATCATTTTGCAACCACTTGTTCATCAACCTGAACATTATCAGTTGCTTGTCGATGAAAAGACACCAGTAGTCCAAGTAGATCGTTACACTGAACCATTCACTTGGCCTGCTGTTGTGTCTGATAATTTTCAAAAATCAGTCGAATTAGCTAAAATTTTCAAAACGAAATCATACGATGCTATTCTTGTTTTGGCCAACCACATCAATGGCGTATCTAGCCGAATGAATCGTTATAATGGTTTAGAAGCTGGCTTAACTGGTAGTGGTATCACCGTCAAACTAATTGAAATTGATGGCAGCGATTGGCAATCATTATTACATGCGGAAATCAAACAGCACCAACATCCAGCCATTTTTGCGCTCAATGGACAAGTGCTTTGGTCTGCCGTGCGTTTTGCCAAGGCACGCTCACTCAATATTCCTGAAGATGTCGGTTTAATTGGCTATGACGACGACCAATTTGCCGATATGATCACGCCGGCAATTGCATCAGTGTCACAAAATCCCCAAGAAATTGGCCGTGTCGCAGCAGAGCAATTATTATCAAGTGTTAACGGTCAAGCCACACCACCAAAAAATACCCGTATCCCATCCGAAATTCAAATGCGTGACTCTCTTTAATTTGTCAATCAGAATGACTTTACCATGCATTGTCAGATAACAGCCTTTATTGGTAAATACGGCGAAAATAATCGACTAGTGTTAAAATTGAATCATGTGGTTTTAAGCTTAAAACGCCACATACATTAATTTCATGATTACTAACAATCATTAATGAGGATTCAAATGGAAACACTTTATACCCTTTCGTTACTGCTTATTGGTGTTATTGCCACTAACATTATTAAAGATTTTATTCCAAAAATACCTGAAGCATTCATTCTAATCATTGTTGGTGTTGCTATGTCATTTACACCAATTTTTAACAATTTTGAATTAGAACCCGAATTTTTTATGTTAATGATTATTGCCCCGATTATGTTTATTGACGGTCAAAGACAATCATTTTCCAAAATTAAAAAGCGATTTGGGGGTATCTGGACGCTCTCGGTCGTTCTGGCCGTAGTAACTGCCTTAGTGGTTGGCATGATTACCAATCACGTTGAAGTAGCTTGGACACTGCCATTAGCAATTACTTTAGCTGCCATCGTGACACCTACTGATGCTGTTGCCGTCAAATCGCTAACTGCCGGTACTGATATGCCTGAGGGCGTCGGTGAAGCATTAGAATTGGAATCACTTTTTAATGACGCCACAGGCTTAGTCATGTTAGATTTATCCTTGTCCGTGCTCTCAAAAGGCACTTTTTCAGTGCTTAACGGTCTGGAACACTTCTTTTTTGTCGCTTTTGGCGGGGTTGTCATTGGCACTATTTCTGGGCTTTTAATTGTGGCATTGCGCGTCAATTTACAACAACGCGCCTCTAATCCTGAAACGACCATCATCCCCATCAGCTTATTAACACCGTTTGCTGTCTATTTATTAGCTGAACACTTAGGCACATCTGGTATTTTAGCGGTCGTGGCCACTGGTATGGTCCACAACTGGGAATCAAGTCGGTTACGCTTAACCTCAACAAGTGTTCAGCTGACTTCAAGAACTATTTGGGGCACCATTGCTGATGTTTTAAACGATATTGTCTTCTTGATTTTAGGCATTTCCTTACCAACTGTTTGGTTAGCCATGACTAAGATTGGGATATCTGGCACACTGCAACTAGCCGCGCTAAGTCTTTTAATTTATGTCGTTATGCTTGTATTGCGATACTTTTGGGCTTTACGTGACGATGATCGTAACAACCGCTCACGTCGTCATCGTCAGACACTTCCGTCATTCTTTGGTGATCGTAATGATCAAAATCATCGTTTCTATGCTAAAATTTTTGCCATTAGTGGCGTCCATGGTACTGTAACGTTAGCAATGGCTTTCTCATTACCTTATCAAATTGGTGGACGGGCTTTCCCATATCGCGAAGAGCTCATCATAGTCGCTACTATTGTCATTTTACTCAGCATGCTAATCAGTGCAATTGTGCTACCACTTAGCCTGCCAAAAAAAGTAGAAGCCTATTCCGATAGTGATTTAACCCATATTCGCGATAAAATGGTGGATTACGCCTCACTCAAAATTTTAGATACTGTCACTGACCATAGCACGCGTGAAGTATTATCAGCACAATTACAATCACAAAAAAATAAACTATTTATGATGGATGATAGGAAACGTCAATCACCTGAATTTATTGATTTAATTGCTGATACGCAGGATTTTATGATAGCTTATGTGCATGGCGATTATGCCTCTGCAACATATAGCTTAACTACCATCAATGCTTACACGAAAATACTCAATTACTCATTTAATAATAGTCAAAAAACAATGGGACATTTTAGTCATCACCTGAAGCATGCTTTGAAGCGCTTTATGAGACAATCTGCTTGGCATTTAGCTAATGGTGCAATTACCAAAGCACAACGTGACCGTATACGAAAAACAAAGCTTGCTAGCGATCCCAAATTTGCCGAAAACATTGAAAAATGGACTAATACAAGAAAAGAAATGTTACGCTTAAATGAGGACGTGATCACTGCCACAGACAAACATTAGATGATTTGTTAAGAGAACGCCTCGACAATAAACAAAGTGACAACGACTATATCTACATGACTCGCGAAACAATGAATCGCTTCTTCAGTGCCATTAAACGTGATTACCGCCAACAAACAACACAAGTTGACAACAGCCTATACATTCAAGCATTTCAATTTGAATATGATTTTGTACAACAGGGTGTCACAGATGGCTTTATTCCGACATCAATGGCGAGTGTCTTATACACTGAAATTAACCAAGCACAAACTTTACAGCTGCAAGAAAACAATCAGTTTGATGCCATTGGTGGCTAAAAAAAGAACTTCAATGAAGTTCTTTTTTAAACGAGTTGTTCATAAATTGGTTTTAATGTTCTTAGAGTATCGCTTAATGCCACCACTAGGCTTTCAGTGCCCACGCGTTGATCACCTCTTGGTATCACAACGCCAATCAAAACCTCACTATGTTTAACCTCTTGATACCGTTTAACTAAATGTGAGTAGTCTGACAGAGGTACTGTTTCATTAACCATGTGATCAGGGCTAAGCCGATAACTGGCTGGTAAAGATAAAACCATGTCAGTCACTGCTGTCATTTTATTGACAATGTCAGTAGTTTGTTTTGGCTTCATATTTTCTTCAATCGCCAAATAAAAATAAATATGATCAGCCCACATACCCAACTCAAAGTGTGGCAACATTTTATACCCGCGTCGATTGGGGGCAAAAGCCACCCATGTGTTATCTGGCGCATAGGTAGTTCGCCGCAAATGTTTTGCGACATGTGCATACCATTCTTGTCCATCTTCTTGCAAAATTGGTAAAGCTATGTCAGCAAATTCAACAAATTTTGGATCAATAATAGCCTTAATTTTGGCCATTCGTCCTGCTAAGGTTTCATCATTAAAAATATCAAAATCACTGTCTTGAAACAAGATCTTTCCCCCATTTTATCTCAGCTATCCACTTTATAATTACATATCCCAATACTAGAATTGTTGCAATCAAGTTCAACCAAATTAACAGTACAATCATGGAACTCACAGATTGATAAAAGTCATATTTTCCAATTGCAATCTTAGCATAGATGGTAAACCCTTTGTTCAAAGCATTTAGCATCAATAATTCTATGAAACTGCCAATCACGACAAACCGCAGAGGCGCTCTCGCATCTTTAGTGGGTAACAAAAAGTTCATCATCGTTAACGCTAACCACATCCCCAACCAGATAAACCAACGTGTTTGGTGTTGCAAAAAACTGGTCCATTGCGTATGCGGTAAGTGCTGCATAGCAATCGTTAGAACGTTACTCCCAATCATCAATAAAGCGAACGCTGCAATAATCACAAGTAACCATAGAAATGAAAACAAACGTGTCAACATGTTATTAAAACGTTCATCAACATCAGCAATGGCATTGAAAGACTTACGGAATACAGCAATCACGCGAGAAATTGACCAAATGGTGAAGATAACAGTAAACGACAGTAATGAGGCACTTTTTGACGCCAAGACCGACTGCATAATTGGAATCACAATATTTTCAATATTTTTTGGTAGCATATTGCGCATGGCCGTCAATAAATCTGCTGTACTAAAGCTTGTAAAGGACACGATCATCGCTGCGCCCATCAATATTGGAAAGACCGTTAACAAGGCATAGTAAGCAAATGTCGGACCAACATAACTAATTTGTGATCGCGAAAAAAGCTCGCCTAAAGTGGATAATTTAAAACGCGCATCAATCACACGCCATGTTTGCTTAATTTTGTTATTCATGCTCCCATTATCTCAAATATTAAGCCCCACGAGCAAGTCTATCTCAAAACAGTTTTCCAATACCAAAGTGAATGGCGACTGTTACAAGACCAATAATAATATTTCGGATAACTGCACGCTTAATAAGACCATTAGAAATTTTGGCACTCAAAAATCCAGTTAACGCGACAGCCACAACAGTTGCACCAATTGTAGCAACAAATTGATAGCGTCCTGTGACCAATATTAAGGCAGCTAATGGGAAAACACCACCAATCGCAGCACTAAATAGTGACGACCACGCTGCTGACCAAGGATTCATGTAATGTCCTAACGTCAAATCGTATTTAACACTCAAAACTGTTTCGAGTGGTTTTTTAACTAATAGTTCATCCGCAATCGCTAGCGCTGTATTTTGAGATACCCCACGCTCAACATAAAAATCTGCCACGCTCCTTCGCTGTCCTTCAAAATCATCATGTAGTAACTTTTTTTCACGCGCGACGACGACTTTTTCACTATCAGATTGCGAACTAACTGACGCATATTCGCCTGAAGCCATCGATAAAGCACACGCTAATAAATCTGCTAAACCAGCAATAAATATCGCAAAATGATTAGTCGTGGCGGCTGCTACCGAAAACAACACACCAACAACGGTTAAAATGCCATCATTTGCCCCAAGAACACCTGCACGAATCGCATTTAGTCGCTCATCCATTGTCATACTTTTATTATTTTTTTGCTCTGACATTGTGTCCCCCTTTTATCGAAATAAACTACCGATGGCAAATGTTACAACCATCGTAAATATGCCCGCTAATACATTACGCACAGCAGCATGTTTTTTATCAGCACCATTCAAATGTGCAGCTACATAGCCTGTTAGTGCTAAGGCAATAGCAACAGCGAAAAAAGTCAACCATTCACGACTGCTTGTAGGTGACAAATACATTGCTAACATCGGCAAAATAGACCCAACTGGAAAACTAATTAACGAAGCTAACGCCGCATCTTTGGCACTCAATTCATTATCTAATGAGAAACCAAATCGTTCACGAACTGTGGTCACAAGTGGCTCCTTAGTCATCATCTCACGCGTTGCTTGCATTGCAAGCTGCTCAGAAATACCATTATCTTCATATTTCTTTTGAACAAATTTGAACTCACCGTCAAAATTTTGTTTCAACGCTAATGATTGTTCTCGTCGTACTTTTTCTTGTGCATCATGTTGTGAACTAACCGACACATATTCTCCCATTGCCATGGAAACTGTTCCAGCTAGCGTACCAGCAAAACCTGCTAAAAGAATTGTTCCGGTATGACTGGTGGCTCCAGCAACACCCAATATAATTCCTGATACTGACAAGATGCCATCATTGGCACCCATCACTGCAGCACGAATGACATTGTTACGTTGCATCAAACTCTGCTTTTCCGACATTTTATCCCCCCTCTTTTTTAGAATCATTCTAATATAATAACATTGTAACGCTCTTGGTCTGACAATTCAAGTCGCTTAGTAGAATATTTTAGACGTGATATAATTAGGTCATATTAAATGGAGATGCTGATGCCTGATCAAAAATTGCGCAACATGTTGCAAAAACGTGGACTAAAAGCGACGTCTCAGCGTATGATTATTTTAGATTATCTGATGTCTCACAAAACCCATCCGACAGCTGAAATGATCCACGCTGATTTGCAAACAATTAGTTTAGCCACGGTTTATAATACACTTGAAAAATTGGTGGATAGTGGTCTAGTTGTTGTTATTGATAGCCATGATGACAAACGCCATTTTGATTACTATGGTGAACCACACTATCACATCATCAACCAAAAAACGCATGAAATTATTGATGCTAATAATTTTGACGTGCAACCATTACTTGACGCGGCTCGGAAGGCCAGCGGTCTCAATATTTCTGGCTATCACATTGAGTTGTACGGCGTTGACCCTAAAGATGCAAAATAAAAACACAACTGTTATGAAAAAACTGAAGTGAACCCAATAACTTGGACAAAATAAAAAAATGTCCAGAAAGTTATTGGGTTTTTCTATGTCTAAATATTCA
>NZ_BMBS01000002.1 GCF_014634805.1 Leuconostoc falkenbergense
TGAATATTTAGACATAGAAAAACCCAATAACTTTCTGGACATTTTTTTATTTTGTCCAAGTTATTGGGTTCACTTCAAATAAGTTTGCTTTTTAGCTTTTTTTTACACAGAAATCCACTAAAAATCATATAGTTTCTAAAGAAATTATAAATTTTCACGGCGACTTATTTGACATTTTCTAAAATCAACGAACACGTGTTTGATTTGTTCGTGTTTTTTGGGTATAATTGAGTTACTAATTATTAAGTAGGAACCCCATCATGGCAATTATTCAAGAAAGCAAACAAATACAAGTCTTAAGATTTATACATGAGGCCCAATCAACTAACGGTTTTCCCCCCACCGTTAGAGAAATCGGCGAAGCGGTTGGTCTGTCTTCCTCTTCTACGATTCATGGTCATATCGAGCGTTTGGTTAAAAAAGGATATCTCTTAAAAGATGCTTCAAAACCAAGAGCACGTGCCATTGAAATCACAGATGCTGGTCTAGAAATGCTGGGTGTTTCAATTACACCTGGTAAAATTCCTGTTCTCGGTGTTGTAACAGCAGGAACACCAATTTTGGCCGTTGAAGAAGAGGCAACAGAATTTTTCCCGATTCCTGACAACCTAATGCAATTTGATGGTGATTTGTTTATGCTCAATGTTCATGGCGAATCAATGATCAATATTGGTATTCTAGATGGTGACAAAGTCATTGTCCGTCGTCAAGAAAATGCTGATAATGGCGACGTTGTTGTTGCAATGAATGACAACGACGAAGCAACTGTAAAACGCTTTTTCCGCGAAGCAGATCACTATCGATTGCAACCTGAAAACGATGCAATGGCACCAATTATTCTAAAACAAGTTGCCATTCTTGGTAAGGTTATTGGTCTTTATCGAGACGCAATATACTAAAAAAAAATCGACATAATGTCGATTTTTTTTTAGTTTGCTTGCCATTTTTCTGGTTGCTTTTTCCACTCGTTTAGCGTCTCAATCTGGTCCGCAGCTAGATCTCCTCGACTAACAGCCAATGCCATTAATTGTGAATAAGTTGTCAACGATTTAAAGGTTAGATTAGCACTTTCAAAATTTTTTACACCAGCTAGCAGTTCGTATGAAAAAATGGACACAATGCCCAAAACATTGCCACCTTCTTTTTCAACTGCTTTTGCTGCAGCCAATACTGAGCCGCCCGTTGAAATCAAATCATCAATCAGCACTACTTTGTGATTTGTAACGTTTGCCCCCTCTGTTTGGCGACCTGCACCATGATCTTTTGGTTTTGATCGTACATAAATCATTGGTTTTTTTAATTGATCTGCCACCCAAGCTGCGTGTGGAATGCCTGCAGTGGCCACACCGCCAATAATTTCAACATCAGGATATGACGCTTTGATTAATTCTGTTAAGCCACAATAAGTGTTTTCTCGAACCTTTGGAAAACCAATTGTCATGCGATTATCAGTGTAAATCGGACTTTTAATACCCGACGCCCATGTGAACGGCGCCTCCGGTGAAAATTTAACCGCACCAATTTCAAGTAAATCATTGGCAACTTCATTTGCATAATCTGTCATTTAAAGACTCCATTCTTTCAATACTTGTTGGTATGCAGCAACTGGATCACTAGCTTTAGTAATCGAACGACCAACAACAAGTCCCGTTGCACCTAATTGTTTTGCCTTGACAGGGGTTGTGACACGCATTTGGTCATTTGCATCATCACCTGCTAAGCGAATTCCTGGGGTGATAGTTAAGAAATCTGATTGCGTGTTAGCTTGTATCATACCAGCTTCTAAAGGAGAACTGATCGTACCATCCACACCTGCGTTGTCAGCCATTTTTGCTAAGTGCAACACACTTTCCGCCAACGTTACTGTCGATTGGGAAATTTCTTGAACATCAGCTTCAGAAAAAGATGTTAATTGCGTCACTGCTAGTATTTTTAAGTTGTGACCTTTATTAGCAACTGCAGCAGTCATCATTTTAGCCCCGCCAGCCGCATGTAACGTTAAATACTGAACATCTAATTTTGCAATATTTGCAACTGCATGGCCAACAGTGTTGGGAATGTCATAAAGTTTTAAATCTAAAAAGATATCAAATCCTTTTTGGCGTAAATCTCTGACAAAATCCGGCCCTTCTGCATAAAATAATTCCATACCAACCTTGATCGCCGGCTTTTGGTCTAATTTTTTAAAAGGTTCTAAAAAATTCAGTGCCGTTTTACCATCTGGAAAGTCCAATGCAATAAAAACTGGTCGATTTATCATGTTTTTTCCCCTTAGTAGTCAACTTTTCTTGAACGTTCGCGTTACTTCTGTCACGTCCGTAAATCCATATTTATCAAGTGCCTTTGGTAATGCTGCAATGATATCTGTCATAACAGTTGGATTGGTTGCGATTGCAGACCCCACTTGAACGGCTGATGCGCCTGCCATAAAAAGTTCCAAAGCATCTTCAACTTGCGTAACACCACCTACCCCAATAATTGGAATATCAACAGTTTGCGCTGCTTCATAAACAAATCGTACAGCAATCGGATGAATAGCTGTACCTGATAAGCCACCAATTCCTCTCGCTAAACTCGGCTCACGTTTATCCAAATCAAGACTCATCCCGACTAATGTATTGATCAAGACCAAACCATCTGCACCCGCTAGTTCAACTGCCTTCACAATCGGCTTAATATCAGTGACATTAGGCGACATTTTGGCATAAATTGGTTTCTTAGTAACTTGTCGCATGGCAGCAATCACTTCAGCAGCAGATTCAGCACTCACACCAAATTCTATACCACCACGATCAACGTTTGGACAAGATAAGTTCGCTTCAATTGCAGATACAGTGTCAATGTCATCAAAATATTTTGTTAACCTAACATAATCTTGCACTGTTTCACCGGCAATTGAAAACATCACCGGTAAATTGCTATATTTTTCCGCTATTTTTGGTAAAAATTCTTTAATCACTTTGTTAACACCGGGATTTGCCAAACCAACTGAGTTCAAAATACCAGCGGGCGTGTTGATAATCCAAGGTTGAGGATTGCCTGCTCGTTCATCCAGAGTGGTTGTTTTAGTAACTAAAGCGCCCAAACGCTCGACTTCGTAGACATCATCAAGTCCATAATACACTGAACCAGATGATGGCATAATAGGATTTTTAAGACTTAAACCAGGCAAATTGACTGCTAAACGATTGTTCATTTTTTCTCCTAATAACAGCTCTCAGGCTGTTTTTATTAGTTCTTTATTATTATTGCATTTCTTTAACTGTAAAGCTACGTGACTCTAGGACTTCCAAAAACGCTTTAACTGTGTCCAGTGCCGTAAACAATGGCACGGCATTTTCGATGGCTGCATTTCGAATTAATAGCCCATCACTCTCTGCACGTTCATCAGCTTGGGTGGTATTGATGACAATTTGCAACTTTTGTTCACGCAATGCAACAACTGAATTGTTATCAGATTCTGAAATTTTATCTAAGATTTCGACTGGTAACGCATTAGCTGCGAGGTAACTACCTGTACCGGCGGTAGCAAAGATTGCAAATCCGAGATCGTTAAATCGTTGAGCTAGGGTCAGCGCTTCTTCCTTGTCAGCATCTGCGACTGTGAAAAGCACGTTACCATACTGCGGTACCTTAATATTTGAAGCAACAAAGGCTTTATACAACGCTTTTGGTAAAGTTGTATCTGAACCCATGACTTCCCCAGTTGACTTCATTTCAGGTCCAAGCAATGAATCAACATCTGGCAATTTAGTAAATGAAAAGATGGGTGCTTTGACATGAACCATGTCATCGGCTGGCACAAGACCTGTCTCAAATCCCATATCAGCCAATTTTTCACCTAGCATCACACGAGTAGCTAATTGTGCCAATGGCAGATGGGTCACTTTTGAAATAAATGGCACTGTACGCGAGGCACGAGGGTTAACTTCAATCACGTAGGCTGTATTTTCATGGATAACAAATTGCACATTCATTAAGCCAACTGTGTTCAATGATTTAGCTAAGTTAATGGCCGCGTTAACCATTTCATGTTGCACTTTTTGTGACAAATATTGTGGCGGATATACTGACATTGAATCACCAGAATGTACACCGGCACGTTCAATATGCTCCATAATACCAGGAATTACAGCAGTTTCACCATCTGATAGGACATCCACTTCGGCTTCCTGACCAACGAGGTATGAGTCAATCAATACTGGGTGATCATTAGAAACTTTGACCGCACGCTGCATATAATCTTTTAGTTCTTCGTCAGATGACACAATTTCCATTGCTCGTCCACCCAAAACATAAGATGGTCGGATGAGGACTGGATAACCAATTTCTTGAGCTGCACTCAAAGCATCAGCAACAGTTGTAGCTGTTTTCCCCACTGGTTGTGGTAATGCGAGTTGTTTAATCACTTGATCAAATGCTTCACGATCTTCAGCACGATTTAAATCTTCAACCGTTGTTCCCAAAATCTGAACACCATTATCAGTGAGCGGTTGCGCCAAATTAATAGCAGTTTGCCCACCAAATTGCACGACGACACCAATAGGCTGTTCTAAATCTATCACATTCAAAACATCTTCTAATGTTAAAGGTTCAAAATACAATTTATCAGACACAGAAAAATCCGTAGAAACCGTTTCAGGATTAGAATTCATAATAATCGCTTCATATCCTGCGCGCTGAATTGCTTTCACCGCATGTACAGTTGCGTAATCAAATTCCACACCTTGACCAATTCTAATGGGACCTGACCCTAAAACAATCACACTTTTTTTATCAGAAACAACCGATTCATTCTCTTTTTCATAGGTAGCATAGTAATATGGTGTTTTCGATTCGAATTCAGCCGCTACGGTGTCAACCATTTTATACACAGGTAACAAGTGATTTGAATGGCGAAGTTGTCGTATTTCTGACATTGCCTGGTGCCAAATTTTTGCAATCGTGGCATCAGCAAAACCATTCTTTTTAGCATAATGCAAGTAATCAACATCATTGACATGCTCTGCTAATTCTTGCTCAATTTCAATAATATGCAATACTTTATCTAAGAAAAATTCATCAATCAAGGTTTTATCATGGATAGCTTCGAGTGAAATACCACGACGTAATAGTTCAGCAATCATAAATAAACGATCATCTCGCGCTGGCATAAGCGCTTGCATCAACGCTTCATCTGACAAATTATCAAAGGTCACATCATCAAATCCAACAGCACCAATTTCCAAAGAACGAACAGCCTTTAACAAAGCTTCTTCCATGTTACGACCAATAGCCATAACTTCTCCTGTCGCCTTCATTTGAGTGCCAAGTCGACGATCAGCTGAACTAAATTTATCAAAAGGCCAACGCGGAATTTTCACAACGACATAATCTAATGCTGGTTCAAATTCTGCTTTCGTTGTACCAGTAACCGGATTGATAATTTCATCTAGTGTCAAACCAACTGCAATTTTGGCAGCCATCTTAGCAATAGGATAACCGGTTGCTTTGGAAGCCAAAGCTGATGATCTTGAAACACGTGGGTTAACTTCAATGATGTAATATTTGTAAGATTTCGGATCTAACGCCATCTGAATATTAACGCCACCCTCAATTTTTAGAGCACGAATAATTTTCAAAGCTGCGTCACGCATCATTTGAACTTCACGGTCTGATAAAGTTTGAACTGGCGCCGTCACAATTGAATCGCCCGTATGAATACCGACTGGATCAAAATTTTCCATTGAAGCCACTACCAACGCATTGTCATTTGCATCACGCATCACTTCAAATTCAATTTCCTTGTACCCAGCAATTGAGCGCTCAATCAAAACCTGTGTAACTGGGGATAACTCCAAACCATTGGCCGCAATCGCTAGTAACTCTGAATGATTTTCTGCAATTCCGCCACCAGTACCACCTAAAGTGTACGCAGGACGTACAATGACAGGGTAGCCATGTTCGTCAGCAAATGCCATAGCTTCTTCAACCGTCGTGGCAATTGTTGATTCCGGAATTGGTTCATGTAGACGTTCCATTAAATCCTTAAATTCTTCACGATCTTCAGCTTCTTCAATAGCCGAAAGTTTGGTGCCCAATAGTTCAATATTTAAGTCATCTAAAATGCCCGCTTCAGACAAATCTTTAGCCATATTTAGGCCAGTTTGACCGCCTAATGTTGGTAAAATTGCGTCTGGTCGTTCTTTACGCAAAATACGTTCGATAAAATCAAGTGACAGCGGTTCAATATAAACTTTATCGGCGATTTCTGAGTCAGTCATGATTGTTGCTGGATTAGAATTAACCAGAATAACGTCATAACCCTCTTCTTTTAAACTCAAAGCGGCTTGTGTACCCGAATAGTCAAATTCAGCTGCTTGCCCAATCACAATGGGACCTGAACCAATTACCAACACTTTTTTGATGTCGTTACGTTTAGGCATTTTGAGTTGTCTCCTTTTTTGCATCTGCAATCATTGTTAGAAAATCGTCAAACAAGTATTCTGCATCGTGTGGACCTGGTGCAGCATCGGGATGAAACTGAACCGAGAAAGCGTGATGATTTTTCAAACGCAACCCCTCAACCGTGTGGTCGTTGATTTCTTCATGAGTCACCACTAAATCAGTGTTAGCTAGGCTATCACGATCAACCGCATAACCGTGATTTTGAGAAGTGAAATCCAAACGTTCTTTTGATAGATGACGGACAGCGTGGTTAAAGCCACGATGACCAAATTTTAATTTATAGGTCTCTGCACCGTTTGCAAGGGCAAATAGCTGATGCCCTAAGCAAATCCCCATCAGCGGTACCTTTTCTTCAAGTGCTTGAATCGTTGGAATAGCATAGGCAGCATCTTGCGGGTCCCCGGGGCCATTTGACAACAAAATACCATCCGGATTAGCTGCCAAAACTGTTTCAGCAGCTACATCAGCTGGAAAAACCATCACATTGGCACCACGCTTAGCCAAAGAACGTAAAATTGAATTTTTTAAACCAAAATCAATTAGTGCAATTGATACACCATCAGTTGGATTTTGGTATTGCGTTTTGGTAGTGGCATCAGCGACCATGGTTTTTGACGATTGAAAATTTTTCAGAGCACTTAATGTTTCTTCATTGACTTCATCTACTAGCGCAGCCTTCATGACACCAAAATCACGTAACTCTTTGGTTAAAGCTCGGGTGTCAACACCGCTAATGCCTGGCATACCACTTTTTTCTGCCCATTCCGGTAAACTCATCATTTGACGCCAATTACTTGGTCGCCGAGCAATTTCATGCACAACAATTGCTGAGGCGGCTGGACGCAGGCTTTCGAAATCATCACGATTAACACCATAGTTACCAATCAAAGGATAAGTGAAAACAATCATTTCGCCGCGGTATGATAAGTCAGTAATTGATTCCTGATAACCGGACATACCTGTGTTGAACACTAACTCAGCCATCACGTCAACATCCGCACCAAAAGCTTCACCTTCATAAATTGAACCATTCTCTAAAACCAAATATCTTTTTTTCATTTTGTTTGATCCTCGTAAACTATTTCACCATCAACCCAAGTTGCCAATGTTTTACCAAATACTCGCCAACCAACAAAAGGCGAGTTTTTACCTAACGATTCAAAGTCATCAACGGTAATGTCACTTTCATGCTCTAAATCAAATAGGGCCAAGTCCGCTGCTTCGCCAACTGCAATATTAGTTGGTGCTTTCAGTTGAAAAGCTTCTGCTGGTGAAGCTACCATGCGTTTCATTAGTGTGGCTAAAGTCATCACACCACTTTTAACAAGATGTGTGTAGAGCAATTGAAAACTTGTTTCAATCCCAGTAATTCCAAAAGGTGATTCACGGAATGATTTTGATTTTTCCTCGCTCCCGTGTGGCGCATGATCAGTAGCAACCATATCAATGGTACCATCCAGTAATCCAGAGATTAGGGCCTCTCTATCTGCTTGAGAACGCAGTGGCGGATTCATTTTAAACAAAGCATTGTCACTTTTAATATCGTCATCTGCTAACAACAGATGGTGTGGCGACACTTCAGCTGTCACGTTAACTCCTGCTGATTTTGCCATACGAACCAAGGCCACTGATTCTTTCGTCGAGATATGGGCAACATGATAATGTACACCCGTTGCTTTTGCCAGAACCAAATCACGCGCTAATTGTGTGCTTTCAGCCAATCCTGTAATGCCTGGCAGTTCTAATTTTTGTGCCGTTGCACCAGCATTCATAACGCCACCGTGTAATAAACTATCATCTTCAAGATGAGCTGCTAACGGTTTATTGACTGATAATGCTGCTTGCATCGCTTGCAACATGGTGTCAGCTGTCTGAACACCTTTGCCATCATTAGTAAACGCGGTTGCACCCGCCTCAGCCATCCCTTTAATATCAGAAATTTTAGTTGCCGTCAAATTAGCAGAAATAGCGCCATACTGCGCAATATGAATCAAACCGTTGTCGGTATTTCGTTGAATTTGATCCGCCAATAGTTTCGGATTATCTGGCACTGGATTAAGATTAGGCATCGCAATGACTGTCGTAAAGCCACCACGCGCAGCAGCCTTAGAACCAGTTGCAATGGTTTCCTTATACTCAAACCCTGGTTCCCGAAAATGGACATGAACATCAATTAATCCTGCGGATAAAAACGCTTGTTTCGCGTCAAAATACTGATCGTTGGTCTCATCGATAACTTTTGAGATGGCAACGATTTTGCCATCTTTAAACTGGACATCGCGTTGTACTAGTTCATCATTTAGCAAAACTTTAGCATTTTTGATAACTGTCATTAATCATTCTCCGTTACATATTCTAAAATAGCCATTCTGGCAAACACACCATTTGTCATCTGTTCAAAAATTCTAGATTGTGGTGCTTCTACTAGTTCATCAGCAATTTCTACATCACGATTAACTGGTGCTGGATGCATGATAATTGCCGTGCTTTTTAATCGTTCATATCTATCTTGTGTCAACCCAAACTGCTCGTGATATTGTCTACTGGAAAATGATTGATTTTCTGTCTGCGTAATTCTTTCGTGCTGTACACGTAAGAACATCACCACATCTTGATTCGACCAATTATCATCAATATCTGTATAAGTGCCAAATGTCGTAAAATCATCGGGGCGCCAACTATCTGGTCCACTGAAAGTTAATGTTGCCCCTAAATTATTCAAAATTTCAGCATTTGAACGTGCAACACGTGAGTGGGCTAAATCGCCAACAATTCGAATTTTCAACCCTTTAAATCGACTAAATTCCTCATAAACTGTGACTAAATCCAATAAGCTTTGGGAAGGGTGCTGCCCGCTACCGTCACCAGCATTAACTAATTGTGGCAAATCATGACCAGTGACGGTCAATAGATTTTTATACCAAGCATTCTGAGAATGCCTGATGACTGCAACATCAACACCAATTGCCTTTAAAGTTTTCAATGTATCAATTAAACTTTCACCTTTAGTCATTGAGCTTGTCTGAGGATTAATAATGATTTTTTGCCAATTAAGACGATTCTCAGCCATTTGAAAGCTACTATACGTTCGTGTTGAATTTTCAAAAAATAAATTCACAGCCGTTATTGGCAAGTGTTTGGGTGTGTCCCCAGACTTCAACGCAATCGCTCGTTTAACTAATTGAAACACATTTTTTTCACTTAGTGTATTTATATTCAAAAAATTACGCATATTTTCCCTCTTTATACAAAAAACCAAGCAAGTTAGTCACCTGCTTGGTTCTAGAAAATTTGGGTAAAAGTCTACACTTCACCAATCGTATCTATCATCCTTGCAGGCCTCTCTGGACCTGGTTAAAGGTTTCATTTGTTGTTATTATAGTATCATCTTTCTACTCGTAGTGCAAACTACTTTACAAAGAAATTTGTATTGCCTTGATT
This sequence comes from Leuconostoc falkenbergense, assembly GCF_014634805.1. GTDB lineage: Bacteria > Bacillota > Bacilli > Lactobacillales > Lactobacillaceae > Leuconostoc > Leuconostoc falkenbergense. The sequence continues at coordinate 9,889 of NZ_BMBS01000002.1, forward strand.
AACATTTGATTTGGCTACTTTATTGCTATTCCAGAATGGTACAACCACTTTTCCAGTAATATGCTTTTTGTCCACAAAACCAAAGTAACGACCATCATTAGATACAGAGCGGTGATCCCCCATCACAAAGTATTCTCCCTTAGGCACGGCTGTATGATTACGGTCTTTGGCTTGCCAATTATTCCCACTCGATAAGGTTTTAAGCGACCAAGTAGTACCAAAGGACATTTCTGTTCCTTCCTTGCGTTCACTTGCACTGATGAAGTCTTGGTTTACCTGTTTGCCATTGACATATAGATTGCCATTTCGATATGCTACGGTGTCCCCAGGTACGCCAATAATACGCTTAACATAATCTTTCTCACCATCTGCAATTCTTGGGTCTTCTTGACGGGCATCAAACACAACCACATCACCACGCTTATAGGATGCAATTTTATTCAAAAAAACAAATTCTTTATCCTGCAAATTGGGTTGCATCGAAGGTCCACTCACGCTAACACCAGTAAACAAAAACGTTCGAATCAACACCACAAATAAAACAGCAAACCCTATTGGAAAAACCCACTCTTTAATAAACTTCATCATTTTGTTGTCCCCTATACAAAATACACCAGCAGGTCACTGCCGGTGATAATATTTTGCTTAATTTAGCTTAGCATACGCCTCAGCAACTGGCTTGGTAACAATATCATTAATTTCCGTTAAAAGTGTGTTAAGTGCTTGTTCAGCGGCCATTAGCGCCTTGATTTTGTCATCATTTTGGACCTTAGCTGCAACAGCATCCCATTCTTTTTCTTTTGCCGGGTCAGGTTGTTGCTGCGTTTGCATCATTTGCTGAACCGCATGTTGAATCTGTTGAAATTCACCAAACAATTCTTTAGATGTTGCATCTTCTTGTACATCACTGAAAGCATTTTGCCAAGCAATGTATTGTTGCGTTTCAGTTAGTACTTTAGCCATCTCATTGGCATTATCATAAATATTTACAGTCATTTTTTCTATCCTTTTAAATTTGTATTTACTGTCCGAAGAGTCCTGTTACAGTATCCCATAGTTTGCCAGCACCATCAACTGCCTTTTTCACGCCAGTATTGAAATCTTTCTGAATAGTACCCCAAATATCGCTAGATGAAGAACTATTACTACTGCTTGTAGTGGCATTTGGATTAGTTACTGTGAATGTTGACTGACTCGTATTAGGTAATATCTGTTCAAGAGATGTTTTGACTAATGGTCCCATTGTTGATGTTAATCCAAGTGGCAAAGAATTTGATTGGGCATTCTTTCCTTCTAGTCCCATCCAAGTTGCTTCAACAATGTCTTTGGTATAAGCCATCGCCCAAGAATCTTTTGACGAATTGGCATTATTTTGATCAAGTGAATTTTCAGTAGTTCCTGTTTTACCGGCAATCGTATAGCCACTCGGTGCCGACCCAACACCTGTACCGTTCGTATAGGTGCCCAACATCATTCTAGTCATATTATCAGCAACCGTGCTACTAATTACTCGTGTTTGCTTTGCCTTAGGTGTATTGACAATGACTTTACCTGTGGCATCAACAATCTTTGTAATATAATGTGCCTGGCTCATGACGCCATCGTTAGCAAACGCGGTATAAGCCTGAGCCATTTGCTGCGGTGAAACACCACTTGACAAACCACCTAATGCTAGTGACAATGTTTTATCACTTGAAGTCAATGGCAAACCAAATTTGATAGCACTGTTATATCCGACCGAAACGCCCATCTTATTTAATAAATAAACTGCGGGAATATTATAAGAATGCTCAAGTGCCGAATACATTGGCACATCAGCTGTTTCGACGTTACCAGCATTATTTGGGGTAAAATTACCATTTACACCAAATGACATGACTTTGTTTGGCAATTCAGAATCAATCGAATAGCCACGTTGCAAAGCTGGTGCATAAACAACAATAGGTTTAATTGTAGAACCAGGTGATAAGAGGGCTTGATTAGCACGATTATAGCCACGGAAAGTATGTGTCTCTTCACGGCCACCAACAATGGCTCGAACACCACCACTTTTTGCATTTAGGACAATCGATGCAGCTTGTGCATTGTCCACATAATTAAACATAGCATCATTGTCAAAATCATTTTGTAAATTAGTTTGGTCTTCTTGATTGAGCGTGGTATAAATTTTGTAACCACGATTCATCACATCGCTCTCTGTTAAGCCGTATGTCTTGATAGCCTCACTAATAACTGAATCAAAGAACCATGGATATTTATACTCACCTGAAGCGTTATAGGTATCATGCAAAACCGTCGTTGTGGACTGGGCGGCACTTGCCTGAGCCTTTGTTAACTTTTTATTTTCTACCATTGTGGCCAATACAACGTTTCGCCGTGCATCTGACGCTTTTGGATGATCAATTGGATTGAATTGAGCTGGACTTGTTAACATGCCAGCTAATGTGGCTGCCTGCGCTGTCGTCAATTGACTAGCATGGACACCGAAATATTTCTGAGCGGCATCCTCGACACCCCATACCCCGTTACCGAACCACGCATTGTTTAAATACATGGTGAAAATTTTGTTCTTAGAATAATCTTGTTCAACTTGCATTGACAAAAATATTTCTTTGGCTTTACGGGTAAATGTCTGTTCCTGAGTCAAATAAGCATTTTTAACCAACTGTTGGGTTAAAGTTGAACCACCACCAGAAATTGCATTAGAGCCAGTCACTTTGTTACGAACGTACATCAGTGCTGCACGAGCAATACCTTTAACCGAAAAACCATGTTCGTGATAAAAATTACGATCCTCAATTGATAACACTGCATCACGCATGTTTTGCGAAATTTGATCGTACTTGACATAAGTTCCCTTTTGTGAGTACAATTCACCGGCTTTTTTACCCTCATCATCATATATCTCAGTGGTTGCTGATAATGTCGCCTCTAAATTTTCAACGTTTGCCGTTTTGGCCAGAACAACCAAATATACACTTGTTGCAAGAAAGAGGGTCATGAATAGCACAATCAAAAGCCGTCCGAATTGCCAACGATGCCAGATTGGGCCAAGTTTATCCCAAATTTTTTTAATTGTAGATTTTAACCAAGTCATGCATCACCCTATCAACGCTGCCCAATGATTGGCCAATTGTTCAGCGGACTGGGCAGTCGTACTCGTCACATAGATTGTATTAAATCCCGCTAATGTTGCCACTACTTCAGGCAGATTTGCATCGTCAATAATGCCAGCAACGGCATTACCACTACCATCTGTTGTCTTAATAATTGTCATAAATTCAACACTCTTGGCAAAATACGCGTATTCTTTGATTGCTTCATCGACCGCTGTTGTAGAACCCTTTTCAGGTTTCTCGGCTGTTGGCTCCTGCAATTGCTGGTAACGCAATTGACCTACGGAATCTTTTTGACGAACAATATTTAAAGCACGAATGTCCCTTGAAATAGTGGTTTGTGTTGTTTCAACACCACGGCCATTTAATTGCGCCAGTAAATCTTCTTGATTTGCAATCGTTTGATGCTGAATAATATCAAGAATCATCTCTTGACGTTTTTGTTTTGAAATCATAGATTTCTCCCTTAAAGACTCGTGTCAATCAACTACTTACATTTCTTCAGGTGCTTTAACACCAAGCAAACGTAAACTTTCTGTCAAAACAATTGAAACAGCTTGAACCAACGCTAAACGCGCATTGAGTTGATCATCTGCTGTTAAAATTTTAGAGTTAGCATAGTATTTGTTAAACGCTCTGGATAATGTTAAGGCATATTTAGCAATGATGCTTGCTTCACGTTGCTGCCACGCCCGTTCAACTGTTTGTGGAAAATGATTTAACGTCGTCACGATATCCCAAGTGCTATCATCATTAAGATTTAAAGTGGTTGGGTCAATCTCAGTATTTGCTTTACGCAAAATAGATTTTGCACGCGCATTCGTGTATTGAACATATGGGCCAGTATCACCTTCAAACCGAACAACTTCTTCTAAGTTAAAATCAAAATTGTTTGTACGGTCATTCATTAAATCATGGAAAACAACCGCGCCAGCACCAACCTGTTCCGCAACAAGTGGTTTATTTTGCAATTCAGGATTTTTTTCCTCAATTTGCTTCAAAGCGAGTTCATGCGCATCATCCAAAACATCTTTCAGTAAAACAACATCTCCCTTACGAGTTGACATTTTTTTACCATTAAAGGTAATTAATCCAAAGGCGATGTGTTCCACGTCATCGGCCCAATCGAATCCCATTAACGACAAAACAGCTTTCATTTGGACGAAGTGCTCACGTTGCTCGCCACCGACAACATAAAGTGACTTGGCAAAGTCATAAGTCTCTTTACGATAAATGGCTGCAGCTAAATCTCGAGTCATATACAGCGTTGCCCCGTCGGACCGCTTAATCATAGCAGGGGTCAAATTAGGATTAATGGCTGATAAATCAACAATTTGGGCACCTTGAGATTTGACCAAGATATCTTTTTCGGTCAAGATATCCACCACTTTATCCATCTTGTCGTTATAAAAGGCTTCCCCGTTAAATGAGTCAAATTCGATATCCAAACGGTCGTAAATTTGTGTAAATTCTTTCAATGATTCAGCTCTGAACCATTGCCATAATTGATGTGCCTCTTCATCACCATCTTCTAATTTTTTAAACCAAGCACGTCCTTGATCATTTAAACTATCATCTTCTTTTGCCTTTTCATGAAATTCAACATAATAACGCAAGAGCGTAGCGATAGGATCTGCTTTAACTTCAGCTTCTGATCCCCATGTTTTGTAAGCATAAATTAATTTACCAAACTGTGTTCCCCAGTCTCCGAGATGATTAATTTTTACTGGATTAAAACCATTTTTTTTAGTGATATTAGCCAACGCATTACCGATTACAGTAGACCTTAGATGTCCCATTGACATAGGTTTTGCAATATTGGGGCTCGACATATCAATAGTAACATTAGCACCATTACCATTTGCATTGTCACCATAGGCGCCCTTCAAATCAATAATGGTCTTGATTGTCTGATTTGAGGTTGCATATTTATCCAAAAAGAAATTGACATATGGTCCAGTGGCAACAACTTTTTCAAATCCATTTTGATCAATCTTGGCAACAATATCACTGGCAATCTGCTGTGGTGCCTTGTGTAATGTCTTAGCTAAAGTAAACGTTGGGAAAGCGACGTCGCCAAGTTCCGATGACTTTGGTGCTTCAAGTTTTTCTATAATTTGATCGGTTGAAAGATCAGTTAAAACTGCAGCTAAAGCCGCAATGACAGGTTGATTATTTGACATCATATTATCCTTATTTATTAATAATTTGTTGCCTACAATCATGCTTATAGGCACATAATGACACATATTTGTTCTTGAATTAATAATTTTTCAACAAGATAGGCCGCACATTCGCATTGTATAGTACTTATATTATACCGTATTCACAGCATTATTTCGCCGAAAAAATTAAAAAACCATTTCTAGTCATATACAAGAAATGGAAATTCAATCACAATTGACTAATGTTTGATAAGCTAGCAAAAACACAAGACATTCGTCACGGCAGCGCTTTAAGCCTCTTCTTCAGCTTTCTTTTCTGGTGCTGGTGCGTGTTTAATTACTTCGACTTCATCCATGCGCACAACAGCGCGGTGGTTCATCTCGTTAACAGTTGGTTGATCAACAGGATCATTTTCAGTGATTTCAACTAATAATGCGTTATCATAAATCTTTTCAACTTGACCGGTAAATGGTTTTTCCAAATTCCCATAAGCTGGTGCCAGTAAGACATCCCCAATATTAAAACCAGAAGTATTTTCTGCAACTTCTTCTACCATATTGACCTCCATAAAACGTTATTTAACAGTTTATTTTAGCACACCCAGCGTTATTATGCGAATGTTTGTCCGATCCGATTCATGATTAAACGGGCAATTTCAATTTTTGGTAATAGCATTGTCGTTTCAGGTTTTTGGTCTGGGACCAATATTGTAACGGCGTTGTCATCTGAATTAAATCCAACATCACTACGACTCACATCATTTGCAATGAGCATATCTGCTTGTTTGGTCTTTAATTTTTTTTGCGCATAGGCCATCAAATTATTCGTTTCCGCAGCAAAACCTACTACGAATTGATTACTTGATTTTGAATGACCAATTTCTGACAAAATATCAACATTTTGAACTAACGATAAATTCAGCCCCTCTGATCCCTCTTTTTTGATTTTTTGGCTCGCTTCATTAGCAGGTCGATAATCAGAAACCGCGGCTACACTAATGAAAATATCGGCGGTTACAAACGAGGATTGCACTTGTTGATACATTTCTGCAGCTGAGTTGACATAAACTACGTCCACGCCATATATTTGTGGGGCTTTTTGAGTTGAAATTAAAGTGACTTTTGCCCCAGATTCAACCGCCGCTTGGGCCAAAGCAAAACCCATTTTACCACTGGATCGATTAGTAATATAGCGCACAGGGTCAATTGATTCTTTGGTGCCACCGGCCGTAATAATGACCTTTTTATTTAGCAGTTTTGCCTCGCGAGCTCGTAATCGAACCGCTGTTTGTGAGAGTATTTCAATGGGCTCTGGCAATCGTCCCTTCGCTTCATAGCCTTCTGCTAGAAAACCGATTTCTGGTGAAATAACCAGCCAACCATCTTGTTCAAGCACTTGTATATTGCGCTGAACAGCGGGATTATTTAACATCACATCGTTCATAGCTGGTGCAATGATTTTATCGGCATGAGACGCCATAATCGTCGCGGTAGCAGCATCATCAGCAATGCCATTAGCAATTTTGCCAATCAAATTTGCCGTCGCGGGTACAACAAAAATCTGATCCGCCCATTGTGCCCATTCAATGTGCAATACTGTTGCATCTTGTTGAGCAAACAAATTTGTTAAAACGTCATTTTGTGACAAAACAGCTAGCGTTTTAGCGGTGATAAACTCTTGTGCAGAGTTGGTCATTGCTACACGCACATGTGCACCAAACTTAATCAACTCGCGAACTAAAACAGCTGATTTATAGGCAGCCACGCTACCTGAGACCACCACTAATATTTTTTTTTGATTATAATCATTCATGCCCTACATTATATCATGAATGAACATCTTCTCTCCAACTATCAATCTTATTGACGATGAGCCAACCAAATAGCATAAACAGCTGGCACTAAGATAGTTATCACCATTGCCACAATCAACCCAATTACAGCAATCATATTACCAATTATCCCCGTGATAAGAAGTATAAAACCAGCAAACACCATTGTAAACCCGCCTAATCGGTTCGTTTTCTGCCAATTTTCACTATTATGTAACGTTTCTGGCAAACGAATTCCAACCATGTAATTTGGCGTCGTTTTAGGCAAGTAATTACCCAAAACAATAAACAAAAGACCAATTACTGGTAAAATGACAGAACCTATATTGATGTGATAATTTAGCGCGTGCATAAAAGTCACAATTTGAACGACGTTTAAAAGTAACGGCAAACTCCAGATAAGGACAGTGAATACCTTTTGATTATCAATACCTTTATTCTTCATTGATCTAATAATAACGTAATTCACAGCAATTATTAGCACCGGTAATCCAATAACAGCAATTAGTTTTGGCGCATACTGATCTGGCTGTCCATCGATGCCAAAATGGATTGGTAATTGTTGCGGTAAATATTGCCATAGCAAGCCACCATAGGCAATGGGCAATAAACTAATTAAATTAGGCAGCAATACCCTGCTATTTTTCATTTGTCAATCCCTTCAGCCAAAGTGTGGCTTCTTCAAATACCGATAAATTCAATTCATAATAAATATAATTTTTGTACTTTTGTTCCCGAATCAAGTCCGCATGTTTCAGCAAAGATAAATGTGCTGAAATTGTTGCCTGACTCAATTCAAAATATTGTGCTATATCACCTGCTGGCTTGGCACCAGTTTTAAGCATCATTAAGATTTCTCGCCGAACTGGATTAGATAAAGCTTTCATCGTTTCCTGTAATGCCATATCAGCTCCTAATATTGTTTTAACCTATTATATCATCTATTTAGAAATTTAACGAAATAGATTCCAAAATTAAAACCGTGTTACCACGATTTTAATTAGTTAGTTTTACTAGCTGCTGGCGGAACTTCTCCGCTCTTGTGCTTTCACATAATCAATTGCAACAACCAAAGCAATCACAAGTGTTTCATACTGTTCATCTTCAATACTGATGTCATATGTGCTCGACATGGCCAACCACCGTTGATCAACTCGTCCAATTTCAAATCCATCTTTTTCAATAGCAAAATTCATGTCCCAAAAATTACCCGTCACAGTAATACCCAATCCATCAATATCATATTTGGGCTTCAAAATACTAAAGCGCTTCGCAATTTCTATGCTTTCAGGAAAACCATTGATTTCAAGAGAAAATTTGGGTAATAGCTGCCAAACACGATGTGTTAACCGCGCAATGATTTGATTTTGTTTGTCATAAATTTCAAAATACTTTGGGATTCGCCAAAAACTACCGGCCACAGTGTACTCAATCTGATCATGCTCATTCATGATTGAAAATTCACCTTTAAGTGAAAATAGTTTTTGTTGCATCAGTAAGTGTTTCATTTTAGCCCTTTGCCTAATAACTTGCCAGCAACTGGTAATTTACCAAGAGAATCAATTTCTTTGCCATCAACAACGACTAGGTTAGCTGATGATTGTGCCAAGGTTGAAAAGGCATTGATTGATTGGTTTTGGAAATACTTGTCATCGGCGCCAGCCAAACCAGCTTGCACTGTATCAATTCGATATCTTTCGGCTTCAGCACGCGTTTTGGTTGCATGAGCTTCAGCTTTCGCTGTTGCCATCAAAGCATCGTTCTTGGCTTTTGTTGTCAATTCTATTGAACGTGCCTCACCTTCAGCTTTTGCAATTGTAGCTACACGCTCACGATCAGCAGTCAGTTGCTTATCCATAGCCTCTTGAATCGAAACTGATGGCCGTAGTTCATCAATGTTGATACGATCAACATTAATACCGTAAGTATTAGTTAAATCACCGATTGCATCGGCCAGCTGTACATTGATTTTGGTAGTTGACCCCAGCGCTTCGTTTAATTCCATACGACCGATGATATCACGCAGGTGACCTCGAACCAATTGTGCCATTGATTCAACTGAATCAGTGTTTTCATACATGTATTTGACCGCATTAGTAACGTGGTAGTTCAACGTCACACTCGCCTTAATATCAGCATTATCAGCCGTAATAACCGAATAATCTGGCAAACGTAATGGTCGCATTGCTAAGCTCACATTGCGAATTGTTTGCAAAAATGGAATGTAAAAATGCAAACCAGCTTCTTTACGAGACTTGTATTTCCCCAATGTTTCGACTAATCCTGCATTGTTTTGCGGTACGATTCTAAAAAATAACATTTTGTTTCTCCCTATCTACTCTCTTGGCTGTCGTGCGTTGTGTTAAAAAGCACACTGCACCGTCAACCCCCATTTTAACGTTGTTCACATGAACATTGGCAACAACTAGTGAAGCTCAGCAACTAATTCGCGTAAGGTCAAAATATTGCCATTAGCCTCTAAAATAACGTAATTTGCATCATATTTAGCCGCCGAAGCATTATCTATCAAATAACGGTAATAAATGCCTGAAACTTTAACCAACCGATTGTCCAAATCAAAGTCATGCCCTGAAATCACGTGTCCCACGAACTGCCGATCTTCAAAAGATTTAGGTTTAACACCATCTTCTAAAATCTTCGTCAAATAATTATTTAGTGATCGACCTTCTAGTTTCGCTTTTTCAGCCAAAACCTGATGTAACTCTGGATCAATACGCAATGGAATATTTCCTGATTTAGTTGTTTTCTCTTTTGACATATCTTTATGATATCACATTTAAATCAAAATAGCCAGCATCAGTGAATAAATTCACAAAATTAGTCTTAATTTTCGTTAAATGTTGGTCTTAGATAATAGTGTCACATCACCCCTGCTAACTTTGTTATCAGGGGTTTGTCTATGCCTTAAAATAGGCGTATTTTCATGTTAAATTTTATTTTTAAAAGTTAAAAAAAAAACGACCATAAGTCGTTTTTGAATCATTTCTTTTTAAGATTGTCAATACCGTCTTTTACTGCGTCAACGGCCTCTTCAGTTTTGTCTTTTACAGCATCTGCTGCATCAACAAACTTATCTTTGGCTTTACCAAAGAGGTTTTGTGCTTTTCCTTCTGCTTCGCGAGCTTTGTCACCGGTAACCTTGCCTTCAACTTCTTTTGCTTTACCAGCAACCTTGTCCTTAGCATTATCAAACTTTTCTTCAACTGACATAAAATGATCTCCTTGAGGTTTATTTGATGTTACAAGTTCATTCTACCGTACATGTCCTAAATTGTAAACGATTTCAACTCGGAAAAATTACTTTCATTATATTAAGATGAGGATTAACAATTTTCAAATCGCACAAAAAATGGTTCGTTGTAATCACTTACAACGAACCTATCATGCCTTCTTTCAGGGAGAAATTGACATTTTTAACCAGCAGTGCAGATTATGATACAGGACGATAGAATAATACTGCTGGTTGGCTACAATGTCTACTAACACATTGCTCTTTCATTTTAGCAAGTCTTTGTATACAACAGGTCAATATTTGGTTTTAATTTTGCAAAGAAGACATAGAAAAACCTAACAGGGAAGATAATGGACGTTAAAAAACCTGTTAGGCTGGCAATGCTTGGTAACATTACTTTTTTAGTATATATCACAGTATCATATAATGCTTAAAATATGTTAGGTTTCCTACTATGCTTTTGGTTTACCCGAACGATTAAAAATGTAAGTCAATCACAGAGTGCGGACGGTATAGTATTGTTGCGTGTCGATTGGAAGACCCATATCTTTAGGTATTTGAATGCTGTAAGATTTATCATAATAAATTCTTTTCTTTTAGACTTCGTGCAGTGTCAAGAATCGTCTGACGTGGATCAGTTGGCTGATAGCCAAGCACTCGCACAGTTTTTGCGTTCGTATGCGTATAACTTCGTCCAAGCATTGGGACTAATGCTCTGATAGAAGGCTGAAATTTTGCAACTAAGCGCACAACAAAATCAGGCAAAACAGAAAGCTTCACACGTGGAAATTCTGGTTTCAAGGTTTTTGCAACTTCAACGAAAGTTAAATCACCATTTTTAGCAATGAAGCGCTGCCCGACAGCAAACTGGCTAAATGATGCCGCCAGAATGTGAATTTCTGCAACATCTCTAACATCTGAAATTTCCAATGAAATCTTTGGGAGTGGTGTGCCGTGAATAATTTGAGCAATTAAACCATTGCTAGAAATTGCATCAGTTAAAGTAGGTCCAAAAATTGCACCCGGTAAAATCGTCGATAGCTGAAAATGATATTTGTCAGCCAAATTCCAAGCAAGCTTTTCTGCTGAAAGCTTTGATAACCTATAAGCGTTTAACTCAGGATTTTCTTCATCAGACCAAAATTCGGCATCAATGAGTCCCTTAGTTGACGCTTCAGGCGTACTCGCTGCTAGTGAACTCGTCATCACGATCCGTTTCACCCCTGCTTTATAAGCACTGTCAAAGACCGCTTGCACCATGCCTGTCGCCTGATGAATCAAATTAGGATCATTGGCATTCCTGCCACCAAGCGGACTTGCAACGTGATACAGCACGTCAATTGTACGCAAAGCATCTGTCAGCACTACGTCATCTGGGTCATTCAAGCTTGATAACACATAAGACAGTCTGTGATCTGAATCAAACTCCTTCATAAGCCTCTGACCTTTTTCATCAGATCTAACAGTGGCAATCACATGATCCCCTTGTGCCAAAAGCTTTTGGATAATATGCCCTGCAACAAAACCGTTGCCACCGGTTACAAGTGTTTTCATACTTCAATCTACTTTCTTTTGTCCATTAAAAAGAAATACTTCTATTTCAGTATTTCTTAAATTAAAGCGCGTATTTAGCTAAATTAGTAATCACTTCATCTAAATCGTTTTCTTTGATATCAAACATCACTATACCGGTTTCATTGACCAGATAATTAGCAAACGTTTGTTCAAATTCAGTCAGTAGTTGTGGCCCAAGATATTGCCCAAGCACTGCATATGATATGTTACCGTCATCTGTTGCTAACGTATAATATTTGTCACTTTTATGATTTTTTTGAATGAACATTAACATTTTAAAAATTCCCTTTAATTAAATTCATAACTAGCTGACAAAGACTTTCATTATTGAATAACAGTCTAGCATACACGCCTAAATTAGACGTTGCTTGTTGTTAATGGAATATCTTGTGCTCTGAAAGTGAGCCTTGACTTTATAAATTGGTTGTCCCTTTACCATAAACTTCTGTTCATACTCGGTTTCAACATTTCCTATTACTTTATCAGGGTCAGCGTGCAAATCAAGTGTGTAATCTTCTGCAGACCAACGCATGCCATAGGTCATAAAACTAACTAATGAATACTCAAATAAATGACGATTATCTGTTTTGAATTCAACCTCACCCTGATTTGGTAAAACAGCTTCATACGATTGTAAAAATGAGCGATACGTCAAACGTCGTGCCTCGTGTCGCTTTTTTGGCCATGGATCAGAAAAATTCAAATAAATTTTATCGATTTCTGACTTTTCAAAGTAAGTTTCGACACCATTACCGTTACCGTAAATATAACGTAAATTTGGTAATTTACCGACTTGATCAAAGCTCTTTCGAGCAGCAATTGCAATCGCAGTCTCTTGTATCTCCATACCAATATAATTAATCTCTGGGTGTGCTAAAGCCATCCCTAAGATAAATTGACCTTTTCCAGAACCAATTTCCACATGAATTGGTTGATTTTGGTCAAACAATTTTTGCCATTGACCGATTTGATCTGTCGCTTTGTCTTGATCAATCACAATGTCTGAGTGATTAGTTAGCCAATCGCTGGCCCACGGTTTTGCACGTAAATGCATATTTTTTCTCCATTATTTTTTTATTTTGTGGCTATTTTTTGGAATATAAAATTTGAACATGATAAATTCCACTAGCAACATAGTCGCTAAAATCACTACCATTTCTTTCAATGGTCGAATGAATATCGCAATCATAACCAGAATCAAAATAACTGGTATGGCAACAATTATTTGCACGCTAGCAAATGATTTTAACCTTTCTGTTTTTGAAACGGGCATCAACCTTGTCCACAGGTTTTGGTGCGTATCATCATACAGTGGTAACATTTGAAATGTCATTAAGTACAATATTGCAGCAGCAATAGTCGTAATCAACCACAACGGCGCTGATTTTAGTGCAATAATTAGCACAACGCCGACCAATAATAATCGCACAATTAAAGGTAGTATTTCAGTATCTCTCGCTAATCGTATCAAATACAGCCGAAACATGCTTGACTGCCCTTTAATCAATCGCTTTAACAAAAAATCCAAATAACGGCGTCGTTTAATCGTTTTTGGCTGATGTGGTACTTCAGCAAATAACGCAAAAAAGTGCAATGTCCGCTGCTGTTGTATCTGGGCTTGGGCCGTAGCCCGCAACCAATCAATTGCGAATAATTCTGATTTGACTTCAGTTACCGCAAAATATCGCACCACAATTCCTGCCAGCAACAACCAAATAATTACCATGACATTCAATTGATCCGTCGACAAACCAATGATAAACGCTAACAAGGTTCCGGGTACTAAAAACCTGAACAAGATTTTTTCAGCAATGGCATCCGGCTCAAAAATAGCGATTGTCAACCGACGAGATTTCAAAAAAAGTTTATCCCGCTCATACATCAATAACAACATCTTGTAACTAATCACAAAGATAATCAAAAAAAATAGTCGCGACCAATTATCAACATCCATTCGCCACAATATAGGCGCAATCACAGCGATAAATATTATTTGCCAAACAGACGCATAGCATATACTCAAACGCATAGCCGAAGCCAAATAGGATTTAATGATATCACGATCGTTCGCAAATAAATAGAGCCGATCGGCAGGTTTAAAATAAGTGACAAGACTACCAAATTGCAAACCCACTAACAACCATAAAATACTGATTGCTTGCCACCAAATTGAATGCCAATAGGTCACAGATTGATGTGCTGTCAGCAGATTACGATAACCCAATATACCAGCACCCAAGGCTATCATCAAAAAAAGAATAAAATGATCATTAAACAGCAAACGTAGATATCTAAAATTTATTTTCTGCGCACGCCGTAATCGTTCCTGAAACAAACTATCAACTTTCATCGGCTAGCTCCCGCTGGACAAGGCCAAAAAAATCATCCAACTGATCCAACTGCAACTGATTTTCCTCAGCCAAAGCTTGTGGTGTCCCTATGAATCGTGACTTACCATCATGCAATACTACAAATTGGTCTACAAATTCGGCGGCCGAAGCTAATAAATGAGTCGTCATCAAAACGCTGTTTCCCTTATTAGCTTGCTCATGAATCAATCTAACGACATCTTTTTGTGCAACCGTGTCTAATCCTAAAAAGGGTTCATCAATAATAATTAGCGGTGCATCTAGCATAAAGGCCGATATCAGCATGACTTTCTGCCGCATCCCTTTTGAAAAATGAATTGGCAACCAGTGTAGCTTATCATCTAACCGGAATTGTTTCAATAATGTTTCCGCACGTTGCCAAGCAACCTCATCATCAATATTATGAGCAGCCAGCATTAAATGTAAATGTTCACCTAATGTCAATTCATCATACAAGATAGGCTGTTCCGGAATATAAGCAATTTGTGATTTAAAACCGGTCGGATTTTGAACCAAATTAATCCCATTTAACTCAATTGTGCCCATTTGTGGTTGAAGTTCACCAATAATATGGTTGATTGTCGTTGATTTACCAGCGCCATTCAAACCAATTAATGCCACAATGCTGCCATTAGGCACATCAAAGGTGACATTTTTTAAAACGTTATTACCGGCATAACCACCAGACAGATTGTTAATTTTAAGTCCCATAGCTTCTATTATAACAGGCACCAGTCAATATTTGATATAATAAAGTCAGTAAATTGAAATGGAGCAAGATAAATGGATATTTTTGATAAAATTATTGCAGGTGAAATCCCAAGTTACAAAGTTTATGAAGATGAAGACGTTTTAGCCTTTCTTGACATTTCTCAAGTGACACCCGGTCATACATTACTTGTGCCAAAAGCTGATGTGGCTGATATTTTTGATTACACAGATGACATTGCAAAAAAAGTATTGCTAAAATTACCAGTTGTTGCTGCCGCAATAAAAGCAAGCAACCCTGACATTACAGGCATCAATATTCAGTCTAATAACGGTGTTTCTGCTGGTCAAACCGTCCGCCATTCTCACTGGCACATCATTCCAAGATTTGATGATGATAATCTCAATAGCAAACTAGCGCCAACGATTGACAATAGTTCAGCATTTTCACCTGAGCGCTATCAAAAAATTGCTGATAGCATTGCTGCCCAATTCTAGAAACACGGAAACAAATCACGGAGGTCAATATGAAGCTGTTTAGTCAATTAAAGTCGTTAATAGCTGATTTCAAAGAAATTTCAGCTTTATTGAAACAACTCCAGCAACAGCAAGCAATTTTAACTGAGCAATTAAAGCATGTTCAAACTATTGGTGAGGAAATTCAAACTGATATTGACAAAATGAATTTCAAAAATCAGCCACATCTTGATCGCATCGCCAAAAGTCAAAAAAACATAGACCATGAGTTGTCTAAATATAAAGCGCGATAGTTCATTTTATGGTAAAATATTCAGTATTGTATTTAGAAAAGGAAAATAATCACTCATGAGAAAGTTTATTTGGGGATTGCTCGTTGTCATTTTCGTCGGCGGGCTTATCTTCCTAGGGTTTAATTCATCCAAAACATTGGTTACAACTAATGTTGGCAAAATCACACAAAAAGAATTCTACAATGACTTTAAAAAGTCATCAGCTGGTCAGCAAGAATTTGCCAATATGGTAATCAACAAAGTGCTTGCTGCAAACTATGGCAAAAAAGTTTCAAAAAGCGATGTTCAAACCGCTTATGATACTCAAAAAGCACAGTACGGCTCATCATTTAAGACAGTTTTAGCATCAAATAATTTGACACAAGATCAATTTAAAACAAATGTGAAAAATAATTTGATTATGAACGCCGCTATCAAAGCTAACTATAAGGTCACCCAAAAGCAGTTGAAAAAAGCTTATGCTAGTTATCATCAAAATACAACCATTTCGATGATTACCGCTAAAGATGAATCTTCTGCTAAAGAAGCCATTGCAGCCTTAAAGAAGGGTGACAAATGGGCAACCGTCTATAAAAAATACTCAACAGATACCACATACGCCTCATCAAATGGTCAATTACCAGCATTTGATTCAACAAGCTCAACAGTTGACTCTTCCGTTCAAACGGCTGCGTTCAAATTATCAAAAGTTGGTGACTATTCAACAGAACCTGTGACAGGTAGTTCTAGTGGCTATTATGTGATTCAATTAGACAAAACAACTACGAAACCTGCAATGAGCAAAGTTCGTAGTAAGTTGTCAAATAAAATCGTCAGTGATTTCATTAGTGATTCAAGTAACACAACAGAAATTCAAGCCATTATTGGTAAAATTTTGCGCAAAAACGATGTCAATGTGAAAGACACTGATTTGAAAAATGCATTGAGCAGTTACCTCACAGCCGGCATTTCTTCAAGTTCTTCAAGTTCTTCAAGTTCTTCAAGTTCTTCAAAGTAAACATAAAAAAAGCGATTCCAACGGGATCGCTTTTTTTATGTTTACTGTCACAAAGTTGTTTGATCACGGTTTTCAGGTTTGTAAAACTTACGATTATCTAAACCAAAGACTCTATCTGAGAAAGAACCTTCAGCTGTTTTTTCCATTACTCCGCTCATCATCTGAATACCCGCATCAAGTTCATCCAATTGATGCAACACTTCAGCTTCCATGACGACTGGTCTCACTGGAGATCCATATTCTAAAATACCATGGTGTGATAACACCACATGCCGTAGTAATATCAAGTCCTCATCTTGTAAATCAAACTTCAGTTCTCGCGCTGCCAAAACAATTTGTTCATCAATTAACGTAATATGACCAATCAAATTTCCTGACAAAGTATATTGTGTCGCCACTGGCCCAGACAGTTCAATCGTTTTTCCTAAATCATGTAACAATGCACCGGCAATCAACAACTCCTGATTTAATTGTGGATACTGTCCTGCGACACCTTTAGCTAATTTTGCAATAGATAATGAGTGAAATGCCAAACCACCAGCAAATGCATGATGATTTGATTTGGCAGCTGGATAGCGTAAAAATGCATCATGATATTGTGTAAATAAGCGACGTACTAAACGATTCCAAGTTGGATTAACAATCAAAAAAATATAATCGTTTAGGGCATCGTTCATATCTGCTTCTTTAATTGGCGCATGCACCATAAAGTCAGACGGATTTTCTGGCTCTCCGGATTCAGTTAAACGAACGTTTGTAATCTGAACTTGTGGCTGATCGTGATATGATCCTCGTACACCCTGCAATTTAACAATTTTTCCAGGGACAAAGCAAGTTATCTGTTCCTCAGTAGCGTCCCATAAATTTCCTGGTAAGTCACCAGACCTATCAGAAAACACTAATCCAATGTATGTTTTCCCATTTTTTGTCAAACGTACATCCGCACTTTTAATCAGCGCAAAACTATCCACATGCTCCGAATCCTGATAATTTGCTAATAATTTAGTCATATTCTATCCTCACAGCTTTATCTATTACAATTTTATCATATTTGGAAAATCGTTGGTTTCTACACTAGTTGTCAAATAAATAATTTGTTGTTTGTCTGACAATTGGGCTAACATATCAAGCATAATAGCACGTCTCTGTGGATCAAAGTTGACAAATCCATCATCAATTACCATAGGGAAATTAATCACATCAGCAATAACGCGAGCCAATGCAAGACGCATCGCAACGTAAAGCTGTTCCTGAGTACCAGTAGATAACGACATCACGTTAAATGACTCATGGCGCGCAGTAGTTACAATAATTTCGTCTTTTTCAAAATTAATGTGTTGGTAACGCCTTACGGTTAATTGACTAAAGCACTCTGTCGCAAATTTCATCATCTTAGGAAAACGATTTTGTGAAGCAGCGTGTAAAGCACTGTAAATCCAACGATTTGCTAATTTTTGCGCCAAATATTCACTAAATTGAGTGATGAGTTCAGTTTTTTGGTCTGCAACCTTTTGTTGCATTACCATGAAATCATCATTACTAACGCGTTGCATCTGTTGTGCCTGAATGCGCGCCAATTTTGCCTGTTCTTCCGCAAAATGCTGCTTTATTTGGGCAAGATTATTATGCTCGTTTTCCAGATTTTTTGAAAGTGCTTGCGCATCCTCAAACGCTGACAATTTTTTTTGGTCTTGAGCAGGTATTTGTTGAATCATTGCTTGATACCGATGATCGTTAACCATTTGCTCGTGATAAGCAATATCCAAATTTTGCAAATCAGTCATTTTTTCAACATCATATTTCTGAAAAATCACTTTTAAATCAAGCTTTTTTTGATTTAAAGATATACTTGACGCTTCAATCATATTATCCAGTTGTGATTGCTGTTGTTGCCTGAGAACATTTTCATTCTGCTTTACTAAAACACGATTTTGAATCGTTTGCGCCAGTTGATCCACTGAGTCATGAATCGCCTGTGATGCTAACGCCACATTTAGATCTCTGGCTAAGGATTGTAGTGCTTTATTAATGTGAACTGTTTGCAAGTCAATTTTTTGATTAATGGCTGTCAAAGAATTGTCAAGCTTAAGGTAATGTTCAATACTAGGCTGAACAGCACGTATCTGTGTCCCATTTAAAGGATAATACTGCTTTTTAATATCACTAATCACACTATTATTTTTCACTACAAATCTAATAATAAAACTCAAAAGTACAATTACGACCATCAACCATAGCCAAATGGGTGTTACCACCAAATACACTGCAATAGTTAACAAAATTGCCCCACTAACCATTCCAATAAATCGGACTTTGTAGTTTGACAGCCGTTGATCATCATCGGCTGTCAGTAATTCTGGCACCTTATTGGTTGCAAACTGTGCTTGAATTGCTTTTTGTTGCGCCAATAATTCATCATGCTGTCGCTGATCATTCACTAGTTGGCTGGCCATCATTTTTATAGTCATCAACCGTTTATTACTGTCTTCAATTTCACTTGCAGATTCGGGTTGTACACTCAGATCTTGCTCTTGACGACGAATGTTGCTTGCCAAAAGATCAATTTCAACTTGCAATTGCTCCGCGTGCTGTAAATCTGACTCTGAGACTGAACGAACCTGCTTTCTCTCAATTTGTTGCGCTTCATAAAACAGTCGGTATTGCCGTTGCAATTGCGTTAGCTGATTAATATTTTCTTGGGATTTATCTAATTCTTTTTCTAACATGGCAACTGATTGTGTCAACTCTGAAACAGTCTGTTGATCATCTAAAAAAATTTTCAACTGTTCTGATTGCTTTGTCAATTCGGTCTCACTAACTTCGTATGAATGGACCGCTTGATTAAGTGATCGTCTCCCTGTGGCACGTGACGCAAATAATTTATCTGCTTTCTTATCAAATTCAGTTGCTGTCTCAAGCCATTGTGTGCTGCCAACTGCGCCGAGATTTAATAATAGTTTTTGTAAATCTGGTGCAGAAATTTGTTTCATTTGTATCAAATCCTGCTCGCTAAAGTTAAAAATATCATCAAAAGATTGCCTTGTTAAAGGCGATAATTCATTGCTTAGCCATTCCTCTGGATTTGTTATTTCATGTTGGTCTGCAAGACGGGTAATTGTCAAAGTACTTTGTGTTCGATCAAAGCGTGCAATGCGAAAATCACCATTAGCAGTCTCAACCACCAAATCACCACCATAGCGACTGCCATCTTGGGGATCATAAACATTTTTTGATTGTTTTTTACTTGGAAAACCAAATAAAATACCAACAATAAATGCGCGTAAGGTTGATTTACCGGACTCATTCTGACCAACAATTATCTGCAATTGACTGTTAAAATCAAATGCCACCTGAGACCATTTGCCAAAACCACTAATATGAACTTGTTTAATCTTCATGTAAGTGTCGCCTTTCGCTAATTAATTCCGTCATCCGTTGACGCAACAAATGTTTACCGGCTGATGTCGTAAAATAATCACGCACAAAAAAAGGCACTTGATTTGGTAAATAATCATTCACTTCAAATGAAGACATCAATTGCGTCAATGAGTTTTCCCAAAATTGCTGATCAATCACGTCGTTAATTTGTGCTGATTGATAATCCATAATCAGATTTAAACGAACAATCCACACGTTTGAAGCCATATTGGCACGCAAGCCTTCCAGTGTGAAGCCGTGTGTAATACGAGAGATAAATTCAGGGTCACTTGTCTGAGAGATATTGATGGTCCAAAACCCAACTTCATCATCAGACAATGTTTTGGCACGCTGAATCAAATCCAGTTCATCTGCAACGTGATCAAAAGTCACTTCATGCCAAACAACTGGTGCCACAGCAACAAATGTAGGTACCAAACGACCAGTATCATCACTAACTAAATAGTAACCTTTTGGCCCAGTTTCTGTGAGATTCAACCCCTGCAAATTTCCTGAATATCCAACAAAGGGCCGCTGATTCAGTGTTTGTCGCTTATGAATATGGCCCAGTGCCCAGTAGTCATAGTTTTTAGATAGTAAATCGCCAACAGAAAACGGTGCATAAGATGATCCCTCCGTACCAACAGACCCATGATACATACCAATTTGATAATCAAATTGTCGATTCTTTTGAGGAAAATCATCAATAATACGAGTTGCTTGTTGCTGAGTCTGATAACTAAATCCAGTAATTGCGACACGTTTACCACTTTTTATCGTTAACGATTGCGTCACAACCTGCTGAGGTAAAACAACAACATTAACTGGCCAAGGCAAATGTTGTCGTCGATCTGCTTCAAAATCATGATTACCAAAACTCAAATAAACCGGTATTTTTGCCTCCAGTAACCGATTAAATTGTTGATTCACAATACTTTGAATTTGGGCGCTATTTTCAGCAGCGTTGTACAAATCGCCTGGAAACAATACAAAATCTACTGATTCACTAATTGCAGCATCAATTAACTTTATGAAAGCAGTGATAGTTGCCTTATGAACCGTTTCTTTTAACATTTCGGGCAACTGTCCGTCCAACCCCGAAAATGGGTTACCCAAATGTATATCCCCTGCATGAATAAATTTCATTGTCACTCCTAAGCGAATATTTGTTCGTATGATTAGTATACCGAAATTTCAAGATGACTTCAATAAAAAAACGCTCGTTTGAGCGTTTTGAAGGCTTAATGTTTGAAGTGACGGGTACCACTAAAGACTAACGCAACCCCTAACTCGTTAGCTTTGTCGATTGAATCTTGGTCTTTGATTGATCCACCTGGTTCAACAATTGCCTTAATACCATGTTCAGCAGCATATTGCACCGAATCATTCATCGGGAAAAAGGCATCGGATGCCAATACCGCATCGCTAAGATTTGACTTATTGGCAGCTTTTTGAATAGAATAAACAACGGAATCAATACGATTTGGCTGTCCTGCGCCAACACCCAAAGTTTGACCATCTCTCGCCACAACTATTGCGTTAGACTTGACATGTTTAACAACTTTTTGCGCAAAAATCATGGCCTTTAACTGCTCCTCTGTTGGTACAACTTTTGATACCACCTTGAACGAATCCGCTGACTCTTCCACCAAATCGCGTTCTTGAACAACGGCACCACCAAGTACAGAGGTAACTTCAAGCGCTTGCGGGATTGCAGTAGTAAATGGCAACGTCAGCAAACGTAAGTTTTTCTTAGCAGACAAAATCTCAAAAGCCTCTGGTGTAAAGCTTGGCGCAATGATAATTTCCAAAAATATCTTGTGCATTTTTTCAGCAGTTACGGCATCAACTTCTCGATTTAATGCAACAATTCCACCAAAAATTGAAATATCATCAGCAGCAAAAGCCTTATCCCACGCTGCTTCAACCGTTGCACCTTGACCAATGCCAGCTGGATTCATATGTTTAACTGTCACCACAGTTGTTTCGTCAAATTCTGCAATAATGCGCAACGCAGCGTCCGCATCACGAATGTTGTTATATGACAATTGCTTCCCATGCAATATTTCCGCATTGAGCACTGAATATGCCTCAGGCAAGGCATTCCGATAGGCTGCGGCAGATTGATGAGGATTTTCACCATAACGCATATCATCAAATTTTTCAAACGGCAGTGTCAGGTTTTCTGGAAATTCTGTTTCTGTCAAATAATGAGCGATTAAGGCATCGTATGACGCCGTATGTTGAAATACCTTGGCTGCTAGGTTACGACGATAGGTTTGGTCCACTGAACCAGACTTCAATTTGTTAATAACATCATCGTAATCAGCTGGATCAACAATTGGTAAAACAGCGGCAAAATTTTTAGCAGCTGAACGTAACATTGATGGCCCACCAATATCAATATTTTCGATAGCTTCTGCTTCTGTGACCCCATCTTTTTGAATCGTTGACTTGAACGGATATAAATTCACAACCACAATGTCAATTGGCGTAATATCGTATTCTGCTAATTTGGCCATATGTTCTGGCAAATCACGACGTGCTAGTAAACCAGCGTGCACACGTGGATGCAACGTCTTGACACGCCCATCTAACATCTCAGGAAAATCTGTGACTTCGTCAATTGGCAATACTTCCAAGCCAGCCTCTGCTAACACTTTATGTGTCCCACCTGTTGACACTAACTCATAACCTAATTCCACTAAACTTTTAGCAAATGGTACCAAACCTTTTTTGTCGGAAACACTTAGTAATGCACGGGTCATTTTAAAAATACTCCTTCTTTTAATAACTTTTCTAGTGTGTTCGGGTATAAAACGTGTTCCACATGATGGATACGCGTTTCCAGTTGTTCAAGTGTGTCGTCTTTTTTAATTGGCACCACTTCTTGCGCAATAATTTCGCCAGTATCAATGCCATTGTCAACAAAATGCACTGTGACGCCAGTCTTATCGACACCTGCTTCAAACGCATCCAAAATACTGTGCCGCCCGGGAAAACTAGGCAGCATCGCTGGGTGCAAATTGATGATTTTACCCAAATAACGATTGATTAATAATGGTGTCAAAATGCGCATGTAACCTGCCAGTAAAATACCATCAACTTGATCTGATTCCAGCTGGTCAATAATCGCTTGTTCAGCAGCTGTTTTGTCAAGATAGTGACTGTAAATAATTGTCGTGGTTGGCACGCCAAATACTTTTGCTAAGTTGAGCACCCCAGCTTTGGAATGATCAACCACTAATCTGACAATTTCAGCATTTAGATTGCGTTGTATAATGGCGTCATTTAATGCCTGAAAGTTTGTGCCAGTCCCAGAGGCAAAAACTGCTAATCGAACTTTTTTTACCATGGTGCTACTCCTGTAAACACCACAGCTTCTTTTTGACGGTCAGTGATTTTACCTAATAGATAAGCAGGTTGTTCGTTTTCAGTCAACATCGTCATGGCATCTGCTAATTGACTAGGTTGAACTACCAATACTAAACCTAAGCCATTGTTAAACGTCAATAGCATATCTGCGAGAGAAACATTGCCACGTTTTTGTAAATCATCAAAAATGGGCAGTATGGGCCATGATCCCCAACTAATTTCAGCTGATAGATGTTTTGGAAAGGCACGAGGCAAATTTTCAACTAACCCACCACCTGTGATATGCGCCATTGATTGTACCAGACCTGCTTGAACTAATGGCCATACCGATTTAGCATATAATGCTGTTGGCGTCAGCAAAGTCGTTTGCAATTGCTCATCAAGCTGTTGAAAGGCTGATTCATTATCAATATGATAAATGTGGCGAACTAATGAGTAGCCATTTGAATGAATGCCTGACGATGGCAAACCAATTAAAATATCATCTACATCAACATTTTCTGGTTTCAATAACTGATCCCGCTCTGCTATACCAACAGCAAATGCAGCTAGATCGTAGTGATTTTTAGCATACAATCCGGGCAATTCAGCACTTTCGCCACCAATAAGAGCCATACCAGATTCTTTGGCTGCATGTGCTATGCCTTGTACGATTTCAGCGACCACTTCCGGTCGCATTTTATCAACCGCTAAATAGTCCAACATGAATGCCGGTTTGGCACCTTGAGCTAAAATATCGTTAGCCACCATACCAACTAAATCTTGGCCAATGGTGTCGTGCTTATTCGCCGCAATCGCCAACAATAACTTTGTTCCAACACCATCCGCGCCTGAAATCAGTACTGGATCTTTGTAGTCTGTACCAAGTGCATAAGCCGCACCAAAACCGCCAATACCACTCAAAACATTATCGTTATATGTCTTAGCAACTTCATCTTGCATTAAATCAACAGCTTTTTCACCAGCTTTGATATCCACGCCAGCCTTCTGATAGGCATTTTCGTTGGTCATCGTTCTCCTCCCATAATTGGTTGTGCATCAAGATGAACAGTTCCATCTGCCAAAATATCTTGATTACGCAAAGATCTGACTTGATGTGGATGATAAGTTGTGGTTGGCTCTGGTGCAAAATCAACTTCGTGACGTGCCTCAAAATCCGCTAATCCTGCTTGATAGTCATATATTGGGCTAGGATAATGTCCATCAAAATATGCTGTGGTCAATCCTGTCCCCTCACCATAGTATGGCAAGTCAATCGCTGACACCAAGCCATCTACCGACAAAAATCCTAGTGAATCAGCCTCTATCATGTCGGTCATTTCTGTCAATGAGTGGTTAGCGCCCATTAACTCTTTAGTCGTTTGCATATCAATACCATAAAAAGAAGGAAATTTAAAAATCGGACTCGCAATGCGCACATGAACTGACTTAGCTCCCGCCTCTTTTAGCATGCGAACGATGTACATTGATGTTGTACCACGAACAATTGAATCATCAACCAAAACAACGTTTTGTCCACGAACGACATCACGAACCGCGCTTAATTTCATACGTACTGCACGCTCACGTTTATCTTGTGTTGGCTCAATAAATGTTCGAGCAATATACTGATTTTTTACCAAACCCATTTCGTTTGGTAGGCCGGTAGCTTCTGCAAAACCAGCGGCAGCGCTCAAACTTGAGTTGGGAACACCGACCACAATGTCGGCATCCTTCACAGGCTGTTCAGCTGCCAAAGCTGCTCCCATACGCTTGCGGGCTTGATGAACATTGACACCATATATTGATGAATCAGGTCGAGCAAAATAAATATATTCCATCGCATCGATATTTAACGTCGTCTTATCAGTATAATGGTCAATCGTGAGTCCGCTATCATCAATAATCAGCAGTTCGCCAGGTTGTACATCTCGCAAAAATTTAGCGCCAACAACGTCTAATGCTGCAGTTTCAGAAGTCACAATGTATTGGCCATCCGGCATTTGACCAACCACAAAAGGTCGAAAAGCATGGGGGTCAAGCGCCGCGTACAACCCGTGCGGGGTTAACAGCAAGTAAGCAAATCCCCCGCGGAGAACATTGAGTGAAGCTTTAAGTTTGTCAACAAATGTTGACGCTTTAGAACGACGAATCAAATGCAATAAAATTTCTGAATCAGCCGATGACTGGAAAATGGCGCCTTCTTCTTCGAGCTTTTCGCGCAATGTCAAGGCATTAGTCAAGTTACCATTGTGTGCAAGTGAAATTTGCATATCGTGAAAGTTGACCATGAGTGGTTGAATATTTTCTATACCATGAGAGCCAGCAGTCGCATAACGAACGTGTCCAATTGCACTGTTTCCTTGCAGGGCTTCTATTCTGCTTGGATCTCGAAAGACGTCACTTAATAAGCCAAGTCCTCTTTCCTGCCACAAATGGCCTGAACGATTAGATACAATCCCAGCACCTTCTTGACCACGATGTTGCAATGCATGTAAGCCATAATAGGTCAGCTGCGCAGCATCACTCCGTCCCCAAACACCAAATATGCCACATTCTTCATTAAGGCTTCGAACATTGACGCGTGATTGCTCAGTTCTCATTGCCTGATTCGCTTGTGTGTTAATATCTGTCATTATGCCTTTAATCGCCATGAAATGCTCTCCTGATAGATGGTTTGAGTTTCTTGTCGTGATAACTGCAATAATTGGTCACTTGATTGAATCGTCATTTGATCCTCATCAGATACCTCACCAATTTTTTGAGCTGACTCACCCACTAGTTTTTCAAAAGCATCACGATTTTGGGGTGCCACGGAAACAATGAAACGACTAGGTGTTTCAGCAAATAGGAACTCTGAAGTCATGTCAGTGACAACATTGAAACTTAAATGACCAGCAAATGCACTTTCCAATAAACCAACAATCAAACCACCTTCAGATAAATCGTGTACGCTAGCTAATAATGACTGCTCTATTGCTGCTAATACTAGCTTTTGATTGGTAATTTCATCATGATCATTAAATTCAAAAAGCTGCCCGTCGATGGTACCTGTCTGCATTTTTTGAATTTCAGTACCATTGAAACTAGCGCTCGTTTCCCCAATGATATAAATGCTGTCGCCGGCATTTTGGAATCCAATCCGTGTTGCTTTTGACACATCAGTTAGCAAACCAACCATGCCAATCATTGGTGTCGGATAAATGGCTTGACCATCCGTTTCATTATAAAGTGATACGTTTCCAGAAATAATTGGTGTATTGAGTTGTTTTGCAAGTTCATTAATGCCATCAACTGCTTGAGCCAATTCATAATACACTTCCGGATTATCCGGTGAACCAAAATTCAATCCGTCTGTGATGCCAATTGGTGTTGCTCCAGTAGCAACGATATTACGAGCTGCCTCTGCAACAGCCATTTTAGCGCCTACTTTAGGATTTAAGTACAAATATCGTGCATTCACGTCGGTCGTCATTGCTAGTGCCTTCTTAGTCCCACGAATCCTGACTAAAGTAGCATCACCACCAGGTTTAATGACCGTATCAGCACGAACTTGGGAATCGAAATGACGGAACAAATCACTTTTTGAAGCAATCGTCGGTTGACCAACTAAATCAAGGACTGTTTGCTTTAAATCAGTTACATCTGGTACGAATTGATCTGCTTTCAAAATAGCCAAACGTTGAGGCGCCACCATTGGCAAATCTTGTTTAGGGGCATGCGTCAAAAAGTCAACGGGCACATCAGCCACTACTTGATCATTGAAACGTAAACGATAGCGACCATCATCCGTCACACGACCGATAATGACAGCATCCAAGTTGGCTTTTTTGAACAAATCTAATATAACTTGCTCTTCCCCTTTTTTAACAACAAATAACATGCGTTCTTGGGATTCGGACAACATCAATTCATAAGGCGTCATCGCTGTTTCACGTTGTGGCACTTGGTTTAAGTCTAAATCAATTCCCATACCAGCTTTTGAGGCCATTTCTGAACTAGAAGATAACAAACCAGCAGCACCCATATCCTGAATACCAACAATAATATCTGAATGATCGCGAACTGCTTGCAAAGTGGCATCCATCACTAATTTTTCTAGAAATGGATCGCCAACCTGAACAGCAGAACGATCTGACTCATGTTCAGTTGAAAATTCGGCCGATGCAAATGATGCCCCGTTAATCCCATCGCGCCCAGTTTTGGCACCTACATAAATAATTGAGTTACCAACACCTTTGGCTTGACCGACTTGCATACCCTTTTGATCCATTAGTCCAACAGCCATTACATTAACTAATGGATTACCCGCATAAACTGGGTCAAAACCAATTTCACCACCAACTGTGGGAATCCCAATCGCATTACCGTAACCAGCAATACCAGCAATCACACCGTCAACAATGTGGTGTGTGTGTGCGTTATCAAGTTCGCCAAAACGTAGCGAATCTAGTACAGCAATAGGCTGGGCTCCCATTGAAAAAATATCGCGTAAAATACCACCAACACCAGTCGCCGCGCCTTCATAAGGCTCAACAAATGACGGATGATTATGACTCTCAGCTTTGAAAACTACTGCTTGATTATCACCAATATCCAATATACCGGCACCTTCACCCGGCCCCTGCAAAACACGTTCATTGGTTGACCAAAAATGACGTAAAATTGGCTTGGACTTTTTGTAAGAAACATGTTCTGACCACATGCCAGAGAAAATACCTGTTTCAGTATAATTAGGTAAGCGATCAAGTGTATCAACAATAAGTTGGTACTCCGTATCAGTCAAACCCCATTGCTGATAAATTTTACTATCACGGACCATTTCGGGTGTTATCTCATTATCACTATGCATGTCCTAATCTCCCGCTATTATCTCTGACAAAATGCTTTTGAAAAATGGTTGTCCATCAACATTGCCTGTTACTGCGTCTACTGCGCGTTCTGGATGTGGCATCATGCCAAAGACATTGCCCCGTTCATTCATAATGCCAGCGATGTCATGTGCCGAACCATTAGGATTTTGAGCATAACGGAAAACAATTTGATGATTATCTTCCAGTTGCGCTAATGTTGCGTCATCAGCATAGTAATTACCTTCACCGTGAGCAATTGGAATCATAATTGATTCTGTTTCATAGGCATTTGTGAACGCTGTATTTGGATTTTCAATCAACAGCTCAACATCTTCACAAATAAAACCCGGTACCTTGTTAACTTGCAATTGACCAGGTAACAAACCAGCTTCAGTCAAAATTTGGAATCCGTTGCAGACACCCACCACTAATTTACCATCGTTAGCCGCTTGAATAACGGCCGCCATGATTGGCGAAAACTTTGCAATGGCGCCAGTTCTCAAATAGTCACCGTAGGCAAAACCACCTGGTAAAAAGACGGCGTCAAAGTCATTGAGGTCGTTATTATCAGCTGAAAGGATTTCGGCGTCAATACCAAAATCTTGCAAAGCATATAACATATCAAAATCGCAATTTGATCCTGGAAATCTAATTACTGCTGCTTTCATAAGGTTGCCTCGTCTTCATTGACAATGGATAAATCAAAACGGTAGGTTTCTGTATTTTGGTTAATTAAAAGTGAATCGGTAAAACTTTTCACTTCAGCAGTTGCCGCTTCAACATCTCGTGCATCCAATTTCACTTCGAAATACTTACCCTGTGATACTTGCGAAATACCAGTGTAATCCAGTCGTGTCAGGGCTGATTTGATGACCTCACCTTGTGGATCAAGAATTGATGGCTTATAGGTAACATAAATTTTGGCTAAGTACATGTTTATTTCTCCAATTTTTCTAAACGCTGTAATACTTCACGATAACCGACCGTCAAATCACCTTTGTGTTGGCGGAATATGTCTTTATCAAGTGATTGACCACTTGTTTTGTCAACCAAACGCATATTATCTGGTGACAATTCATCCGCGAGAATCATATTGCCATCAGCTCTTCGACCAAATTCCAGCTTGAAGTCAATCAGCTCAATATTAATTTCTGCAAACCGACGTCTCAATATATCGTTGATTTCAGCGCTTTTCAAGCGAAGCGATTTAATTTCTTCAGCTGTTGCGTAATGCAAAGCAATAAGTTGTGAATCGTTAATAAATGGATCATCCAAAGCATCTGATTTATAGTAAAATTCTTGCACAATTGGTGTTAACTCAGTCATGCTCGCGACACCAAATCGACTGACAAAATGACCTGAAGCAAAATTTCGCACCACGACTTCAACGGGAATGATATCTAATTTTTCAACCAACTCATCCGTTTCTGAGATGTGTTTTAAATAATGCGTTGCAACGCCATGTTGATGGAGGTGCTTGAATAAGAGATAGGAAATTGCACTATTAAGGCGGCCTTTATCAGAAATATTTTCATGAACTTTACCATTTAAAGCTGTTGCTTGGTTTGTATCATGTAACCACAAAATATCTGCCTGACTTGTCCAATAAACAGATTTAGCCTTTCCTTGATACTTCAAATCACCACGTGTTATCGTTTGATTGTTATAGTCTGTTACGTTGTTCATGTTGTTTACCCCATGCGATTAATGCTTGCCCGTTTTCATCACCTAGCACCGTAATGTGTCCCATTTTACGATCTGCCTTGATCGTTGCCTTGCCGTAATCATGAAAATGCCATTCTGGATGATTTTTAAAATCGGCCTTTGCCTGCGTCAATTCATCACCTAATAAATTCAACATTGTTGCTGGCTGCGTTAACGTAATCTCTGGCAGTGGCAATCCTACAATGCTTCGAATATGACCTTCGAATTGAGAAACATTGGTTGCTTCAATAGTAAAGTGCCCTGAATTATGAGGCCGTGGGGCCAACTCGTTTACCCAAACTTCCTCGTCATTGACAAATAATTCAATACCCAAAATACCACGCAAATCAATTTTTTTAGCAATTTGATGAGCAATCTCGATGATCTTTTTGCGCAATGTGCTAGAAATTTTAGCAGGAACGGTTGTGTACTTTAAAATATGATTTTGATGCACATTTTCTGCAATTGGCCATGTCGTTATTTGTCCATCATGAGAACGAGAAACCATGATACTAACCTCTTGCTTAAAATTGACCAGTGTTTCCAAGATTAGTCGACCACCTGGAAAATTATCAGCTAATTGTGATGCTTCGAATGGTGTATTAAGTTGCCATTGACCATGCCCATCATAACCACCACTAACCGTTTTTAAAATTGAAGGCGTCGTTACCGTTTTCAGCTGTTCAGCTGAATCAATTATTTGAAATGGTGCGACTGGCACACCTGCTTCATCACGAATAAACGTTTTTTCTGCTATGCGATCACTGGTAATTCTTAACAAATCAACCCCTTGTGGCAAAATTTTTGAGGCATACTTTTCCAAAACATCGCGATCAACGTTTTCAAATTCATAAGTTAGCACGTCACTGCGACTAGCTAGAATTTTTAGGGCACTCACATCGTCATAGCTTGCGATAATTTGATCATCTGCTACCTGCCCTGCTGGAGACTGTGGTGTTGGATCAAGCACAATGACAGTGTAACCCATTGGTTTTGCAGCCAATGCCATCATACGCCCAAGTTGCCCACCACCAATGATACCAATGGTTGCTGGTGGTAAAATACTATGCGTCATTTCAACTCCTTTTCACTGTCAACTGAATGTTGTGTTTGAGCTTGCCTGAAGTTAGTCAACTTGGCCAATACTTCATCATCAGATAATGCGATTATTTGGGCTGCCAAAATGGCTGCATTTTTAGCACCAGCATCACC
The DNA here is from genome assembly GCF_014634805.1 of Leuconostoc falkenbergense. Lineage (GTDB taxonomy): Bacteria > Bacillota > Bacilli > Lactobacillales > Lactobacillaceae > Leuconostoc > Leuconostoc falkenbergense. Next base: position 41,214 of record NZ_BMBS01000002.1, read on the forward strand.
AATTGCAACTGTTGCAACGGGAACGCCTGCTGGCATTTGAACAATCGATAACAACGAATCAATGCCGTTTAAAGCATGTGATTTCATAGGAACACCAATCACTGGTAAGGTGGTGTTAGCAGCTAGCATACCTGGTAAATGTGCAGCGCCACCCGCACCAGCAATAATGACTTGAAAATGATTATCGCGTGCTTTTTCAGCAAAATTTTGTAAATGTACGGGCATACGGTGAGCTGAAATCACGTGCTTTTCGTAGCTAACACCCAACTCTTTTAAAAGCATGACTGTTTGCTTCATGCTTTCCCAATCACTGGTTGACCCCATTACAACGGCTACTTGTGTCATTTTTTCTCCATTCTTTTTAGTTCCGCATCACTAATCATTCGTTTATGATACTAATTTAACAAATTTTCAATCAATTGTGTTCGTTTTAAAATAAGAATTTTCACAGTTTATTGTTTATAGTTCGCTTTTTGCTGGATTTTTACGCATTTTAACAAAAATAACCGAATGTTAAGTTTATTAGCGCTTTCAAAAACAATTTAAAATACATTTTTTTGAGCACAAAAAAAAAGCGACAAGCGCTTTTTAAAATAATTATTTTAGTAATTTTCAAGATAAGAATCTGTTTCCCATTCAGAAACAAACTGACGATATGATGTGTATTCAATCTTCTTTGCTTCAATGAACTTGTCTGCAATATGTTCTCCGATGGCTGAACGAACAACGTCGTCAGCTGCTAACTCACGGACGGCTGCCAACAAAGTGTCTGGCAAATCTGTAATGCCAGCCTTTTCACGTTCAACCTCATCCATCAAATAAATGTTTTTATCGACTGAAGCCAAAGGCTCTAGTTCACGCTTGATACCATCCAATCCCGAAGCCAAAATGGCTGCTAAAGCAGTATATGGATTAGCTGTTGGATCAACTGAACGTAGTTCCAAACGTGTTGAATTGCCACGTGAAGCTGGAACTCGAACCATTGGTGAACGATTTGATGCTGACCATGCAACATAAACAGGTGCTTCAAATCCTGGTGTTAGGCGCTTGTAAGAATTAACTGTTGGGTTTGCAAGTGCTGTAAACGCAGTCGCATGTTCCAAAATACCACCCAAGAAATTATAGGCTGTTTTTGACAAGCCCATTTCATCTGACGTATCAACAAACGAATTACCATCTTTAGTAAATAGTGACATGTTAGTGTGCATACCCGATCCGTTGATACCGGCAACAGGCTTAGGCATAAAGGTTGCATAGTAACCATTCTTACGTGCAATCGTTTTAACAACCAACTTAAATGTCTGAATATTGTCAGCTGCTTCAAGGGCTGACGCATATTTAAAGTCCACTTCATGTTGACCTTCAGCGACTTCGTGGTGAGCAGCTTCAATTTCAAAGCCCATTTTTTCCAAAGTCAAAACAATTTCACGACGAACATTTTCGCCCATATCCAATGGTGCTAAGTCAAAATAGCCACCTTTGTCATTTAATTCAGTAGTTGGGTTGCCTTTTTCATCGAGTTTGAACAAGAAAAACTCAGGTTCTGTACCAACGTTAAATGCCGTAAATCCAGCTTCACGTGCATCAGCTAGTACTGAACGTAGTGCATGACGTGGATCTCCCGCAAATGGCTCACGATCAGAAGTGTAAATATCTGCAATTAGACGGGCAACTTTACCACCATGACCATCTGTTTCCCAAGGGAAAATCATAAATGTCGATAAATCTGGGTAAAGGTACATATCTGATTCATTGATACGAACAAAGCCCTCGATTGATGAACCATCAAACATCAAATTGTTGTCAAGTACTTTATCTAATTGAGACGTTGGTACTTCAACGTTTTTAATCGCACCAAGTACATCAGTAAATGTCACCCGAATGAATTCCACATTTTCATCAACAACGATCTGTTTAATTTCTTCTTTGGTAAATGTTTTGCGAGCCATGATTTTCCTTCCTTAACGAGCCCCGAATCGCCCAATTTGAGCGAATTCTTTCTGTAATGAACGACGTAGTGCTGATTCCGAATCTTGTTTTTCTTGTGCTTTGCGGTGTTGTTTGGCGAATATTTCTTGAATATCTTTGATAGAATCACCCGAATCCAAAAAATCACGAATAGCTAATAATCGATCAACATCATTTAGTGAAAATCGGCGCTGACCACCTTTACCACGTCCTGGTGTGATTAAGTTTTGCTGCTCATAATACCGTATTTGACGGTCAGTCAGTAACGTCAATTCACGAACTGTACCAATTGTTAAAATCGATAGATTACGTCTTAACTCACGTTCGCTCATCACAATACCCCTTCGCTTAAGATACTTTTATTTTATACGAAATTTTAGTTGTTTGCAAATATATGTCAGGAAACCTAACATATATTTTTTTATTATACCAATTAATTTTTATCATTATTAAAGAAAAAGGTAAGGGCACAATCGTCCTTACCTAAAAAGTGTTATTTTGTACCACCCTGATCACCATTGGCACCCTCTTCAACACCTGGGTTCCACCAACTCACACGAGCATTGGTGTTATAAACCTGTAAGTTAAATCTCGAAACAACGCTTTGCGGGGCGTTTTTCCAAGTATAAGTGTGCTTCAAATCTGCGTGGGTAATAATACGATACTGAGTTGAGGGAAATAAGCAACTAATGATTGTTAACTGCGCGTTTTTTGTTGGATCCAAAACCGAGACATCTGTATTCTTAACAGCATCTTGCCCTGTAATCTCATATTGGTATAAGCCTTTATTGTTTGCCAACAGAACTGATGTGCCATTCAACCATGATGATCCCTTTAATTGACCATTAGTGAGATAAGGTGCATTTTGATTAATGACTTGTTGCAAGCCACTAAATCCAGTCACACCATCATTGAAATTATGTGCTGCCAAACCATAGTTTCCTTGACCCATCACTGGTACTTTAGTGCCATCTGGGTCTTGACTAGAGCGGTTGGCGTAATCAGCCCCCAAATTCAACCCAGCATCACTATAAGCATCATTATAGATTGGCAACAAAATATTACGACTTGGAATCGACACAAAACCTTGTTTTTCAAAGCCCTTGGCGGCATTTCGCATTACCATTTTCCTAATTGTGGCACGTGAAACCGTAGATGATGATGCTTTTTTGTCTGCTACTTGTCGTTCATGGTGCTGAACAGGTTTCAAAATAGCAGTTTTAACGCCTAATATATTTTGTTGATAAACATAGGTACCACCGAGGTATGCTAGTAAAATAATGCATGCACCAATTAAACCATCATAGATAAGTTGGCGTGGTTTGAATTTGTGATGACGCAAACGAGTTATCAATAAGCGACAAATAGCAACCAGCAAGAAAGCCACCACGAAAACGGCAACATAAGTCGCAATTTGATGAGCTAATTGATGAGGAACTTGACTGTCATTTAGCGTAGCTGCTAAATTATTTGGTAATATTATCATGATAATCCTATACTTTTCTGTTACTTAGCATCATACCATGTGGCGCCAGAATGACTTTCCACTTTCAAAGGTACATCTAATGACACTGCTGAATCCATCACACTGGTAATGATTTCTGATAATGCATCAATTTCACTAGATGGGGCTTCAAAAATTAATTCATCGTGTACCTGTAATAGCATGCGTGCTTGGAAGTGATGCGCTTTTAATGCATCATTAACTTTAATCATAGCGATTTTGATGATATCAGCAGCTGATCCTTGAATCGGTGAATTCATGGCAGTCCGCTCGGCAAAAGAACGCAAATTAAAGTTTTTCGCATTAATATCTGGCAAGTAACGACGACGATGAGCAATTGTTTCGACATAGCCATGATCGTGCGCAAATTGTTTGATTTGATTCATCCAATCATGTATTTGAGGAAACTCTTGAAAATAAGTATCAATAAATCGCTTGGCTTCAGCTCGAGAAATGCCCAAATTATTAGCCAGACCGAAGTCAGATATACCATAAACGATTCCAAAATTAACTGCTTTAGCAGTTCGTCTCATAAGTGGATCAACGACGGCATCATTTGGCAAACCAAATACAGCTCGTGCAGTTTCCGCATGAATATCTTCGCCATTCAAAAATGCTTTTTGCATATTAGCATCCCCTGTCACATGTGCCAACACACGAAGCTCAATTTGAGAATAGTCGGCACCAAAAATTTGCCAATTTGGTTCACTTGGAATAAACGCCGTGCGAATTAAACGTCCTTCTTCTGAGCGCATTGGAATATTTTGAAGATTGGGGTCAACAGATGATAATCTTCCTGTTTGAGTGAGCGTTTGCAAGAATCGGGTGTGGATTTTACTATCTTCTGGATAAATGACTGACAGTAAACCATCAATGTAAGTAGATTTAAGTTTAGCCAGCTGACGATACTGCAATATGTGATCCACAATCGGTGCTTGTGGGGCCAACTTTTCAAGAACATCAATTGCCGTAGAATAACCTGTTTTCGTTTTTTTGATAACTGGCAATCCCATTTTTTCAAATAACAGCACACCGAGCTGTTTAGGTGAGTTTAAATTGATTTTTTCTCCCGCCTCAATATAGATAGCTGACTGAATATCTTCAATACGTTGCGCTAAATCACGTCCTCTTTCTTGTAAATATTCTGGGTTAACTTTAATTCCTTGAAACTCCATATTAGCTAATACATGTGCTAATGGTAACTCAATGTCCGTATATAAATGAGTCTGTTGATGTTCATTTAATGCTGAAAAAGTTGGCTCTTCTAATGCCATCAACGCATTTGCTTTGTTAGCAATATGCATCAAAACTCGACCACTATCTGAAGGTATCTTAAATTTAGCGCCCTTGCCATAGACTTCTTCATCAGGAGTGAGATAAATGTCAAATCGTTGCGCTAATGTCGCAAACACATTGTCATTATCAACAGTATCCAGTAAATATGCCGCGAGCAAAAAGTCAAAATTAACACCAGTTAATTTCAAGCCTAAACGCTTAAATAAGACTAATTGCGCCTTGACATTGAAAACATTTTTTTGAATTTTATCGTTTTCAACCAACGTTTTGAGTTCGGACTGCTGTAATAATGACACATCTCGGCTACCATAATACCCGACAGCAGCATTTCCAATCACAAAGCCAATCATCTCGCCAGCATGATAATCTTCGCCGACATATTCAATATGGAGCGCAACTTTGTCCCCTAACATACTCAAAGCGCATAAATTACTGTCTTTTAATTCAACAACTTGTACACTCTTCTCACCAACCGTATCGTCTCCGGCAATTTGCCCCGAACGTTTTAGTGCTTTAATTTTAGCTAATTGTTGCTTAAAATCTAATTTCTCATAAAAAGGAATGAGAGCATCATAATCAACACCGCGATATTCAATCTCTTCCAATGGTAATTCAAGATCAGCCGCTGTTAAAATCGTCGCTAGTTGACGTGCTCGAAAAGCTTGATCGCGATCATTTATCAGATTTTCTTTCATTTTAGACGGCTTCATGCCATCAATATAGGCATACAGATTATCCAAGTCATGGTACTCTGCTAGTAACTTAAGCGCCGTTTTCTCACCGACTTTTGTTACACCGGGATAATTATCAGAAGTATCACCAGTCAAAGCTTTTTTTTCAATAATTTGGGCCGGCGTCAAATTGAATTTTTCTAGTATGTAATCCGGCGTATAGCGTTCAATTTCGGTCACACCTTTTTTGGTGACATTTACAGTAATGTTATCAGTCGCAAGTTGTATTAAATCTTGGTCACCAGTCACAATGGTCACTGAGTATCCAGCCGCCTCGCCTAAACGCGAATATGTCCCAATAATGTCGTCTGCCTCAAGCCCTTCTTGTTGATAATTGCGCAGCCCATGGAGCGCGACCATTTCACGCAAATAAGGAAATTGTTCTAAAAATTCAGATGGTGTTTTAGAACGCCCATCTTTATAACTTGATAATAGTTCACCACGAAACGTCGTTTTACCAGAACCAGCATCCCAAGCCACTACTGCCAAATCAGGTTGCATCGGATCAACTATTTGATCCAAGAAATTGTTAAACGCAACTAGTGCATTAGTATGTAGGCCATCATGTGAAATCATACGGTCTAGTTGATTATACATCGCATAAAAGGCTCGAAAAGCCAGTGAATTGCCATCAATTAATAAGAGTTTTTTATTGGTCATTTGCTATCCATTCTGTTTTTCATTGTAATGATATCTTCAAAAACAATGTAGTGAGATAATACCTATCCCAATTATTATACCATGTAATAATTTCCCAAATAAAAAAGCCCTAACGGGCTGATTTTTATTTTAAATAAATTAGTCACGAGATCCACCGGCTGCAACACCAAAGATACGCAACAAAGCGAAGAACAAGTTCACAAAGTCTAAGTAGAGACGTAGCGCACCGTTAACTGCCAAGCCTGTTGTATCAGCTTGCCCAGCATATTGAGCGTACATAACCTTAAGGCTTTGGTTGTCATAAGCTGTATACAATGAGAAGACAAAGACACTTGCCCAAGAAATCAGCAATGATACCATACCACTATAAAAGAACATGTTAACAACGGAAGCAATGACCAAGCCAATCAACAAACCAAACAAAATTGATCCTAAGCCAGTCAAATCACGCTTTGTCACCATACCATATACAGCCATACCGCCAAAAACACCAGCAGCTGAAACAAATGCCATTAAGACTGATGCGCCAGTGTAGACTGCTAACAACAATCCGAGCGTTAAGCCTTCAATCACGGCAAACGCCATGAGCAATCCAAAAGCTTTAGCAGGATTTTTGAACGTTGCACGTCCAATCATTGTCATGATTAAAATTTGTACCCCGAACAGTGCTAACGTACCGATAATGTTACCAGCAATAAGACTATAAACTTGAGTCAAGAAAAAATTCTGAACAATAAACCCTGTAATCGCAGTCACAATGATAGCAATACCCATGAAACTATATGTTTGTCTAAAAAATGCTCTTAGCCCATCATCGATACCCGTCACATCGCGACGTGCATTCATATTAAAATTATCCATTAATGCTTACCTCCTCCAATTAGCAAATACAACACCGTTGTATTTCAGTTATATCTATTATATCAGAAAGGTCATTAAATAGACATTAAGTCAAATCAGTATGAAGTTGCCCAAGTAATTTTTCGTAAGCAAATTCATATTTTTCGATGTCACCAGCCCCCATAAACACCATGACCGCATTATCATAAGGCATCAGCAAACGCATATTATCTTCCTGAACGATGCCACCAAACTTGGAAATTTCTGCACCTAAGTCCTCTGAAGAAATCGTACCTGATTGTTCTCGCGCTGAGCCAAAAATATTGGCCAAATAAACTTTATCAGCTGCTTCTAGGCTTTCAGCAAATTCGTCCTTATAGGCAATGACACGAGAAAATGTGTGTGGTTGAAAAATAGCAATAATTGGCTTATTAGGGTATTTTTGTCGAGCAGCATCTAAAGTCGCGGTGATTTCTGTTGGATGATGTGCGTAATCATCAATTACCGTGATATCACCGATTTGTTTTTCACTGAAGCGCCGTTTAACACCTTGATATGTGAGTAAATACTGACGTATCAAATCAAGATCAACTTGTTCCATATAACTAACACCAATGACAGCCAAAGCATTTAAAATACCATGTTGACCGAACAGAGGTACGGCAAAATCACCAAGACTTTTACCGCGAAATACCACTTCAAAATGAGAACCTAAGGTTGATTTACGAATATTGGTGGCAACAAAATCATCTTTATCAGGGTTAACACCATAATAGTAAACGTCAGCATTAGGTTTTAATGAACGCAGATGCTCATCATCACCCCATGCAAAAATACCTTTTTTGACATTGTTGGCAAAATCAGCAAACGCATTTGTCACATCCTCAATACCCGTGTAATAATCAGGGTGATCAAAATCAATATTAGTCAAGATTGCGTAATCTGGACGATAATCCTTAAAATGGCGACGATATTCATCGGCTTCCACAACAAAAAATTGCGAGTTTGGTACACCACGTCCGGTTCCATCTCCAATCAAATACGAGGTTGGCGCGATGTTTTTGAGTACATGAGCCAATAATCCAGTAGTTGATGTTTTACCATGCGCGCCAGCGACAGCAATTGAGGTTGTTTGAGCAATTTGCTCTTGCACTGCTTCAGGATACGAAATCATCTTGACACCTAGTTCAAGTGCGCGTGCTACCTCAACATGCGTATCTTCAAAAGCGTTTCCTCGTACAAAAACGGCTGACTGATATTCATCAACATTTTTAGCTTCAAAGGGTAAAATTTTGATACCCGCTGCTTCTAAAGGTGCTTGTGTGTACGTATAAGTATCAATATCAGATCCCAAAACTTCATTGCCCTGATCATGCAAAATTTGCGCTAAGGGTCCCATTCCTGTGCCTTTAATACCAATAAAATAATATTGTTTACTCATTATTTTCACCTTCTGTTACAAATGTAAAATATTGCAACTCACCTTTTCGCAGTTCAAAAATTAAGCGACGATACTGTGCTGTTTCGTCATTTAACGTGCGATATACTCGTGGAGCATTCTTCAAATTATCGCTCATTAGTAGTTTAGATCCACGAGATTATCATGATACAAATTAGCAGCCTTTTCAAAATTAAAGCTGTCACCAACCTCACCAAAATCGTCTGGTAAAATCAGTGCGCCTGGCTTATCAGGAGCGCCTGGCAAATGCAATTCTCTGCCAGACACAATCATTCCAGCTGAAGGTACACCGCGTAATTCGCCATCCCAAATCAAAGCCCCACTCGGCATCATTGTGCCTGGTTGCGCAACTGCCACCTTGATATTTTCTTTAATGTTAGGCGATCCCGAAACAATTTGTAAAGTTTTATCATTAGCCACGCGCGTTTTGGTGACATGTAAGTGATCAGAGTCTGGATGTGTGGCAACCGTTTCGACATAGCCAATGACTAATTTCGTTGGTTCAACTGTCAATTTGTCAGAAAATCCTGCTTGTTTTAATTCTTGATTAATGACATCAATTTGTTCTTGTGTCAATGTTAGCTGACCAGATTTGTGCTTAATCTGTAATTTTTCGCCAATACCAAAGATGTTATAGCCTGTTGTTTTATCCGAAGATAAATCACTCACTCGTGTAACATTCTTATTGGTTGTCACAACTTGCTGGTTAGCATTTGGCGCCAAAATAATCATTAAAACATCTCCGAGATGTTCTGGGTTATATGTTGTTATCATGGTTCAATTCCTTTGTTTTATCAGTACATTATCTATTTTACATTACTTTTTAATCCCAATAAAGTCAATATTTGACGAACGCTTGTGAAAAGAGTAAAACAGAGTAGTACACTGAAAAAACAATGGAGTAATCATCTTGAAAAAAGCTTATATCTACGTTCTCATTTCAACATTTCTCTTCAGTTCGATGGAAATTTCATTAAAATTAGCCGGTAGTCAATTCAATGGCGTGCAATTAAATTTCCTGCGCTTTTTAATTGGTGGCTTGGCTTTAGTCCCTTTAGCTGTTCATAACATGAAACAGCGTCATGTCACCTTTCAAAAACAAGATATTGGTACTTTTCTTTTAACTGGTTTTATAGGTGTTGTTATCAGTATGACATTCTTTCAAATTGCAGTTGAAGTCGATGCTGCTTCAACGGTGGCGGTCCTATTCAGTTCGAATCCCATTTTTGCCCTCATTTTTGGTTATATCATTCTTCATGAGACGCTGACACGTTCTAATTTGATTGCCGTCATTGTATCAGTTATTGGGTTACTCGTTATTGTCAATCCAGCCCACTTAACGAATCCACTTGGCATTTCACTTGCGCTGATTGCGGCACTAACTTTTGGATTATTCGCGATTATGCAGCGACAAGTTGGCATGAAGCGTGGCTATGACGGCTTAACAATGAACACATTTTCGTTTATTGCTGGTGCCTTGGAGCTGATGGTGATTATGATTTTATCTCATATTCAGAGTGTGGCTAATTTGTTTACACATAATCCTGTCATGCACGATTTTTCGAATATTCCTTTCTTTCAGGGCATTACTATCCACAATATCATTTTATTGGCATACATATTCTTGGGTGTTACAGCAGCCGGTTATGTACTCTATTCACTAGCAATGGAGGCTTCAGATGTCTCAACTGCCTCGCTTGTCTTTTTTATTAAACCAGCCCTTGCACCAATCTTGGCACTGATTATTCTCCACGAAAGCATCAAACTCAATACAATAATTGGCGTTGTCATTATCGTGATAGGTTCAACCATCATGTTTATTGGTAATCGTTATAGTAGTAAAGCTGACACCGTGCCCTATCAACAGGAAACCGAAACACAAAAAAAAGCCTAACGGCTTATTTTTTTTGATCCAAATACCGTAACAATAGCTTAGCTGAAGCTCTCCCTGCTTCAACAACATAGTCATCAAACACAACGCCCGAATCACCATTCGCTAAGTCGGAAACACCGCGTAATACAATAAATGGCGTCCCAAATTGGGTGGCAACTTGCGCTACTGCTGCGGCTTCCATTTCAGCAACTAGAGCGTCTGGAAAATGAGCTAAAATACGCTTCTTGGCATCGTCTTGTACAAATTGATCGCCGGAAACAATGAGTCCTTCTTTAACGGCAGCCAATTTTTCAAAATCAGCGACAACTTCAGGATCGGCCAAATAATACAAAGGTTTGTTAGGTACCTGCCCAAATGCATAGCCAAATACAGTAACGTCAACGTCAGAATGGGCAACTCGAGTACCGACAACCTCATCACCAATTTTCAAGTCAGGGTCAAGGGCGCCAGCCGAACCAGTATTTACAATTAAATCTGGTTCAAAATTGTCAATCATTACTGTCGCCGCTGATGCTGCTGCGACTTTTCCAATACCGGATTCTGTTAAAATCACTTCATGACCCTTATAAGTGCCTGTGGTAATTGAAGTACCACCATGCTGCTTTGTCTTTGTGTTATCTAGTGCAGCAATCAATGACAACTTTTCTTCCGCCATTGGTGTAATAATACCGATTTTCATAATAATTTACGCTCCAAGTCTAATTTACTAAAAAGAAATACGCATATGTCGCAATAATTAATACTGCCAAAAAAATAATGGCCAAATTGTAGCGATGAGTTAATCGTTTAGATTTACCGATTGGTGTCAGTTTCCCGTCTGAACCCAACTCATAGCGACCTTTGCGGGTTAACCGCATCTCTTGACGTGTTTCTGGTGTGACAACTTCTACTTTCATTGGATGCGCTTTAGCATATTCTTTTTCTGCTTTCACCCGTTGTTTATCACGTTGCTTTTGTGCCTTTTTCGCAGCTTTTCTTGTTTCGTTATCCATTCATTAACCTCTAAGATAGGCCCAATACAAAAACGCCGTTACTGTCTTTTGATCGTTTAATTTTCCAGCCTCAAACATCTCTTTTAAGTCATCAAACGAAATTGTTATTAAATCCATTGTTTCCCCTAAATCACGAGGCAATTGATCTGATTTTAATATTGGTTGCAAATCTTTAGCAACATAGAGATGCATATAAGCATCAGAGAAACCGACCGTTTCTACAAAACCGAAGGCCTTTTCAATCGTTCCAGCGGACATTCGTAACTCTTCGTTTAATTCACGAACGACCGCATGATGTGGGGCGTCGAAATCTCTTTCATCCAACTTGCCTGCCGGAATTTCAAGAATAAAATCACCAATTGTGGCACGCCATTGCTTTTCCAAAATAATATGATCATCATCCACCATCGCTAAAACTGAAATGGCTGGCACGTGTCTCACAATATCACGCTGTGATGTCTGATTATTGTAGAGCTGTACACTTTGTGTCTCAACACTAAAAATAGGTCCTTCATAGACAGTTTTAGTGTCAGTCACGATCTCTTTTTCAGCCATTAAACTTCTCCAGCTTTTGTCTTAATAGGTTGCACACGGGCAGCTTGATAGTTTTGATGACCTTGCACCAAGACATACTCGACCCTTTCACCTTGAATTAATGACTTAAAGCCATCCATTTCAATGCCATTAAAGTGGACAAAAATATCATCCCCACCATCATCAGGTGTGATATAACCGTAGCCACGTTCTTTTTGCCAAATTTTTACTTTTCCTGTTTTCATATCTTTATTGTATCAAAAAAGTTGCCCCCACGGACAACTTTCATAGTTTTCAATTATTTTTTTAAATAAATGCTAGGACAACAAAATTTATCAAGAAAAATAGTGACACGATAATCAATACCGGTGAAATTTCTTTGAATTTACCTAATGTTAATTTCACTATAATGAAAAATAAGAAACCAGCGGCAATACCGTACGAAATGGAATAAGAAAATGCCATAAACACTGACGTGAAGAAAGCTGGCAATGCTACTTCTAGGTTTTCCCAAGAGATTTTAGTAAATTCTCCCATCATCATGATACCTACCAGAATCAGTAATGATGATGTTGCCGCAGTTGGTATAACGCCAACAAATGGGGCAAAAATAATCATCAAAGCAAAGCCAGCTGCTGTGACAATGTTTGCCAAACCAGTACGGGCACCAGCAGCAACACCAGCTGCCGATTCAATAAACGTTGTCGTGTTACTAGTACCCGCGATACCAGCAAATGCTGTTGTAAAGGTGTCAACAACCAACGCGCGATCCATTTTAGAATTAAACCCTTTATCTTCTTCGAATGCCTTTGTATCTGCTTTTGAGAAAATACCAGTTTGGTCACCAATACCAATCAAAGTGCCAATCGCATCAAAGAGACCGGTAAGTCCCATTGCAAAAATCGTAATAATTGCTAATGAAGCATGGTGCCAATCAGTGAACAATGATCCTAAACCATTTGCACCTAATGCTTGCCCAAAAACATGTCCCAAGGCGCCAAATGCTGATCCAACCGATGTACCGGCTGAAATATGAGTATTAGTAACGCCCATTGGAATACCGATGACCGTTGTCGCAATTAATGTGATCAAAAATGCACCAGGCACTTTACGCATTACTAATATTACTAATAGAACAAACCCAATTAGTGCCAATAGTACAGACGCAGAATTGAACTTTGACAGTTCAGGTGTCACGCCACCACTCGCTAAAATAGAATTAATCGTACCTGTGGCCTTGCCAGTAAATGGTTTGTCATTTAGCGTCAAAATATTGCCTGGATCAACGATAAAGTTGATAAAACCAGCGTTTTTTAATCCAATATAAGTGACAAACATACCAATACCACCACCTATGGCAGCCTTCAATTCGCTAGGAATGCCTTTCACAATAGCGCGTCGACCATGTGTTAAAGTAATGACGATATCAACCACACCGACCAAGAACACGATTGCTAAGGCTTGCTGCCAATTAAAGCCAAAGCCAAACACAATCGTATAGGTAAAGTACGCTTGCATTCCGATACCTGGTGCTAAAGCAAAGGGTACGTTAGCAAACAATCCCATAAACAGGGTGCCAAATACCGCCACTAAAATCGCAGCCAAGAAAACAGCTTGCTGTGGGATACCTGCTTGACCAAGAATCTGTGGATTCAAGAAAAAGATGTAAGCCATGGAAACAAAGGTCGTTATACCTGCGACAATCTCCCGTCGTACACTGGTACCATTTTCCTTAAGATGAAAAAACTTTTGCATATGTGTATCTCCCTGTGACATAGAAAAATCCACCCATCACAAACGATGAATGGATTAGCACCACACAATTTATGATAGTCCAACATGTTGGTGTTGGGTAGAAACTGTCGGCCAATATCCGACACTATATCAACAATTTATTTTAATATATTCTAGTTTAGCACCGCCACGACGCAGTTACAAGAATTTCAAACAGGCAGTAAATGCTGAAATTGAATCCTCATTTTTTTCGTAGCAACCGCGTCAATAAAGTCCTTATAATGAGATACAATCAAAACAGCGCCAGCATAATGCGTTAAAAAATTTGTCAGCGCATCTAAGGCTAGTAAATCTAAATAATTAGTGGGTTCATCTAAAATAAGTAACTGCGTATCGGTAAATAAAACTTGTAGCAGTAATACTTTTACTTTTTCACCGCCACTTAGTGAACTAACTTTTTGAAAAGCCATATCTCTTTTAATGCCAAAAGCACCAAGAAAATCTCTGGCCAATTGTGGCAGTTGAGAAGATTTCAATAATACGTTTTCTAGGACTGTCTTTTCTTCGTCCAAACCAGACAAATTTTGTGAAAAATAGCCAACCAGCTTATCATAATTTTTGATGATTTGCTTAATCAAGGTGGTTTTACCACTGCCATTATCACCTAAAACAGCCAGTCGCTCCCCTGTTTCCAGATTAAAATTCACGTCTTGTAACAGTAAATGATTGCCGGCTTTAACTGTTTCCCCTGTTATTTTTAAAATAGTCCGTGTTTTATAGTTTTGACCTGCAACCGTTTGAAGTTTTAAAGGCTTTGTGACAAGCGGTTTATCAACTTTTTCTAATTCTGAAAAGCGACGCGCCATCGTTTTGGCATTTTGGCCTAATTTTTTCTGTGTTTTTAATGCGTTACCTTTTCCACTGATCAAACGTGCATCAGATGGACTAATATTCTTTGGTCGTTTTGTTGCTCGCCCTTCTCTCACCTTCACTTTCGTCATTGCCCGTTGCAGTTGCTTTTTCTTATTGACCGCATCATGATACAGATGATTCTGAGTTTCGTTGGCAAGATTACGTTGCGCTAGATAGTCGTGATAATTGCCATTATAAGCAGTAACTTGTTGTTCATGCAGCGCCCATATTTTTTGGATGATATGATTAAGAAAATAACTGTCGTGTTAAATCACAATCAATGTACCATAAAAATGTGACAGCCGTTTGATTAACCAATTCTGATGTGTCATATCTAAATTAGCAGTTGGTTCATCTAACACCAAAATATCAGGTTGATTGTTCAGTGACTCATTGATACGTTGCATCATTTTTTCACCACCACTACGATCACTATCGTCGACGACCAATTGCGGCACATAAATAACACGGCCATTTATAGAAATCTCACCACTGTCAGGTGATAAATCACCAATCATTAAGTGCGCCAATGTCGTTTTGCCAACACCATTAGCGCCAATAACGCCAATACGCTCACCAATTTTTATTTGCTGAGTAACTTGTGTTAAAATGTCGCGTCCGTCAATACTGTAATTGACTTTATTTAATGTGATTGCATGCATAAAAAAACCTCCTCTGATTTTTCACAGAATTGGTTTCGTAAACATCGCAAAAATAACGACTTATTGTCGATTTTGGCGCACTTATCCTACTCTTTCCAATTCCGTTTGTGAAATTTGAATGAATAGTTTAGTTACGCACTGGATCGACCTCTTTTCAATATTTAAAATGATTATATCATGCTGTACGAATTAGAACAAGCCAGTAATTTGACCCTTTTCGTCAATATCAATGTCTAATGCTGCAGGATGTTTTGGCAAACCGGGCATTGTCATAATATTACCAGTCAATGCAACTAAGAAACCAGCGCCCAACTTAGGGACAAATTCACGAATATGAATAGCAAAGTCTTTTGGTGCTCCTAACTTTTTAGCATCATCAGACAGAGAATATTGCGTTTTAGCCATAATAATTGGTAGCTTATCCCAGCCACGAGTTTCAAATTCTTTTAGTTGCTTTTGAGCTTTGCCAGATAATACAATAGTTTTGCCACCATAAATCGTTTGCACAATGGCATTAAGTTTATCAGTTGCAGCATCGTTAGGTTGATAAAGTGGTGTAAAATCAGATTCTTGTGCTACTTTTTCAATAACGGCTTGTGCCAAGTCTGTTGCACCTTCGCCACCCTTGGCCCAAACCTCTGTCGTGTAAGCGGTCGCGCCAAATTGTGCAACGTAGTCTTTTATGACTGCTAGTTCTTGAGCTGTATCCGCGGTGAAACGATTAATTGCAACGACAACCGGTACACCATAACGATTCATCGCCGTTAAATGCTGTCCTAAGTTTTCTAATCCAGCAGACAAAGCCTCAATATTTTCATTGTTTAAGTCGCCCAGTGCCACACCACCATGATGTTTCAGTGCGCGAATGGTCGCTACAATAACAATTGCATCCGGTGTTTTTCCTAGCAATGGGACTTTAACATCGAGGAATTTTTCACCACCCAAATCAGCTCCGAATCCGGCCTCTGTAACCACGTAATCAGCCAATTGTAGTGCTGTTTTTGTTGCCAAAATTGAGTTTGTCCCTTGCGCAATGTTTGCAAATGGACCACCATGAATGATTGCCGGTGTATGAGCCAGTGTTTGTACCAAATTAGGTTTAATTGCATCTTTTAGCAATACTGTTAACGCACCGGCTACACCTAAATCAGCAACAGTAACTGGTTCTTTGTCGTAAGTATAGCCAACGACAATACGATTAATGCGAGCCTTTAGGTCCATTAGATCAGTTGATAGCGTCAAAATAGCCATTAATTCAGATGCAACAGTAATATCAAAACCATCTTCACGAGGCACACCAGAAGTCGGCCCCCCTAAACCAATAGTCACATGACGTAAAGCGCGATCATTAATATCCACAACACGCTTCCATAAAATGCGACGCGGATCAATGTTAAGTGGATTGCCCTGATGTAAACTGTTATCTATCACTGCCGACAAAGTATCATGTGCCGAAGTAAGCGCATGGAAATCACCAGTAAAGTGCAAATTAATATCCGCCATTGGCACAACCTGCGCATAGCCGCCACCCGTTGCACCACCTTTTAATCCCATAACTGGGCCTAATGATGGTTCACGAAGCGCAATCATCGTATTTTTACCAGCTAATTTAAGTGCATCAGCCAAACCAACTGTAACGGTTGATTTACCTTCTCCAGCAGGTGTTGGATTTATTGAAGTAACCAAAATGAGTTTACCCAAATCGGTTGGACGTTTAACCTCAGGATCTAACTTAATTTTAGCTTTATCATAACCGTATGGTTCGATTTCTTGGGGCTGTAATCCCGCGCTGGCAGCAATTTCAGAGATAGGTGTAATTTTAGCAGCTTGTGCAATTTCAATATCTGTTGGCATGAATTTATCCTCTTTGAACGTGGTACACATCTAAAATATAATGTGATCGCTGGTTAGTATTTCCGTTAAATTCATTATAAACTAAAGTCCACCTCTACGACAATTATTATAACAAATCAGTCAGTTGATGCGCTGAAGTCAACTTTAAAGCGAATTTCTAAAGAAAAAACTGAAAAATCAGCCTGCAAACATTTGTCACATCAACTTATTTTTCAGTTACATTTTTAATACTATTTGTCAATTTCTTTCTTACTGTCTTTCCGGAAATCTTTGGCAGCTTCTTCCACAGCATCTTCTACAGTATTAACTGCCTTTTTAACAACATTAGCGGATGACTTACCAGCATTGCTTATCAACTTATTTTTTGTCATCGTCATTTGCCTCCTTGCATTTTAACGTTAACACTAATTTCTGTTTTGACAACCTCAGTGTATACCATCAAATATGTGAAAGCAACTAAAAAGCCCAACAAACGAAGACTATATCAGGATAAACATATGTCGTTTGTTGGGCTAGCAATACAGGGAGTATCACAACATTAGTGTAAACTATTATAGTTGTAATGTCGGATTTTTTGTCAGGTTTCTTACCACCATCAAAAGGGTATATTTGATGAGTCTGCTTTTGAAAGCGTTGTCAGCTTGGATTATTCAACAGCTTGATAGCCAATATCATGTCGAAATACAAGTGCCATGTCAATCTTATCAAGCGCCTCATACAATTGCTTTTGAGCCACAGCAGCAGTTTTTTGATGGTGAACAACCGTTAAAACACGACCTCCCTTGGTCACCAACTGACCATTTTGCAATGACACACCAGCATAATTAACCGGATAAGGTATTTCTGGAACTGTTAAGCCATTTTGTGGTGCTTCAGGATAGCCGGGGGATGCTAGCACCACACCAAGATAGATATCTTCTTCCTGCCATTTTGGAGTAGGTTGATTGCCTTGTAATAATTGCATAATTAGGTCATAAAAATCACCTGTATACTGTGGCAACACAACCTGTGCCTCTGGATCACCAAAGCGGACATTAAATTCAATTACTTTTGGCCCTTGTGCTGTTAACATCACGCCAGTATATAGCACACCTGAAAATGGTATTTTTTCAGACAACATGGCTTTAATAGTAGGCTCAACTAACATATTGATCGTTTGACGTCGAATGTCATCTGAAATCCAAGTCACTGGACTATATGCTCCCATGCCACCAGTATTTGGTCCTTTATCACCATCAAAACGGCGTTTATGATCCTGCGCCAACGGGGCGTGGGTCATTTGACCATTACGACCAACTAGCGTGAAAACCGAAAATTCAACACCGTCCAAATATTCTTCAATAACCAGTTTCGCATTAACTCGTTGTTGATAAAGATTATCTAAATAAGTTTCCCCATCGTTTCTATTATTGATAATCGTGACACCTTTTCCCAGTGCCAAACCATCCAACTTGAACACGACAGGAAAATCAAATAACTCTAAGCTGGCTTGAGCCGCCGAACGTGATGTGACAGTTTGTGAGTTTGCTGTGGGGATGTGATACTTCTTCAAAATATTTTTTGTGAACGACTTGGACCCTTCAAGTTGCGCCGCCTGTTTTGATGGTCCAAATATTGTCAAGCCGGACGCCTCAAAAACATCGACAATTCCTAACGTCAATGGTTCTTCACTACCAACAAATGTCAAATCGATTTTTTTGTCACGCGCAAAATCGCGCAATGTTGTTAATTCAGTGACAGCAATATCTTGACAAATAATGCCACTTCTCAACATGCCATCATTGCCTGGTGCAACAATCACCTCATCTACTTGGGGGCTTCGCAAAAAAGTCTGCGCAAGTGCGTGCTCACGTGCACCAGAACCAACAATTAGTACTTTTGACATAATTACCATCCATAATTTTTATTTCCTACCTACATATTTTAACAATAAATGCGTTTGATTTGTACGGTTAATACAATTATTTAAGTAAAATTTTTTGTTTTTATTTGGCAAACCAAGTCAAAATACGAACATTAAAAAACGCCATCGTTAAGATGACGTCGAAAGTTTTCTTATTATTGTGCCAAATAGCCACCGTCTACAACAAATTCTGATCCTGTCGCAAACTTTGACTCTTCACTAGCCAAATAAACAGCCATATAAGCAATATCATTTGGCTCACCAATGTGGCCCATTGGTGTCTGTGTACGTTGTGATTGTGCTTCTTCAGCACCAGGAATATTTTCTACCAGTGGCGTCTTGATATAACCTGGGTGAATTGTGTTAACACGCAAATTATAATCATTTAGTGCAGCGTGTAATGCAGCTGACTTGCTCAAGATTCGTACACCACCCTTTGAGTGATTGTAAGCAGCCAAGTTAGGGTCACCAACAAATCCTTCAATTGATGACATGTTGATAATTGAAGCACCGCCAGGTTGATTCTTCATATATTGAATGCCGTACTTAGTACCCAAAAATACACCATCAGAATTAATTGATTGCAAGAATTTCCAGTCTTCAAAAGTTGTTTCTTCAATGTTCTTCGCAATTGCGATACCTGCATTGTTTACCACAGTATCAACATGTCCAAACCACTTAATTGTGTTTTCAAACAAATCAATCCAGCCTTGCTCATCTGAAGCATCGTGCTGTACAAATCGTGCCACTGATTCATCACCAATTGACTTTACAGCTTCCTCACCAACGTTAGCACGACGTCCTGTGATAACAACTTTTGCACCTTCTTCAACGAACTTCTGAGCAATAGCCAATCCAATACCAAGCGTACCACCTGTAACAATTGCAACTTTGTTCTTTAAACGATCTACCATGAGAATTCCCCTTTTTTCTTTTATATAGTTTATTATATCACAATAATTGTTAAAAAATTCACTATCTTTGTAAGCGTTCACATTCATTTCAATTTTTGATCATTAAAAAAGCCAACTTTCGTTGGCTTTACTTTGACAAGATTGATTCAATTGTTGTTAATTCATCGTCAGAAAACGTCAAATTATCTGAAAACTTTAAATTATCAATCAAATGTGTGACATTGCTTGCCCCAATTACAACACTTGCAACGCGGCGATCTTTTAGCAACCAAGCTAAAGCCATTTGTGAAAGCGACTGTTCTCTTTGTTGGGCAATCTTATTCAAAGCATTTAATTTGTCAATTAAAGCTACTTTACCTTTTTCAAATAATACGGCATTTGTACGGTGAATTGGATAATCATCTGGTATATCATTGAGATATTTTGATGTTAATAAGCCTTCAGCTAATGGTCCATAGGCAACGAGACCAGCATGATTTTGATCCAAAACTTCTAATAAACCGTCGTTTTCTGCGGTGCGATTAAGCATGTTGTATGAAACTTGGTTGCCGATAAATGGCGTTCCTAGCGTCTCAAAAATTTTCGCAATTGCAGCTGTTTGTTCAGCATTGTAATTTGAAACACCCACGTACAATGCTTTGCCTTGCCTAACAATCAGATCTAACGCACGCGCTGTTTCCTCAAGACGTGTGTTTGGATCCCAACGATGGGCGTAGAATATATCAACGTAATCCAATCCCATTCGCTGCAAACTGAGGTCTAACGCTGCCACCAACGTTTTTTTACCAGAAAATTCACCCAACGGACCAGGCCACATATGATAGCCGGCTTTAGTCGTAATCACCAATTCATCACGATATGGCTTTAAGTCCTGTCGAAATACCTGTCCAAATGTTTCCTCGGCTGTACCATTACTTGGGCCATAGTTAGAAGCATTATCAAAGCTAAAAATACCGCTATCAAAAGCCTTTAAAATAACTTTTTTTGAGTTTTCTAAGGGCATTTGATCACCCAAATTTCGCCATAAACCAAAAGAAACTGCTGGCAAAATTAACCCTGAATCACTCACCCGACGATAAGGTAACTTTTCATAACGTTGCTCATCTGCTGCATATACCATTATTTCAATTCCTCCAAAATTAATTTTGCAATACGTTCATGATCGGCGACAGTTGGATGAACACGATCAGTGGCAATTTGCCAGTTGTTTGTATTGATAAAAGTCAACGCTTCAAATCGTGACATCTCGTTTCGAAAAACAGTTTCAAATGCGCCATTAAACGGTAGTAATATAAAAATTTTTGCATCGTGGAAACGCTTGATAATCTCTAGTAAATAGACACGTAAGCCAAACGCAAAGTCCTGAGGACTGGCCCCATAGTTCAAATCATTGGTACCATAATTAACGACTACTATATCGGTTGAAACCAATGGCCGTGGCACATTGAGCGCAACATGCCATAATGATTCAATTGCAGTTGGTACTTGAAACGGTGCAAAAGGTGTTAACCCTGAGCCACCATAAGCAATGCGTGCCAATGGTTTTTGTAGTGCTTTAGAAACCAACACCGGATAACTCAATTCAGGATGATCACCATCTGATGCCATCTCCTCACCTACCGTAATCGAATCACCGACAAAGGTAAGAAATGGTTGCGACTGCGTAATGGGAGAAACCAAACCATTATCAATCGACATTGACAATAATTTTAACGGAGATGTCCAAAATAAGGCTTGATCTTTTTGCCAAGTTCGTAACATCAGAGAATGACGACCGTCTTGAATGGATATTGTAGCGCGACCAGTTGAATCGACAACAATATCTCGCCAATCATTGTCATTAGAGGAGTATGCTAACGTAATAACACTATATGGGTTGTCAAAAACAATTTGTAATTTTTTGACACCATCAGTTATAAAACTTAACGAAGCACCCTGCTGTGTTGTAACATAGTAATCTTCCTGTTGCGCCCACTCGGGAGATAACAGTGGTTTTAAATCAATCCTCATAATGTGACGTCCATATTATCTTGACTTTTCAGCACGTCTTGAATACTTTCAAAGGCATCGACACGTTTGAGAGCCTCAGCAAACGGCGCCGCCACAGATAACTTAATCAGCTTGCTAAATTCCTTTTTAGCAGGTACTTCAATTGTATTTGTAACAATGAGCTGTTTGATGTGAGACTGATCCAATAATTGGCTCGCTTTGTTAGATAAAACAGCATGCGTCGCAACAGCGTAAATGACATCAACCCCAGCAGCATTGAGTGCCTTACTCGACTGAACCATACTTGCCCCAGTATCAATAATATCATCAACCAAAATAGCACGCTTACCGGCGACATTTCCTGTGATTTGATAGGAGAATTCATTCGTATTCTTATCTAAACGATGGTCGACGATAGCCCATTCAGCATGCAACAATTTAGCAAATTTACGAGCGCGCGCCACACTTGTGTGTCCCGGCGCAACCACTACCAAATCATCCCCGAGCAAATTATTTTCATAAAAGTAGTGACCAAGTGCTGGCATGGCAATCAAATGATCCACCGGAATGTCAAAGAATCCTTGTACCTGATCTGCGTGCAAATCCATCGTCATAACGCGTTTAACACCTTGAGACTCAAGCATGTCTGCAATCAATCGTGCCGAAATCGGTTCTCGTGAGCGTGCTTTTCTATCTGCACGCGCGTAACCAAAGTATGGAATCACCACATTTATTGAATTAGCAGAGGCTCGTCTGGCAGCGTCAATGAATATCATCAAACGCATAAAGTTTTCATTGACGGGATCTGAAATGCCTTGGATAACATAAACGTCACGGCCACGAACAGTATTTTCAATGCGCTCATAAATTTCATTGTCAGCAAAAGTTTTCACATCTATTGGGGAGAGCGGCTTGCCCAAAATAGTTGATATTTCCTGTGCAAGTTGGTTATTACTACCAAGATTAAACAATTGATAGGCTGGGGTCATGTGATTCTCCATTCATTATCGTTCTGATTTTATTATACTATATGAAAACGATTACATGAAATCATAGGGTGATATATTTGCCATCCCAATCATTGGATCAATACTACCATCAATGATCTGATTAACAGTGAGTTGATTAGCTGACACTGCTGCTTGCGTCAACTGATTTGCCGTTATAGCAACATTTTTTTCGGGTAACGGCATCGTTTTTTCGCCATCAAAATTCAATCGTTGTTGCAAAAATGTTTGACGTGGGGGTACTAAAGTTTCAGCGGCACGTTGAAACGCGGCGTACTCCCCCACCAAAATCAAAGCTTCTTTAGCACGTGTCAAGCCAGTATACAAAAGATTTCGATTTAGCATTAGGCCAAACTGATTGGTTAACGCCAAAATGACTAATTTGAACTCATTACCCTGTGCCTTGTGAACCGTGGTGGCATACGCTAGTGTCAATTGATTTAAGTTCTTTTTTGGATAAGCCAGTTCTTTCCCATCAAAATCAATTATCAGGCGATCTTCATT
Source organism: Leuconostoc falkenbergense (assembly GCF_014634805.1). Taxonomy (GTDB): domain Bacteria; phylum Bacillota; class Bacilli; order Lactobacillales; family Lactobacillaceae; genus Leuconostoc; species Leuconostoc falkenbergense. The sequence continues at coordinate 64,571 of NZ_BMBS01000002.1, forward strand.
ATCATCATTGCTAGGATCTTTTTTATACTGAACAGCGATAATTTTCCCCATATCGCCATTGTAAACATCACGTTCGCTGTCATTTTCTAACTGCAACACCTTGTCACCTTTGCGAAAAATCAAGGCACCAAACTGAATACTTTTTTGAGTTGGCTTAATGGGATTAAACAAGGCTTGCGCCATTTGATTTAAGGCATTCACCCCTGCAGAACTCTTATACATTGGTGTCAAAATTTGTAGGTCATCTTGCGTGAAACCCTTTTTAACAGCAGAAGTGACTATCTGTTGAATGGCGGTCAACGCTTGATCTGCCCCCACCATAAAAGCCGATCGGTCAGGTTGATGTGTTAAAAAGTCACTTGGAAGTCGGCCCTTTTTAACATTAGCTGCCAAATCAGAAATACTACTACCTCTACCCTGCCGATAAATGATGGCGAGTTCCACATGTGCAATTTTTTGAGAATTGACTAAATCAGCAAGCACATTTCCGGGTCCAACAGACGGTAGTTGATCACTATCGCCAACAACAATCAGCTTCATACCGTTTGGTACAGCCGCAAGCAGCTTAGCGGTCAGCTCAATATCTAACATTGACGCCTCATCAATAATAAGCAAACCACCGGCAATTGGATTATCCGCATTAAATTCTGGTTCATCCAAATCAGAAATTCCCAACAAACGATGAATTGTTGAGGCCTCATGTCCGGTCACCTCAGTCATACGTTTTGCAGCGCGACCGGTTGGCGATGCCATCCGTACTTGGTATTGTTTTAACAGCTTTTGCCCATCTGCAGCGGTACTTGCACGTTGCTGCACTATTTTTTGCCATGTTGCAACAATCGTTCGAATAATCGTTGTCTTGCCAGTTCCTGGTCCGCCCGTCAGCAAAAAAATGGGTGCGTTTAACCCCTCTTTAACAGCTGAAATTTGTGTTTCATCTAAGGTCATATTGCCTGGCGTCACAAAAGCTTGGTCAATGTCTGACATTGTTAATTCAAATGGTGGCGTGGCTGTTTGTAAACGCTGAATATCATTCGATACTTGAACTTCCGCTTCAAATAGTGTGTTAGGGTAATAACGACCATCATCATTCACTAAAATATGACTACTAATCAAACGCGCAATCGCTGTTTCAATTTGTGTTTCAAAGCTTTGACCCTGCTCATGAATCATTTGAGCAACCGCATAACGTAATTGGTCATGATACAGATAAGTGTGACCGTGCTGAAAGCTGACTCGCATAACCGCCGCATAAACAGCTGCTTGTAAACGTTTTTGATCCGAATCTTCAACACCAATTTGGCGACCTATTTCATCGGCTTTTTTGAAATTAATGCCTTCAAATTCGAATACGAGACGATATGGATCTTGCATTAAAATATCTTGTGCCTGATTACCATATTGGTCATATAAGCGACCTGCTAGGTCAGCCCCAATGCCAAATTGATTACCAATTTGGAACAAACGCTCCAAACCAAGGTTGAGTTGCAGCGTTTTCGCCATTTTTTTCGCGGTTGAATCCTTAATGATACCGTCTAAAACAGTAACATCTGCTAAAATCAAATCCACAGCATTTAGCCCGAGATGATCAACAATTTTTTGTGCAGATTTTGGTCCAATACCTGAAAACTGACCACTAGCAAAATATTTAATTAATCCATTTTCATCAGGTGGTAATTCATTTTCGTATCGTTCCGCCTTGAATTGTTGCCCGTATTTGGGATGGCGCACTGTTTGACCATAAAAAGCATAAACTCTACCTTCTTGGACATCACCAAAAGTTCCCGTCACAATGATTTCAGGCGCGTCCCAGTCGTCAAGTGACGTCTCTTCTACTGACACAGATAAAATTTTAAAATAGGAATCCGTTGACGTAAAAATTACAGATTGTAATGTGCCAATAACTTTATCCAATTCTGTCGTTACTAATGCCATTAAATTGTTGTCGAGTCATCTTGCTTTTTATTGAGATAACTCGTATTATTCCAATCTTCAATTTGATAATGTTCACCATCAACAGTTGATAATACAGTTGTCGAGGTATTGCTCAAACCACCACGTTCGCGGATGCTCATTCGTGGTTGCTGTAATAAACCATTCAATCCAAAAGAAAGTGCCATACCGTGCGATACAATCAAAATATTGTCGTTTGGATATTGTTGTGCTATATCTTTAATTACTCGCACAAAACGTTTGGTCGCTTTGGTATAACCTTCACCACCAAATTCCTGACCCTCGAACTGATTCAAATCATGACGATAATTATTGTAGGCCTCTGGATAACGTTCTTGCACATTTGCAACTAATTCACCTTCCCATTCGCCTAAACCAACTTCGGCCAAATTAGATCTTAGTGATAAGGCTGGTGATGCCTTTAAAAATTGCGCAATTTTTGTAGCAGTAATCCGAGCACGTTTAATCGGCGAAGCATAGATGTGAGCAAATTTGGCGTCGCTCAAAAATCCGCCTACTTTTTTCATATCCGCATAACTTGATGGCAGTAACTCTGAATCACCATTGCCACCTTGAAAGCGTCGTTCGAGATTCCATTCCGTTTGACCGTGCCTAACAAAATAAAATTTAGTCATATTGATTGATTTACCTCCAAAAAAATTGATGATGACAATGCGTTCTAATTAACCTTTGTAATAACACCGCGTTGCACCAATTCATCAATAAAAAAATGATACAACTTGACAATTTCTTCAGCATTATTGTTTTTGAAAATATCCACGCGAACCACATCCCCTGCTGAGACCGTGCTCATTTTGAAACCAGTCAAATCTTGATTAACGGATACTTTAAGCTGAATTGAATTAGCTAATGCTTTTTCTGGCTCTAATGCTCGATGCAAAACATGAATTCCTGCATTGTTAGTGACAAATCCTAAATCACCTAGCGTATATTTTTTTAGTTGATCACTCAATTGATAAGTCGCGTCTCCGGCGATTGTTACACTTTTCTCAAATGCCATTATTTTGTAGCTCCTCAGTTAGTCTAACTACCATTATAGCAAAAAAGCACCACTATCGTGGCGCTGATTGACTTAAAACTTTTGATTAAATTCAGATCCCTTTGGATGGTTAGGGACTTTTATCTTACCATTTATGATTGCCTTTTTAGCTTTATTAACAGCCTTCTTTTCGGCAGAAGTTAATTCTGAATCCGTGAGATAAACACCATGCTCTTTCAAACCATAAGCAATTGTTTTACCACCAGGGAATTTTTTGGTCTTGTTGTAATTATCCGCAACATTTTTGACACCATCGCCTACTGACGTAATTGATGAAGCTAATGTCGATGTCGTCTTTTTACCATCTTTTGAAGTGTAAGCCCCATCAGACTTTTGATCGCGGTCAACACCAATGATGTAGAGACGTTCTTTGGAATCTGCGTTCAACTTAGCATTTTCTGCCTTTGCTTCAGAAAATGCGCCATTTCCAACAAATCCAGCTGCCGCAAAAATAGTACGAATACCAGAAGCATACATCGTCGCTGCAATTGTTTTTCCTTTAGCAGAGTCAGTAAATGAGTTAGCATACTGCTTTTCAACTTTCAAAGATGAATCAGTTGCTTTTACACCAGCTTCAAACCCTGCATCAAAGGCATCAATAATGTTACCGTGAATACCACCAATGAAGCCAACTGTTTTTTCACCGTTGGCGTCGGCTTTTGTTGCTGCAGCAACACCAGCGAGATATGATGATTGTTCAGAACGGAACATGACACTTGCGACGTTTTTACGACTTTTAACAATGTCATCTACCAAAACAAATTTTTGTTTAGGGTTCAATTTAGCAGATTTTGTGATTGATTGGTTCAATGAATAACCGATACCATAAACAATCGTGTACTTCTTACTCTTTGTTGCCAAATTAAAATTTTGATCAAGGTCAGAATGATCAGCTGTATTAAAATAAGTCACAGGGGCATTTTGACCAGACTTCAAATTATTTTTCTTAGCATAAGCTTGTGCGCCTTCCCATGCAGATTGGTTGAATGAATGGTCATCCACACCCCCAACATCCAAAACAAGGCCTAATGTTGCTGCCTTACTAGTATCAGTTGATGATGTTGATTTATGGCTAGTAGCCGCATAAATACCGCCGCCAATCACGGCAACTGCTACGACACCAGCAATAATTTTTGTTGATTGATTCATGGTGATTCTCCTCTATTACGCTCTCACGTTTTTTCATTGGGTACGCTGACGCGTAGCACCGACCCAATTATTTTTGACTAACTAAATATAAGCTGTACTTTTTTCAATTAGTTCCAGCTATTGATTTTACATTAGTGGCAATAAAAAACAAGGCCCATAGTGGTCCTTGCTTTTTTATTTTAACGATCTTAAGAACACACTTACAGTTACTTACTTTTGCAGAGCTGAACGAATAATTGCCCAAAAATGCCAGTTTAATTCACTTGTTCTAATATCCAAATACTCAGTTTTTGTGTACAAACGACTGCCTTGTCGATAAGGTACTGTTAAAATACTTTGGTTAAAAATGTGTGCCTCAATGATGCGTTGCGCTTTATTTAATCTTCGAAGTAACTGCGAAACCGTTTCATTTTTATTTGATTCAACACCATAGGCGGTTGCTGCGCGTAATGATAATTTAATCAAATTAGGTTTCACTGATGAGCCGACATCTGCGATGTTTCTTGCAAAACTTTCATGCCAAAATACAATGTCACTCAAATAGTCTTTTACTGTCCACTGCTCTGTTAAATATTGCTTTTCATCAGTTAAAACAACCTCATCACAATTCAAATCAGTTAACTGAAACAATCGCCTGAATTGCTGTAAAGCATATTGTTCACGTATCAAAGCAGCTGTCAAAACACTATCAGGATTATCAATTATCATGTCAAAAACCGCTTTCTCTGATTTAATTGCTTATTGGCACATTATTTTTAGTGCGTTTCTCACTTATGCACGCACAGCAAAGCGTAACCCTTTTGGCAAAAAGTTTTTGATTTGTCCGGTCACAAATTTACCCCAACCAGCACCATTGCCGTTAACCACCATCAATATCCACCCCTTAGATAATGGATCATCAGTATTAATAACATCGCCATGAGCATAATCAGCCCAGTCTTGATCCACTAAATTAAATTGCTGCTTAACTTGTGTTGGTGACACAGCTAAAGCCAGAGCATGTGCTGGTTCAAAACGATTTTTTTTGAAGGTACCTATTTCCAATCCCGGGCGCACAATCTTCAACCCATTCAAATCAGGTGTCGCATCAGGCGCAAGGAATAACCGATCACCAAACAGCAAAAATTGACGATTTTCAATGTCAAACTGTTGAAAAGTTGATTCCCAAAAATCAGCAATAACTTTTTGTTGCTCACGATTAAGTTCGGCTGGTTTGAGCGCTTTTATCACATTCTCAGTAGGTTCTACTTCTTTAGCCCTTTTGACCAATTTTGCTACAAAATGCCCTTCACCATTTAAATGATGTGGCCATAAACGCGCTGTTTTTAGGAGCTCAGAACGATTTTGCGTTTGACTAGTTGTTGTCACGCCACTGACAAAATCAGAATCAGCCCACTCTGGACGCCCATCACTAATGCCACTGTTAATCGGCTTATCAATTGGCATCAGCTCAAATTCTGGATAAGTATCAAGTAACCAAGCTATCATCTGCTCATCTTCTTCAGGTGAAAAAGTGCAAGTTGAATAAACTAACTCACCGCCAGGCCGTAACATCTTAACTGTTTCATGTAATATTTCCCGTTGCCGTTGTGCGTTTTCAGCAGGGTAATCTGAATGCCAATAAGCCATTGCTGCCGGGTCTTTTCGAAACATCCCTTCACCTGAACATGGGGCATCTAGTAGAATTTTGTCAAAAAATAATGGTAGTCGTGCACTCAATTCCGCCGGTGTCTGTGAACTGACAATTGCATTTTGAACACCGAGTCTCTCGATATTTTCGCTTAATATTTTAGCACGCGACATAAAAATTTCATTAGACCACAGCAAGCCTTTTTGCATCATAAAAGCCGCCAAATGAGTTGATTTTCCACCCGGTGCTGCAGCTAAATCTAATACTTTTTCTCCAGGTTTTGGGGCAAGAACCTCACCCACAAATTGAGCAGACGGTTCCTGAGAATAGACAACACCGGTAACATGATCTTTTGAATGACCATCAACCGTTCCGAAGTATCCCCATTGACCATAAGGCACTTTTCCATCATTTGGTGTATCATGCGACACTGGATTTGCTTTCAAAGGGTTAAGTCGATAGCCCTTTTGATGGATAGTCTCAAAACTGTTAAAAAAATCCGTTGCTTCCTGTCCTAACAAACGTGTGTACTTTTTTTTGAAATCTTCAGGTAAGTTCATGAGTATGCTTCAACCTCATCAAATGTTGGAATTGAAGGAATGGCTCCCGGTCTTGTTACAGCGATAGCGCTAGCTATGCTAGCACGTTTTACAGCATCATCTAAATTATTAAAATCAGGTGCTATAACACTCGCTAATGTGCCAATGAAAGTATCTCCCGCCGCTGTGGTGTCTTGTGCGACTACCTTTTCAGGTTGTGCCCACCATCTTCTTTGGCCATCAGCAACAAAAGATCCTGCGGCGCCAAGCGTGATAATACTTCGCTTTGCGCCTTTTGCTTGCAACGCATCCGTCACACGATTTAAAACACCTTCGTCATTTACAACTTCAATTCCTGTCAACAGTTGCGCCTCTGTCTCATTTGGCAAAATAATGTCTGTAACAGCCATTAATTCGGGCGTTAATTCGTACACTGCTGGAGCCGGATTTAAAACAGTTTGAACCTGATGGTTATGTGCTAGCTCAAAGGCTGCCAAAATAACAGCATACGGTACCTCAAACTGCGCAATAATCAAATCGGCATCAATAATTAAGTCGCGATCTAAGTCGGCAGTTGTCAGAGCTTGATTAGCACCACCATGAATTAGAATTGTATTGGCGCCATCATCTTGTAACATGATAAAAGCAGACCCAGTCGGTACATCACCATTAGTTTTTAATTGATCGACGTTAACCCCGTTATTGACAAGAGTAGCGCGCATGAATTGACCATTGGCATCATTACCAATTGCACCAATAAAGGACACATTGGCCCCTTGCCTTGCCGCTGCAACGGCTTGATTGGCGCCCTTTCCACCCGGTGCAGTAGTCACATTAGTCAAAGCCATTGTCTCTCCGACTAGTGGCATTCGCGGCATTTTCATAATGCTATCAACATTCAAACTTCCAAGAACAACGATTTTTTTTGTCATAACTTTCATCCATCTCATTAATGTCAAATAAAGTTGATAACACAATTGGTTATCAAACATTATTTTTGCATAAAGTTAATTATATCATTTATTATCACACACTTGGAAAGTCATCAAAAAAGACACGCTCGTCTTAAGCGTGTCTTTGAATATCGCCACCATTTTCGATCATAATACGCAGCATTTCCATTAACTCTTGATTTTGATTTGTCAGTACTTGCAATTCAAATCGCATCGCCTTGATCTGGCGTTTCATTTCAGCTAAATCGTCGGTTGTATTATCTTGATAGCCAAATACTTGGTGATATGGTTGCTTATTACCTGTGTAAACAGACTCTGAAAAGGTATCACGTTCTTGACGCACCCACCGCATGACCGTGTTATAGGGAATCTCAAATTCAGAAGCCACTGATTTTCCAGATTGATGGCGGTTAATGATTTTGTCACAAACTTCGTTACGCGTTTTTAATGAATAATGTGCTCTAGTTTCCATTTTTTACCATCCTTTTTAATACTTTGATAATTATTATAAAGGAAATATTTATATTTAAAAATGGACAAGTTGAACAATATTACCCATTTAATATTAAAAATGGTATATTTTAAACGCTAATCATTGCGAGTGTTGCCCGTTTGATCGTGAATTGCTACAACTTTGGCATTATTAACTCGCCCTGTGCCAGAATATGGTTGATAATCATCAAACAAAACACCTTGATCAGCCCACCATTTTCTTAAAACTTCTTTATTGGCATCAAATCTTGGTGGTAACGCAAATGTTGTTCCTAAATCTTGGACAGATTCATCTAGTGTAAAACCGGGATTAGTAGTTGCTACCTCAACGCGATTACCACCTGGTTCAATAAAGTATATAGAATTGAAATAGCCACGATCAATATAGACTTCACGACGCCAACCTTGTTCCTCTGCACGCGCCCACAAGTAATCTAGATCCTGCGAAGATTCGACGGCTAAAGCAAAATGATCAGTTGATCCTTTGCCAAATTTTGATTCTGGGGCATCGTTAGGTGTTTCGTACAAATAAATGGCCTGTTCATCTGCCAAATTAATAACGTTGCCCTTAACAACAACGCCATAGTCACTGAATAGTTGTTCAAAAAAATTCGCAGTCGCCACAACATCAGGAACATGTAATTCAGCACCTAGAATACCTGTGATTTGTTTGTTCGCTGGAACATCTGACATAAAGTTGATATGCCAGTCAAATTGTTGCTGATTGACTGCCTTAATTTCAATTGGAATAGCATCAAAGTCTTGTGTGTGTAGTATACCACGGCCATCAATCGTTGCTGGTAAGTTGAATGATAACAATCGTTCTTGCCAATATGGTAACGCACCTGCTGGCACACCAAAATGTAGCCCATTGAAAAACATTTTACCGTCGACACGAGGACGATCAAGTTTTGCATCTGGGAAAAAAGTGACCACAGTACCCGGTGTGCCAATGAAATCACCATAATAAACATGCCGCATGTGAGGATTAGCCTGATTAATAGAATTTTTTATGAAGCGTAAACCCAAAATATCAACATAAAAATGTGCATTTTGTTTAAAATTACCTGTTAAAAGAGAGACGTGATGCGTTTTCATATGCTTATCGCCATGCGCGTCAAAAGGCGCGCCTTTCTATTTTTATTGTTGATTAAATTATATATGCCCTAAATAAAAAAGCAAGCATTTTGCTTACTTTTTAGAAGCTAATTATCCATTTTTGGTCTAAAATAACGATATATTGCCTGCGCAACTACCAATAAGAATATTGCTGCAGCTAACATTAACGTTTTATCGGTTTGATCATGGTAAACTAACATTGCTCTTATTAAAGCTGTCACGCCAATATATAAGAAGTTGCCAGTTGAAATGTGTGCGTCTTTTATGAAGTATTCACGCACCAAACTCAAAAACTCAAAAAACAAAAATACAACCAATATTTCTTCGGCCAATTCTGTAAAATGACCAGCGATATCGGTCATCCACAACATTTGAGCGAGATTCAACAACTCTCGTAGCAAAAATCCAAATATCACGACGCCAATAACAATCATGACTGCATTTAAAACATACTCGAAGTAACCTGCAACTTTTTGATGCCACTCATGCTTCATTTATTCACCGCCTTTTCATATTTATCACGTTAAAAATCAAACAAACTCAACTGATTTTCATCTGGTAGTCCTTCTAGAACGGAATGCTGTGTCATAAAATCAATAATCGTTTGTGACACTTTACCTCGTTTTTTGAGGTCTTCTTTACTCAAAAAAGGTTTTTCTGTTCTTGCAGCAACAATTTGTTTAGCCACGTTGTCACCTAATCCTGGCAGAGAAATAAATGGTGGTATTAATGTTTCGCCATCAATCACCCATTCAAGTGCTTCCGATCGGTTTAAATCAACCATTTTGAAGCTGATTCCCCGCTCAAGCGCTTCGTTAGCCATTTCAAGAACTGTCATTAAATTCTTATCTCCAACAGTCGCATCATTGCCAAGTTCACGTAATTTCTTTAAAGCAGATTTGGTTGCTTCTTTACCCCGACTCATCGCAACAACATCAAAAGCATCCGCACGAACCGAAAAGTAAGTTGCATAATAAATTGTGGGGAAATAAACTTTAAAATAGGCAATCCGCAATGCCATCAAAACATAGGCCGCAGCATGTGCCCGTGGAAACATATACTTAATTTTGAGCATCGACTGGATGTACCACTCTGGAATGTTTGCTTCACGTAACTGCTTTTGGTACTCATCAGTGATGCCTTTACCTTTACGGACTTTTTCCATAATGTTAAAAGCATCAGCTGCTGGGAAGCCCCAATTAATTAAATCGGTCATGATTTTATCACGCGTTCCAATAACAGTACCAATTGTGGCCGTTCCGTTTTCAATCAGCTCGTTAGCGTTGCCCAACCAAACATCAGTCCCGTGAGATAGGCCAGAAATTTGTAATAGCTCAGAATAAGTATGCGGTTGCGTCTCTTCCAACATACCACGCACGAAATTAGTGCCGAATTCAGGCAATCCCAGTGTACCTGTCTTTGAAAAAATTTGCTCTGGCGTCACACCAAGTGCTTCAGTAGAAGTAAATAAACTTAAAACACCCGGGTCGTTTGCTGGAATTGATTGCGGATCAATGCCAGACATATCCTTTAATGTTCGCACCATTGTCGGATCATCATGTCCCAAAATATCCATTTTTAATAAATTATCATGAATAGAATGATAATCCATGTGAGTTGTTTGCCAGAGAGATTTTTGATCATCAGCAGGATACTGAATCGGTGTGAAATCATAGACTTCATATTCACGTGGCACAATCAATATACCACCGGGATGCTGTCCTGTTGTCCGTTTGACGCCTGTGATTCCTTGGGCCAATCGTTCAATTTCTGCCCCACGATAATGTTTATCATGATCCCGTTCATAGCCTTTCACGTAACCAAAAGCTGTTTTTTCAGCCACTGTCGCTATCGTTCCGGCACGGTACACATTATGCTCGCCAAACAGTACTTTCATGTAATTATGAGCAATTGGCTGATAATCACCAGAAAAATTCAAATCAATATCTGGCACTTTATTTCCGGTGAAGCCCATAAAAGTTTCAAACGGAATATTTTGTCCATCACCAATCAACATTTCACCTGGATGATTGGGATCTTCTTTTTCAGGCAAATCATAACCAGACTCATATTGTTTCGGATCAACTAGTTCGAAATAATCACCATGCGCGGATCGATAATGAGGCGGCAACGGGTTAACTTCAGTTATACCCGACATTGTGGCGACAAACGAGGATCCTACGGATCCTCGCGACCCAACTAAATAACCGTCTTTAACAGATTTAGCTACCAAACGTTGGGCAATCATGTAGTGTGGCGCGAAACCATTACCAATAATTGCTTTCAACTCTTGGTCTATGCGTGCTTGTATTTCTGGTGGAATTGGATCACCATACCAAGCTTTTGCCGTCCGGTAAGTTTTTTCAGTGAGTTCATCACCTGCACCAGGAATATTTGGCGGATAGGAACCACTTTTCAACGGTTCAATATCGTCAAGCATATCAGAAATAAGATGCGTATTCTCAATCACAATCCTTTTTGCTGTTTCGTCACCAACAAAAGCAAAATCATCGAGCAATTCTTGGGTCGTTTTGAAATAATTATCAGGTAAAGCAGTTCTATTTTGTGGATTACCTGGTTGTGTTGCAATCAAAATATTACGGTAAATTTTATCTTCAGGGTTGGTGTATTTAACATCACCAGTGACCACCACTGGTTTCCCTAATTCGTCACCAATGGCAATCATTTCCTCTAAAATTTCTTGCAGTTTTGTTTGGTCGGAAATTAGTGCCGATTCAATCATTGGTTGATAGTTTGCGGTTGGTTGAATTTCAATAAAATCATAATATTTAGCTTTTTCAGTCGCCTCATTTTTTCCTTTTTCAATGAGAGAAATGATGACATCTCCGCCAGTATCACCTGTTCCTACTAGTAAACCTTCACGATATTGCTGTAAGATGGAACGCGGAATTCGAGGTACCCGAGCAAAAAACTCAATGTTTGAACGGGAGACCAGCTTATAAAGATTTTTTAACCCAGTCGCATTTTGAACCAGCAATGTCACATGAACCGGCCGCCCATGCTTCCACGCGTCCCCTTCAGTCATGTGGTCGTTAAGTTGATTATGGTAGTTTAAATCAAAACGTTCTTTCGCCTCTTTCATCAAGCGCCATGCGATATGTCCAGTAGTTTCAGAATCGAAAATGGCACGGTGAGCTTGCTCTAAATTAATATTAAATCGTTTAGCAATCGTGCCAAGTCGGTAGGATTTATAATCAGGATATAACCAACGAGTAAACGGTAACGTATCAATAATAGGGTTACTAATTTGGGATTGTTGATAACGCGCATAAGCGGCGTTCATGAAGCCAATATCAAATGTTACATTATGACCCACTAAAATAGCATCACCGCACCACTCTCGAAAACGTCGAATTATGTTTTCTTCACTGTCAGCATTTGCTACCATAGCATCAGTAATTGATGTCAAATTGGTAGTGAATTCAGATAATGGAAAACCTGGATTAATATATTCTGAGAACTTATCAACAACGTTACCAATTTGCATTTTAACAGCGGATAGTTCAATGATTTTATCTGTTACTGCCGAAAGTCCAGTAGTTTCCAAATCAAAAGCGACAAAAGTTGTGCCTTTGTCTAATAGTGAAATTGGTCGCAGATTGAAGGCAATTGGTTCACCATCTTCGACCAAATTAGCTTCCATACCGTAGATCATTTTGAGGTTATTTTTACTACCCGCAGCAACCGCCTCAGGAAAGCCTTGAACATTTCCAGTATCAGTAACAGCCAAAGCTGTTTGGCCCCAATTTTTTGCGAGCTTTGCAACTTCTGAATAGTTTGTCACAGCATCCATGGTCGACATGTTTGTATGAACGTGTAACTCAATGCGTTGCTGTTCTCCAATATAATCTTCCTGACGATTAGCATGATCAATGACTTGTAAATCGTAGATATTCATAACCAGTTCGCGGGCATAAGTATCTTCTTGAACATTACCACTTAGCCGAACCCACAAACCAGCCTTCAATCCCTCAAACACAGCTTCATCAGATTCATTATTAGAAAACTTTTTGGCTGAAATGGAACTTGAATAATCAGTTATTTTGATAGTGAGAAGTTGTCGCCCTGAACGCAATTCTCTGATTTCATCAGCAAAAATATAGCCTTCAACCACCACACGATTTTCTTCACCATCGATGTCTTCTAATCTCGTAATTTCAGCATCAGTTGAAATTTTACGACCCAGCGTTAGCGGCACACCCTCTGATGTTGTTTTTGGTTTAGCCTGTTTGTTAGCTTCAATTGCTTTTTGCAAGTCTTCACGGGCCTTAGCGTGATGCTGTGCAACATTTTCCTGAATTTCTTGTGCCAGTTGTTCATCGAGCTGTGGCACTAATGTGATTTTGGGAAAACCAAAACTTTCATATGCTGAAATTATTGAGGCAACCGCCTGACTATCTAGTGATTGAAATAGTAGTTGCGCACCAACTGCAACACTGAATTCGTTATCATTTAATAATTTAAGAATCGTGTTACTTGCTAACTGTTGCGCCTTGGCATGGTTTAATTTAGAGTGATCTAAAGCCAAATGCCAGTATTGTGCCATCATTTCTTGATTAATTGCTTGCGATTGACTGGAAATCATTATTGACACGTCAGCTATATTAGTAAATGCTTTTTTCAAATATTGCTGAAATTGCATATATACGTTGGCTGGCAGCGGTTGCAATAATTGAATGTGGAATACCCACTGTCTCTGTCTAGCTGATACATCTACGCGAGTTAGCTGACCACCTTCAAAAAAGGATACAATTTCGTCTGATAATTGAATCTGACTAATTAAATGCTTTAATTGTTCTTCATGGGTTAACGCCATTTGTCCCCCTAATTTGAGTAAAAAAGCCGATCAATCATCGGCCAAATGTTTACTCACTTATTTATTCACTGTCGCCTTGAAGCAAAACTAAAACTGAGTCAACCACTTCACTCACTCGCATCTCAATATTAGTATTACTTGCACGAACTTTCACTTCAACAACGTCTTCACTCGCCTTTTTACCTACTGTAATTCTAATTGGTAATCCAATTAAATCAGCATCAGCAAACTTGACGCCTGCACGTTCCTTACGATCGTCAACCAAAACTTCCAAATGCTTTGCCTCTAGCAACGATTCAAGTTGTTCAGCAACACGCACTTGATCGGCATCTTTCGTATTCACCGGTACAATGTGGACATCAAATGGTGCAACACTGGCTGGCCAAACTAACCCAGCCTCATCAGCTTTTTGTTCTGCAATCGCGCTCAACAAACGTGAAACACCAATACCATATGAGCCCATTACAACATCAGTTTGGCGACCATTTTCATCTAAAACCTGTGCGCCTAACGACTTAGAATAACGCGTACCAAGTTTAAAAATATGACCAATTTCAATACCGGAAGTAAATACTAAGTGCCCTTTGCCATCAACAGCCAAGTCACCTTCTCTAGCGACACGAAAATCGCCAATATTTGTTTCCTCAACTTGGACGTCTCGTCCCCAATTCAAATTAGTCAAATGATAACCATCTTCATTGGCTCCAGCGACAAAATTTACCAAATCGGCAGCCCGTTCATCGACCAAAAGTTGCACATTTTCAGGTAGTTCGACTGGTCCTAATGATCCAAAACCTGCACCAACAATATCTCGGACACGGTTTTCGTCAGCTAATTCAAATTTATCAGCATTCAAGAAATTTTGGACCTTAACCTCATTAACATCATAATCACCTGTTGTCACAACTGCTACAAGCTGATCGTCAGCAATAAACATCATTGTTTTAACAAGTTCATTGGATGATTTACCCAAAAATTCTGCCACTTCCGCAATTGTTTTTACTTCAGGAGTTGCAACTTTTTTCGACGCCAATAATTCTGCATCGGTGATTTTTCTCTCATAGAAATCCTTGGCCATTTCCAAATTTGCCGCATAGTCAGTCGCGTCAGAATAAGCAATGGTATCTTCTCCAGCAGCTGCAGGAGCCGAAAATTCTTTTGAATCCGATCCTCCCATAGCGCCGGCATCACCGACAATTGCCCGATAATGCAGACCAAGTCGATTAAAAATGTTGACATACGCTTTTTCCATATTGTGAAAGGCATCATCAAGGCCATCTTGGTCGGCACTAAACGAATAAGCATCTTTCATAATGAACTCACGTGTTCGAAGTAACCCAAAACGTGGTCTATTTTCATCTCGGAACTTTGGTTGGATTTGGTAAACCACTAAAGGCAATTTTTTATATGACTTAATTTCATCAGCAATCAACTGAGTAAAGGTTTCTTCGTGTGTTGGTCCTAATATGAAATCACGATCTTGCCGGTTTTTAAATTTATACAACGCTGGACCATATGTCGCATAACGACCTGAGCGTTGCCACAATTCTGCTGGTAAAATTTCTGGAACTAACATCTCATTGGCGTCGATTCGCGCCATTTCCTCACGAATGATGGCTTCAATTTTGTTTAAAACCCTTTTGGCTAAAGGTAAATATGAAAACATACCAGCTGCAACGGGGCGGATATAACCTGCTTTTAACAATAATTGGTGGCTTTTAACCTCTGCTTCCGCCGGAACTTCTCGTAAAGTTGGCATCAGTAATTTAGACTGTTTCATATAAACTCCTCTTTTATTAAATGTACTCTCATTTATTTTATCGCAAAATATCATTAATAGTAACAGCAATCATTAGAATTACCATTGCAATTGCACCTACCACGGTGACACCATTTTCAAATGATGCTGGCAATGGACGCCTTAGAATCGCTTCCAGTAAGTTCAAGATTAGTTTACCACCATCTAGAGCTGGTATTGGAATTAAATTCATAATACCTAAGTTAATCGACAAAAATGCCATATAGAATAGAATATTCAAAAATCCTGTTTTAGCAACAGTAGACGTTGTTTTGGCAATTGAAACTGGACCACCTAGTTTATCCAAACTGAACCCGCCACTAAACAGATGTGTCAGCGCGTACCAAATCCGGCTAGTTGTCGAAGCGGTTGTGTAAACACCATACTTTATACGTGCACCAAAGCTCTGGTGTGTTTTCTCTGTGATACCCACTAACGGCGTTTTTGCACCATTAACCGTAACCAATTTGGGTGTGACTTTGATAGTCTCTTGTTTACCGTCACGGACAATATCAATCGTCATTTGTTTGTGTCCAACACTGCTAATAACGGTTGCTACATTTTCCCAAGTTGTGGTTTTATGTCCATTCACTTCGGTAATTCGGTCACCTGCTTGCAGTCCAGCCTTTTGAGCTGGCATGTTGTGTTGAACTGTGCCTACAATCGGTTCGTTAAGTGTAACACTTGGTAAGGTGAAGCCTAGTCCTGAAAAAACCACTAAGGCTAAGACAAAGTTCATAAATGGTCCGGCAATATTAATCAACGCGCGTCGCCATAATTTTGCACTTTGAAACCATGTGTCACGTGGTGCGATTTGAACAGTCACACCATTTTCTTCAATGATGGTCGCATCATGACTAACAGATAACACTTTCATCTCTGAATCATCAGCTTGGTAACCTGTCAGCGTCAGGTCATCACTCAAGTCGAAAGTGTCGATTTGAAATGGTACACCTTGACCCGCCTGATCAATCCGTGTGTCAATTTCGGTAACTTTACCCACCTGATCAAAGCGTAATCGTAAGCGCTGTCCTGCTTCTAAATCCGGTGTTTCATCCATTCCAGCCATCCGTACATATCCACCAACAGGTAATATACGGATTGTATAGGCAGTATGATTGCGATTCCAGCTCAATAACTTTGGCCCCATACCAATTGCAAATTCACGAACCAATACACCAGATTTTTTGGCAGCAAAAAAATGCCCAAATTCATGTACTGTAACCAATACACCAAAAACAAATATGAATGCAATTATCGCCGTTAAACTCATTCCAAATCTCGCTTTAAATTAACATGCCTAAAATAGACATCAGTGGCATAACAACTAACATTGAATCAAAACGATCTAAAATACCACCATGCCCTGGTAAAATATTGCCTGAATCTTTTACGTTAAAATGGCGTTTCAAACCTGACTCGATTAAATCACCAAGTTGACCTGCAATAGACAAGACAACTGCAAATAGTAAGAGTTCAATGAAATTGTATGCTGGCAACCAATTAAATATAGTGTACAAAGATGCCACAACAATTACTGCTACCAAACTACCACCAATGGATCCTTCCCAAGTTTTATTAGGACTAATTTTGGGGGCGAGTTTGTGTTTGCCAATAGCTCGGCCAACCATATAAGCACCTGAATCAGTTAACCAAACAATTAGCATACCAAACATCACCGTTGCCAATCCTTTTGTGTCGGCTTGGAAAAAATAATGAAATCCAGTACCAATATACAGCATGGCTAGAGTCAATGTCCCAGCATCATCAAAATTAAAATGGTTGCGGCTAAAGACTGTATGTAGTAATAAGAGAAATGCTAGTATATAAAAGAATATATGAGCACTTTTAATGAGTGGGACGTCTTGCCAAAAACTATTTGGCAAAATAAGTGCCACAACACCTATAAAACTAACCCAAGCTTCGGCAGAAACAAAAAAACGATGTTTCATCCGCAAAATTTCACTCATCGCAATCACACCCATAATCAATGTCAAAATCAGAAGTGGTGCGCCGCCCATGATTAAAAGAGGAACAAAGATAATCAAAGCAACTACTGCCGTAATCACACGTGTTTTCATGGCTTACTATTTCTCGCTTTCGTCATTAAGACCGCCAAAACGACGATCTCTTTTAGTGTAAGATGTAATAGCTTCTATCAAGTCTTCACCTGAATATTCTGGCCATAAAACATCCGTAAAGTATAGTTCAGCGTATGCCGATTGATAAGGTAAAAAATTACTCAAGCGCAATTCACCCGACGTACGAATCATCAAATCAGGCGTCGCTAATTCACCTAAAGGTGAAGTTTGAAGGGCGCTGGCAAAATGATTAGCGTCAATCTCTTCAGCGGTCAGATCACCTGACGCGACCTGTTGTGCTAGTAATTTCGCTGCTGCCACAATTTCGGTTTGACCACCATAATTAAGAGCAAAGTTCAAAATCATCCCCGTACCCTGCGCTGTTTGTTCAATCGCGCGCTGCACGGCATCTTGCGTACCCTTAGGTAGGCCCGCAACATCGCCCATAACTTCAACACGAATATTATTTTTAATCAATTCTGGTACAAAATCATTAAAAAAATCAATCGGTAATTGCATCAAAAAGTTAACTTCGTCATTCGGGCGTGACCAATTTTCGGTTGAAAAAGCGTACAGTGTCAATACTTCAATACCTAAGTCGCTGGCTGCAATCGCAACTTTTTTGACAGTTTTCATACCCGCTTTGTGGCCAGCAACACGTGGCATAAAACGTTGTTTTGCCCAACGACCATTACCATCCATAATAATGGCAACATGTCGCGGAATTTTGAGCTGGGAGACGGTCTTCGTCTCCTCATTTTTAATTTTAAAAAGCGCCAAAACGCTCCTCCTTCGTATGCAACCACTGAATGCATATATTGTATCTAACCTATTTTACCAGAATGGCGCGCAAGGTACAAAAAAATTCGATAAGAATTATCCTATCGAATCATTAAAATTATTGAACCGTAACACTCTTTGCCAAATTACGTGGTCGATCAACATCTAAGCCACGGTCAAGGGTCGCATAGTAGGCAATCAATTGTGCCGGAATGACTGTCAGCAATGGCATTAAGAGCTCATTGACCTCAGGGAGAACAAAAGCATCATCTGTTTTAGCCAAAGTCTTAGCGGCAATAATAATCGTATTGGCGCCTCGTGCTGCAACTTGTGCAATTTCACCACGGACAAGTCCAGCAGTTTTAGTCTGAGTCAGCAAAGCAAATACTGGTGTACCTTCTTCAATCAAAGAAATTGTACCATGTTTTAGCTCACCAGCTGCAAAACCTTCAGTTTGAACGTATGATATTTCTTTTAGCTTCAACGCCGCCTCAACAGCAACCGCTGCATCTAAGCCACGTCCAATATAAAATGCTGAACGACGATTCTTTAAGGCACTTTCAGCAATTGATTTGAAAGTGTCTTTTTGATCAATAATCACTTGCATTTCAACAGCAACTTTTGCTAACTCATTTTTTAAATCAAATGGTGTATGACCAACCGCTGCAGCCAAAATAGCTGTCACAATAATTTGTGCTGTATAGGCTTTTGTCGAGGCCACAGCAATTTCAGGGCCAGCCAACAATGGTAAGGCAAAGTCCGCTTCACGAGTCAATGTTGAATTCATGACATTAGCAATGGTTAAAGTTGGATAACCTTGTTTTGTGATATTATCCAGTACTTCACGTGAATCAGCTGTTTCCCCAGATTGGCTTAAGAAAATGAAGAATGGCTTTTTACTCAACAAGGGCTGCTCATAAGCAAATTCCGACGAAATATGAACTTCTGTTGGTGTTTGTGTCCACTGTTCAAAATATCGTTGCCCCACAAGTCCCGCGTGATATGATGTTCCAGCTGCAACAATATAAATGCGATCTGCTGCCTGAATAGCCTCAATAACTTCAGGAGCAATATTTTGCACCTGCCCTTCATCGTCAAAATAGTATTGTGACAAAGTACGTGCAACGATGGCCTGTTCATCAACTTCCTTTAACATATAGTAAGGATAAATTCCTTTGTCTGTTTCAGAAGCATCAATATCTAAATGAAAGGCCTCACGGGTAATTTGTTTGCCATTTGGATCAAACAAATCAATCTTTTGCTTGTCAATGACAGCAATTTCCCCATCCATCAATTCAATAAAATCATGGGTCACGTCTAACATTGCTGTTGCATCTGATGTCACAACGTTGCCAACTTCAGAAACACCAATTAATAAAGGGCTCTTTTTCTTAGCCGCATACATCAAATCGGGTGTCTGACGATCCATTAAAAGAAAGCCATACGCTGAGTTACCATCTAACAAACTAATCATTCTGCGAAATGCGTCAAATGTCGACAAGTGGTTTTCCTTTGAAAATTTGTCAATCAATTGGACAGCAATTTCAGTATCTGTTTGTGAGTGAAGCTGAACGCCTTGTAAATATTGATCACGCAATGCTTCATAATTTTCGATAACACCATTGTGAACCAAGTAAAAACGTCCATCCTCGGACATGTGTGGATGCGCATTTTCAACTGATACACCACCGTGAGTTGCCCAGCGTGTATGGGCGATACCCGCAGTACCTTCAATACCCTTACCTTCTGTTGCACGTTCCAAATCAGCTACGCGACCTTTTTCTTTGACAAGAAAATCGCCTTTATCGCCGTCATTCACATAAACACCAGCTGAATCGTACCCACGATATTCTAATTTTTCTAGCCCTTTTAACAAACTAGGTAACACTTGATTAACACCTGTAAATCCGACAATTCCGCACATATATAGCCTCTTTACCAAAAATGGTTTACTTTTTATTTTTAACTAACAGTAGCTATTTTACAGTCTTTGTAAACTTTTGTCAAACAATAAAAATAAATTGGTATAGTCCTATTTTTATAATTGGTATAATTTAAAAATAACATAGTGTCAAAATACAAACCCTGCCATTATGGTATGATAGAAAAAACCTGAAAGTGAGATCTATTGTGACACAAATTGTAACTTGGCATATTCAAAACGCTAAAATTTTGGATGTTTTTAATCTTAAATTCGATGACACCGAGCTTTGGATTGACAATAACATGATTGTTTATCGTGGTCCTCGAGATGATCTTGCTGCAACTCACACATTTGATGCTGGCGGTCGATATATTGTCCCCGGTTTGATTGACGCACATCTTCATATTGAAAGTTCCCTACTCGCACCAAGTGAATTTGGAAAATTAGTAATACCTCATGGTGTTACCTGTGTCATTGCTGATCCGCATGAAATCGCTAGTGTAGCAGGTATATCAGGCATCCAATATATGCTCGAAGAAGCACGACAAACACCACTGCACATTCACTACATGCTACCATCCTCAGTCCCTGCAACGCCTTTTGAACACGCTGGAGCAACACTGCATGCCGAAGCCCTCAAACCTTTTTACAGCATTCCTGAAGTAAATGGTCTAGCCGAAGTGATGGATTATCCTGCTGTTGCGAACGGTGACACAGATATGCTTGAAAAAATCAACGACGCTTTAGCAGCAGGTAAACACGTTGATGGCCACGGTGCCGGTTTAAGCCGCGCACAACTTTCAACTTATCGTCAAGTCGGAATTGATACCGATCACGAAAGTGAAAACGCTACTCAAGCCTTAGCACGAGTCGATGCAGGATTTTCTGTCTTTGTGCGTGAAGGTACGGTAGAACGTGATGAGGAAGCCATATTACCAGCTATTACAACAGCCAATCACGCACATTTTTCATTTGCCACCGATGATAAAACTGCTAGTGACATTCAACATGAGGGGTCAATTGACTTTAGTATTAACCTCGCACTTCAAAATGGTATTGCGCCGGAAATCGCTTTTACTATGGCAAGTTATAATGCTGCCAAAGCCCATAATTTAAAAAACGTCGGCGCATTAACGGACGGATTCGTTGCTGATTTGGTTGTGTTTGATACATTAACACAATTCAAAGCCCAAGAAGTTATGGTAGATGGTCACTGGTATGAAAATAAGTTTTCAACTGTGACACCATTAGCAAATCAGTCCCTAAATTTCACATTATCCGCTACTGATTTAATCTTGCCACTGGCAGACAACGTTCCTGCACATGTTATCAACATTATGCCTCATCATATTACAACCCAGCACACCGTTGAAAACGTGCCAGTCGTTAATAATCACTTTGAGGCGAATAAAACATTTGCTAAAGTTGTTGTGGCTGAGCGTTATCACGACTTAGGACATGGTTTAGGTATCATTAAAGGCTTCGACATGGTAACTGGTGCAATCGGTTCTACGGTAGCTCACGATTCACATAACATCATTATTGCTGGTGTTGATGACAAGGATATGTTATTAGCAGCTGAAACGTTAAAGAAAATCGGCGGCGGACAAGTTGTCGTGATCAATGGTCAAGTGACCGCAATGCCCCTTCCAATCGGTGGCCTAATGTCTGATCAAGATTATCAAACGACTATTGATCAAAATCGCGCTTTAGATAAAGCTTTTTCAAAAATCAGTGATGTGCCATTTGATCCATTCTTAACACTCTCATTTATGGCTTTACCTGTTATTCCAAGTTTAAAAATAACAGATCAAGGTTTGTTTGATTTTGATAAATTTAGTTTTATTGATATTCAAGATGCAGGAGAATTTAAGTCATGAAAGCCTTTAGTATAACGCCACAAGACCTATTGTCAGTATTTTTGGGTCAAAAAACCTCTTTAATGGTTCCCTATACCGGTCAATTATTAATCGCGGCCAATAAAAATGATCAACGCCACTTACCATCAGAAATGGCCGGTGCAATCGTTGAAATTCAAGAGAATCAGCTCACATTAGTCAGTTTAGTTCATCCTTTTAAAATAGCATCGGAAGCGCAATTATTTGAAGTTGACAATCAACTAATTCAACGCGAACCCGTCAATTGGTTTGGTCCGCAAGCACTAGTCATTGAAAAAAAGATGAGCGATTTTGCTAAAAATTACGATGGCCCACGTGCAAAAAATGGCGGGATTCCGCGTAACTATATTCCTAATGAAATTGCCGCCCCAATCATTTTGTCTGATGACTATTGGCAAACTTATGCGCAATTCGTCAATGATCCCGACGGCTCATTTGCAGCTCAAATCAAACCAATGTTTGATTAAGTTACATAAAAACGTATCATCCAAGTTCTGGATGATACGTTTTTAATTACCAATAATAATGAGAGATAAACAATTGTGCGACGTTAAAATAGATTAAAACAGAAGTCAAATCTGACAGCGTCGTAATAAACGGACCACTCGCAACCGCGGGATCGAACCCTAATTTGTCAATTAATACCGGGACAAGATATCCCGCCAAATTGGCAACCATAATTGCAATCGCCATAGCAATGCCCACAGCTAATCCAAGTTCAAAATTGTGTTTCCAAATTGTCACGATTGCAAACACTGAAGCACCTGTCGCAGTCCCAACCAACAACCCCGCCAACACTTCGCTCCAAAAGTTTTTCCAAGCTGTATTGTCGGTTCCCACTGCCAATCGACGTACCGCCAGCGCTAATGCCTGCGTTCCAGCATTACCCGCTGTACCGGTAATGAGCGAAATAAAGACCGCCAAAATAGAAGCTTGCTTGACTAAACCATCAAATGAACTGATCAGTGTAGCCGTGGACATACCTAGTAATAGCAAGGCAATCAGCCACGGAATACGTTTTATCGCTGAATGCCATGGTGTATCGTCTGTTTGACTAACGTTAACGGCGGCCAAACCAGAATAATCTTCCACCGCTTCTTCATCAATAACATCAACAATATCGTCAACCGTAATCACACCCAGCAACAAATCATTATCATCAGTAACTGGAATAGAAAGAAAGTTATAATCAGCCACAATTTGTGCCACATCTTGCTGATCATCGCCAGCTTTAACACTAATAATTCGATCATTAGTGATATCTGACACCAACATATCATCAGGGTGTGTCAACAAATCACGCAATGAAATAACGCCGACCAAGTGTTTTTGGTTATCTAGAACATACACGTAACTAATCGCTTCAGCTTCAGCAGCTTGGTGTTTAACCAATCGCATCACTTCAACAACTCGCAAATCCTCAGTCACAGCCAAATACTCTGTTGACATCAAAGATCCAGCTGTTTGATCGTCATAATCAATCAGCTTACGCATTTCATCTGCTTCATCCTTAGGCATCAAGCTCAAGTACGTTGCAACCAAACGAGATGGTAGATTTTGCAAGACATCCGCCTCATTATCGGCGTACATGTTACGCAAAATTTCAGTCGCTTTTTGAGGCGGCATTTCTTGGAGTAATTCCCCAATGTCGTCATCATCCGCATCCAAATTATCGAAGACATCTGCCAAAGTCTCATCATCTAGTAAGCGCCATGCGACTGCTCGCATTTGTTCAGGCAAACTACTATAAACTTGGCCCATTTCAAAATCGTGCAACGCTTTAAATGAGACCACAAAATCCTCATCTTGACCTGAATGGATTAAATCGGCCAAGTGAGTGACAGTCTTTTGTAATTGTTCTGCAGTTTCTTCCAAACTTAATCAATATCCCTTAATGTTTTGAGATCCTCAGGTAATTTTGTATTAAACTCACGAAAATCTTCAATAAATGGGTCGTAAAATTTCATATGATAGGCATGCAACGCTTGACGTTGGAGCCCATACCAAAGTGGTCCATTATAAAGATCGTCACCCACTAATGGATGCCCAATGTTTGCAAAATGAACCCGTATTTGATGCGTTCTCCCAGTGTGCAATTGTACCTTGACACGCGTCATGGGATGTTGTCCATCTTCATCATAACGGCGTTCAACCCAGTATTCTGTTCGAGATGGTTTACCATCATCACGAACTTCACGCTTAATAAAATCGCCCTCAACACGACCAATTGGGGCGTTAATATCCCCGTGATCATCTGATATAATACCAGACGGATAAGCCAGATAAAATTTTTCCACAGTATGATCTTGTAACTGTTGATCTAATACAGCATGGGCGAATCGATGTTTTGCCAGCAAAACAATACCTGATGTATCCCGATCAAGTCGTGTCACTACATGAGGAACCAAATCTTGTGCCTCAATTTGTTCCAAATGGCCCTTAACTTGATTAACCAATGTGTGTAGCCGATCAGCATGTCCTGGCACTGTTGTGACACCATACGGTTTATCAACTACCAGCCAATGCTCATTTTCAAAAATGATGTTTAGAGGTTTGTAATCAGGTACGACGAGATCATTACTCTCTTCTACCGGCATCACAATCGTCACTTTATCCTCATCTTTTAAATAATCAGACGTATAAACTGGCTTCTCATTGACCAAAATCGCCCCACCATTATGTTTCATTTGACTAAACATACGGTGAGAAACGCCATGTTTTTGTAGAAACGTACGCACTTTGCGCGCTTCTGATCCAGTATAAGTCCAAGTAAACTGCATATTCTTATCATACACATCATTTGTCGACGTGTATTTTTCTCCTAAAAAATTTAAAATATTTATTCAATGTCATTGATGAAGGCATTTTGTACGCGACGCCAAAAATCGACGTGACGGTATCTAGCAAAATGGACACATTTTTCAGACACTCTAAATCGCAACTCTAAAATATGATCACTGGCAATTTCTCCCTGATCATACATCACCAAAAAGTTATTACTCTGCGGCCTCATTACAATTTCTTGATCACGAGGTACAATCAATGGTGATCCTAACGTTCTAAAAACACGATTGTTAATTGAAGCAATTTCCGACATTTGAATTGCTTGTAAAGCAGGGTGCAAAACAGCCCCACCATTAGCCTTGTTGTAGGCAGTTGAACCCGTCGGCGTCGCCACAGCAATACCATCACCCCTAAAACGTTCAAAAACTTCGCCACCTAAATAGATATCAGCGACTAGCGTACCAAGTGGTTGTTTAATGACGGCTTCGTTCAATGCCAAATATTGGCTCTTCTCACCACTCGTTTGAATAACTGTCAATTCTAACAACGGATAACTGACTTTTTGACCGTTGTCGTGGCTTAAACTAGCTACTAATTGATCTAATTCTGTGCTTAACCAATCAGTGTAAAATCCCAAATGTCCAGTATGTAAACCAACAAATCTAATATGGTCAATTCGGTTGACATAATGCTGAAAAGCGCCCAAAAGGGTGCCATCCCCACCAACAGAGACGACAATATCAGGCTCATCATTATCAACAGTCAAACCCTGTTTTCGCATTTCTAAAGCAAGATTTTTGGCAACAACACGACTGCTAACATCTTCATTGTTGAAAATAGCATACTTCATTCGACCGCTCTTATTTCACTTAATTCTTGATCTAAAGCAAATGTTGATTCTGATAATTTGGTGAGGCGATCAGCCAAATTATCACTTAATTCACCGTGTTTGTAACGCAAATCATGCTCGACTGTTGCCCAAAAATTCATGGCCATTGTACGAACTTGAATTTCCGCTAGTACTTTTAGTTCACCACTATACATTTGAACAGGATATTCAATGACGATATGATATGATCGGTAGCCTGACGGCTTGGCATTAGTCACATAATCTCGCTCTTCTAAAATTTGAAAATCCGTACGTTGTCTTAGCAAATCAACCACAGTATAGATATCTTCCACGTACTTGGTCATAATTCGTACACCAGCGATATCTTGTAAATCAAGTGATAAACGATTTTCGTCTAAATGACGTCGCACAATTTTTTCTTCAATAGAGGCCTGTGATTTGACACGGCCTGTCACAAATTCAATCGGTGAATCCTCACCGTTTTTTTCATATTGATCGCGTAATCCGCGTAATTTAACTTTTAATTCTGATACAGTTTGAACGTATGGTGTAAAAAAGATTTCCCAATCCATATTACTACCCCTTTTATACAATTTAAAACATTACTATTACATTTTAACATATTTTTGAGCCTACCATTTGTCAATCCCAATATTGACGGTTATACTAATATCTTGGATATTTATATTGTTTTACGTAGGAGAAACATCATGATCGACATTTACCACTTCGCTAATCCTTTATCAGAAAACTGTTTAGCCACCGAAGAATGCCTTGAAAAACTCACTCATACAGTTTTCCAAAAGGCGCGCTTACGCTTTATTCCACTCATCAATGAACAAGTCAGTGCCAAATTAATCCAAGGTGAGCAATCATTGCCGTTAATGGACATACCTTATGACAGAGAATCCCTCATTTGTCGTGTAATTCTTGATTTTAAAGCGGCACAAATTGAAGGCAATAAAAAAGCGCGACCTTTTTTATTAGCCTTACAGACTGCATTGATTAACAAAAAACAAGTTTACTCTCATTCATTGATTACTGCCATTGCCACACAGATCGGACTAAATCCCGACGACTTTTTAAAAAATCGTATGAGTCAAGAAGTCGTTCACGCGTTAATAATAGATCAAAAATTAGCATGGCGCTTACTGAAAAAATACCAAGTTACAATTGCAATTGATGACTCAAATACACTTGAAACCAACCTATTGACGAATTTTTCAAAAGAATCTCTAACGACACACTTCACACATTCACGCCAGCAATTTGTTGTTAATACAAAAGATTTGGTCTCCTCGGAAAACACCAAGACCTTTGCTTAACTTTTTCTCATCAAACGCCATCACCCCCCAAAAAAAAAATGACTCACAATTTTAACACAGTTATCAGTAAACACAAAAAAGCTTAATAATTCATCAATACAGATGAATCATTAAGCTTTTTTGTATGACGCTGTTACTTCACCAACTTGTCCCAAATCACAACTTGGTCGGCTGCCAATGACTTTGGTACATCAATGATTCTTTGATTGGCACTACCTCTGAATTGTAATGTTAAGTCCTTTTCTTCTTCCAAAAAACGACCATCAACCAAAATATCAATTAACGACAATAAACGCGCTTTATCATAGGTTTCGTTTTGCAATTCATCCCAAGTGTAGCCTGTCCAAGACCATATATCCTTTGAATGGCCAAACTCCTTACGGACTCGACGACACAATTTTAGACAAACATCCGTATTGAGAAACGGCTCTCCACCCAATAAAGTTAGGCCTTGAACATAATCTTGACTTAAATCTTCAATAATTTGGTCTTCTAATTCTTGCGTGTAAGGCTGTCCAAAATGGAAATTTTGAGCAGCAACGTTATAACAACCAGGACACAGAAACATACAACCACTTACATATAAGCTACAACGCACACCCTCACCATCAACGAAATTAAAAGCTTTGTAGTCAGCAATATAGTTCTGACTATACTTCTGCGCCGTCCATTCTTTGGGCATCGGATTGTTTGGTTTTCGCATAGATCGCGGCATTTTCAATCATCTCCTTGGTTAGGTTCTTTTCACGCGAAATTATTTCAATATGTCGTCCATGAACCATAGGCCGTTGCTGTGGATTGCCAAGATAACCACACGTTCTCTTAACAACATCGCATAGCTCTGGGTCGTGATTGCCACATTCAGGACACATAAAGCCACGAGCAGTTGCCTTAAATTCACCAGCAAATCCACATTTAAAACATTTATCAATACAAGTATTCGTGCCCAAATAACCGACATGATCATAAGCCCAATTCCAAACAGCTTCTAATGCTTGTGGATTCTGTTTCAAGTTAGGATATTCACAATAATGAATAAATCCGCCCGACGCATATTTTGGGAAAGTCTCTTCAAAGCTTATTTTTTCAAATGGCGTCGGATGCTTGCGAACATCATAATGAAAACTATTGGTATAGTACTCTTTATCAGTAATATCAGGCACATCACCAAATTTTTGCTTGTCGAGGTGACAAAATGTGTCTGTTAGTGATTCGGCTGGCGTCGAGTATAAGCTATAATGATAACCACTTTCCGCTTCCCATTGTTGGCAGTATTCGTTCATTTTTTTAACAATGTCTTCGGCAAACTCATGTGCTTCGGGATTTTTTTCCCAATTTGCGCCAAAGAAAGTTAAGCACGTTTCGTATAATCCAACATAGCCCAATGAAATTGTAGCACGTCCATTTTTAAACACTTCATCAACTTTATCAGTTGCCTTGAGCCTTTTCCCAAAAGCGCCGTACATATAAAGCAGTGGTGCATTTTCAGGAACAGCTTCTTTTGTTCGTTCAATACGATACGATAAAGCTTCGTGGCATAGCGCCATTTTTTCATCAAAAATTTCCCAAAATAGTGCCATATCACCTTTCGCAAATAGAGAAATACGTGGCAAATTCACCGAAACAACCCCTAAATTCATTCGGCCAGAATTTACTGTGACACCATTTTCATCTTGCCAGCCTTGTAGAAACGATCGGCAACCCATTGGTGTTTTAAAACTACCAGTTAGTTCAACAATTTTGTCATACATTAACAAATCTGGGTACATCCGCTTTGTTGAACATTCAAGCGCCAATTGCTTGATGTCATAATTTGGATCAGTAGGAGCAAAATTTAATCCCTTTTTCAATGTGAAAATCAACTTTGGAAAAATAGCAGTTCGCTTTTCTTTTCCTAATCCCTTAATTCTGATATTCAAAATTGCTTTTTGAATTTCACGTTCAATCCAACTAGTCCCCAATCCAAAATTAACGGTGGTAAATGGTGTTTGTCCTTGTGATGAGTACATTGTATTAATCTCGTACTCCAAAGCCTGCATTGCATCATAAATATCTTTGCGTGTTTTTTCTTTAGCGTAGGCGTCACGCTTGTCTGCAACTACCCATTGTTTGGCTTCGACAATATGTTTGTCATAATTCATCTGCGCATATGGTGCCAATAATTGATCAATACGATTTGCTGAACAACCACCGTACTGCGACGAAGCGACATTAGCAATAATTTGCGCCATCTGTGCTGTCGCTGTTTGAATAGAATGTGGTGAATCTACCCACGCATTGCCTATTTTATAACCATTCGTCAGCAAATTATCAAAATCGATTAAACAACAATTTGTTGCTGGCGTCACAGGTGAATAATCTAAATCATGCCAATGAATGTCGCCGCGTAAATGTGCTTTAGCAACAAGTGGCGGTAACATTTGTAGTCCCAAGGCCCGACTAGCTGCCCCAGCTTCCAGATCACGTTGCGTATTGAACACGCGACTATCTTTATTTGCATTTTCATGCACAACTGATTCATCTCGTGAAAATAATTTTTCGATTCTTTTTTGGACATTAGCGGCATCCGAAAAATTTTGTTTTTCAGCTTGATAGTATGACTCATATTCGTTAACAGCATCTAATTGTTCATAATTTGTGAGTAACGAACATAATAGATTACGAATTTCAGAAGTTGTCACACTCACTTGAGAATCCAAATATTGATACAAATCATGACTAATCGCATCAATAATATAGTTTGATAGATTGAGTTTCGTCAAAATAAAATTAATTTTGTACGCGTAAAATTGTGTTTCTTCACCACTTTGCTTAATGACTGTTAAATGGGGTAAATTGCTAAGTTTCATCGTATCGCTCATTACTAAACTAATTCCTCCAATGCTTTTTTGAATTGTTATAATTAAGATGTTACAACTATTCTTTGCATAAGAATAGGACAAAAAGTGTCCCCTATTACCGCATTAATCTCAAGACTATTGATATAATCGTGTTCTAAGGGTTAAAAAAATTTATAATAATAGACATTCAACTCAAATGTTTTGTTACACACCACAAAAAAAGACAAATCAGTTACCCACTGATTTGTCTTTTTTATTTATGCACGTGCAAGGCTTGCTGCACCAATCACACCAGCATCATTCCCTAATTCAGCTAATTTCACGCGTGTTGAATTACGAACAGTTGGAAAAGCAAACACTTTCCAATTTTCTTCAACACGAGCTCGCAAAAATTCACCAGCAGCAGCTACACCACCGCCAATAACAATTGCAGATGGGTTCAAAATATTTGACATTGCTGCCGTAGCATATCCGAGATAATATGACACTTTGTTGACAACCTCATTAGCTAAAAAGTCACCGTTTTTTGCTAAGTCGAAGACAATTTTTGATGTCACTTCCTCGCCGTCATCAATCATCTTTTTCAACTTGGAGTTACCGACATACTCTTCTGCCAAGTCTTGTGCCAAATGGACCACACCCGTTGCGGAAGCATATTGTTCCAAGCAACCACGATTACCACATGTGCACAAATAACCATTTGGCTCAACAACCATATGACCGACCTCACCACCGGCACCTACTGTACCGTGAATCAGCTGACCATTTGCCACCAAACCACCACCAACACCAGTGCCTAATGTCACAAATGACACTTCATCATCGTTGTTTCCGGCACCTTTCCAAGCTTCGCCAAGCGCTGCTGAGTTAGCATCATTGTCAATCGTCAATGTAAATCCAGTACCAGATTCAATATCTGCTTTAACTGGCTGCTCTGTCTTCCAATTAAGGTTAAAAGCCCCTGTTACCGTACCAGTAACCCGATTAACAGTACCTGGTGTTCCCATTCCGATACCGATAATACGATCATGATCCAGTTGGTACAAATCAAGGTGGTGATTAATTGATTCCACAATATCTGGAACAATATGAGAACCATCATCTAGAATATTTGTTTTGATTGACCATTTTTGCTGAATTTCACCTTGATCTGTCAAAATTGCAAACTTGATAGTTGTACCACCAAGATCGACACCGATAAGCTTATCTTTTGCCATGATAATTATAATAATGTTGCCCGATCTAACGACTGCAAGTTCACTGGACAGCCTCAATGAAGGCAACATATTTCCTCCGTATGAATTGATTACTTAATCATTCTAACAGATATGACTAGCCAAGTGCAAGCGGTTTCACAGTCTAAATAAACAATGATAGTCAATCACTGGGACTTTCAAGTTCCAATCGGTGTTCGTGTGCCAAAATGACTTTCATTGTTGCATACATTTTTGGTTGAATAATATCTGCTTTATATAAATTGTCCACTTCTAAGGCAGCCATTTCGATATCCCATAGCCGCTTTCCAACATGAATATACACACCGAATTCTTTTAAATATTGTAGAACATCATAAAAAGTTTTCATGATTTGCAACGCTCCTTATATATCAACGTTTAAGATATTTTTTGAGTTTACTAGTTCACTTATGCTCTCTTGGCATTTCTTTGTTAGTAAACTGATATGTACTTATAATTAATTATTGCTTTCATCTCTTGAATTCAAATAGTTAACAATCTTTTTAACATAGTCCATATTAATTAAACCAGCAAAAAACTCACCATTCTCACTCATCACAATATTATCAGGAGATATATACTGTTTATATCTCTCATCTTTTAAGATACAATTTTTCATATCTTCATTTGCCGATAACAAGACCAACAATGCTTTTTTAGACAATAGCGTTCGTTCTCCGTCAGTTTCCCGATAAAAATAATAGCGACGTGTAAAACCCGCTGTCCTGTTTCCAATATTCCACAAAACATCTTTCCAACTATGTTTTTCAAAAATACCATACTTCACATCACTATTACTCATATTTGTAAATCCCCCTTAATTTATACAGATACACCAAGTAAACATATCACATCTATTCAATAAATAGCCATCACAGTGATTTCCTGACAAAGTTATTTTTTAGGATTTTTCAAATTCATTTTTTGAATAAGATTATGTCCGCTATCAGCCAAATAAAAGGCACTACACTTGTAATTCATCATGTCTCAATTTAATTAACTCATCCCCTTTGTTGTGCGAGTTCGTTTAATATCCTTTTAAAATCTTCTTAACTAATCAATCAGTATATTGTTTAGTTGTATACTGATAGTTGGCTAGAAGGAGGGAAAATATGTTAGATGTTGTCGTTTCGGTGTTACATCTTGTAATTTTTGTGAGTGCGATTGGAAGTTTTATTGTATTGAAATCACTATTCAATACGTTTACTAAAACACAGAAGATATGGGTAGCAATTCTGGTAGTGTCTGTTGTTATTTCATTTATCATTTCATTTTTTACTAATGAGATGCCAGATATTATCCAAGGATATAAAGATGGCTTCAATGCCGGCAAATAACCTGTTCAACATCGTCATACTTGATGATGTTTTTTTGTGAGATCAACGACTTTAAAAATTGTCAGTATAAAGGCGGTCGTTCTATCTGACTTGTAATCTGGTTAAGTTATTTGTTTAATGACATAACGTAACCAGTGCCTTTTTTTAGATCAAGATATTTTAGAACATGCCAAAATATCTTGAAAAACCAACGTCTGGTTTGTTTAGCTGATTCAACAATTTTAACGCAGGCTCAGAAAGTTTCTGATTATTAATAATAACTGATTTCAAATCATATACTAAATTTTTAACAACGACTTTTTCGCTCTGTTGCTCATCTCTTAATTGATGTATCGCTTTACTGACAAATTTTTGTTCTGTTTCATTAACTGAAATTGTTATTAACTCATCAATTAAATTGTTTTTTCGCTCGCTCATGTTGTCACCTCTTGACACTGATTTTACGCCAAGGCTATTAGTGTCGCAAATTATGACTTTAATTGTATTTTTATGTTAAATACCAAACTAAACAACCATCCGCTCTTACTGACATTTATATATTTAGTATATATGTAATTAATTCAAAATTATGAACTGAGCTTAGAAGTTTTCATGATTTTACGCCCATAAAGACAGTCAATCCGATTAACAACAATGTCAATAATACCATCACTAGCCGAACATGCCAGCTGAATTTCCCGTTACGACTATAAAAACCAAAAATCATGGCAAACATTACCCCGCCAATGAAGCCACCAAGATGACCCCAAAGATCAATGTTTGTAGCAGAAAAACTTGACAACAATGTCAATAAAACAAACAATCCCATCATTGATCCTAATGCCCTTACGTTGGGGTCATGACGGTACTGATAGGCAAATATCATTAAGCTACCAAACAAGCCGAATAATGCTGTCGAGGCACCCACTGAAATCGTATTTGGCGAAAATAAATACGAAAAAATATTACCGGAAATACCGGAAAAGAAGTATAAGCCTAAAAATTTGCGGCTACCAAAAGCGTCTTCTGCTATCGGACCAATAAACCATAAAGTCAGCATATTAGTGGCAATATGCATAAAACCAGCGTGTAAAAATATAGGCGTGATTAAACGCCAATATTGCGAATCGCCCTTGATATAAGGCCCCCACTTAGCACCTACTTGGACCAAAAAATAGCTATTGTCGGTTGTCCCACCACTGACGACCAGCTCAATCAAAAAAACAACAACTGTTACCGTCAATAATATCGTGGTTACTGGTGCAACTACATAATGTGTTTTTAACGTTTTCATAGTCCCCATTTTAACAGATTATAACCATTGTTGCTTGCATAAACTATTCTACCTTCATATCATTTTTAATAGTCCTATGTTAAAATGACAACAATTAGTTATGTAAGGAGAACAACCAATGCTTGGTATTCTATTAGTCCCATTCTTTATTTTGATAGCTTTTATTTATTTAATCACTTTTATGTTCGTTAATACATTTGGTGTTGTTTCGCGACTCATTTTTGCCATCGTGATTATATTATTACTATCTTTTATCGTGAAAAATTTCTGGGCTGTCGTTGGTTTCATTGTATTAATTGCATTTGCTTTCTGGATTCGCCAGAGGTTTATTCAACCACACATGAATCATCAAACGCAACAAGACCCATCGACATTTGATGGCGAGTTCGAAGAAGTAGATAAAGACAAGTAATTATTTGGGTTCAATTTAATCAAGTTGAGCCTTTTTATTTGCATATAAATGACCAAACAAAAAAGCATTCAAATAATCAAATGCTTTATTTCAACGACGATCTTTCAACCGCTGTTGCATCAAATACTGATACCTTGCGTACCAAACGTCTACATAACCTTGCGAAAACGGACCTGTGCCAGCGTTAATCCAATCAACCAAAATTTTGACATGTGCTTTTAAAATCTTATCAATTTCTGGTGGATAATGCCATTTCTTACTGTGAGCTGCATATTCATCAGCGTCCAGTAAATGTTTTTCGCCATCTGGAAACACTTTAACATCAAGATCGTAATCAATATATTTAAGCGCCTCTTTATCCAATACATAAGGAGATGCGAGATTACAATAATACGATACGCCATTATCACGAATCATCGCAATGATGTTAAACCAATACTTTTTGTGGAAATAAACAATGGCTGGTTCGCGTGTCACCCAACGCCGACCATCGTCTTCAGTCACTAAAGTATGATCATTTAGGCCAATAATCGCGTTCTCACTAGTTTTTAAAACCATGGTATCGCGCCAAGTTCGATGCAACGAGCCGTCGTGCTTATAGCTTTTGATCGTGATGAAATCACCTTCGCGTGGCCCGCGACCTGGTTTATCAACGCTCATAACGCTACCTACTCTTCTAACACCGAATTTCTATTTCAGTATACCACAATTTACTAGTCGTCTTCCAGCACTAAATTGGTCAACACACTGTCAATTAAATCGGAAGGATACCCTTTTGCGTAAAGGCCCTTTTTCGTTTTAAACTGGCGTTTTGAATTATCGTCACGATGATAGCGTCGCCATAATTTATCGGCTTCTCTTTGAATATTTTCTATCTCTGACTGCTCATCATTTTCTGCCTCTAAATCACTCACAACATTTTGTGCAATATCAAAAGAAAAGCCTTTCTTAGCAAGTGCCGCAATGATTTTTTGTTGCTTACTGCGTGTTGATTCTCGTTTATACGTGACAGCTGCTTTCTTGGCGAGTTGTGTTACAATGATGATTTGTTCCTCATCAGTGTATGTTGCTAATGCTTCTTCAATATTGATATCCGACACACCCGCTTGTTTAAGCGCCATTTTAATGACAATTGGTCCCTTTGGACTAATTGTTTTTTTAGTGGCAACATAATGGATGGCGTAATTAAGATCATCAAGATAATGTTGCGCCTCTAATTGACTGATCACTTGCAATTGCACTTGTTCAGGAATTTCTTTATCGTGCATTTTTTGCTGAACTTGTTTTATTGTTCGAAGCGAATGACCAAGATAGTTCAGGGCAACGCGCATTGCTTTCGCTACTTCGTCGCTCAATTTAATATCAGCAATCAAGTCATCATCTAGTTCGCGCCCTTTCGCTAATCCATATTTAATCAGGACACTTTCAGATACACCAAACGCAAATTGATTATCTAAATCAATGTTATATCGACCAGCTTGTTTTTGAACTGAAATTTTGGTTATTATTTTCATAACGATGTGATATTTCTCCTCTGTCAACCAAAATCAGCCTGAAACACAATAAAGTTTCAACTCACCAAGTGAGCGCCAAAAGTCATGAACATCAAAATGAAAAAAAGCAAACATAGTGCCACTACCAACACACTAACAACAAAGTCTTTATTAACCAAATACTGATGTTTCTGCGTGATTTCATTTCTTTTGTGATACCATTCTCGACGATTTTGATTGCATACTATACTGGCTAATATCATACCAAAAAAGCACAATACAAGTACAGCAACGCTCACCCAAAAATTAATCTGTGTATTTTGGGTCAATTGTGGCACTGCTCCTAGCAAAATCATGATTGCCTCCAAATTTATTTTTTCATTTTTGTTCTGGTTGGGCTAACCCATGTTCCTTGTCCAGCTAATCCCAAGACACTTTTCAGGGCTGGAATGAAAGTGACAGCTATTGTAATGGCATTCATTTGCCAATACCAAGCCATGTACATGGGTGCAAATAAGAGATATTTTAATTTTGCACCGTGATTATCAAGCACCAAGGACGCAACTAACTGCCAAATCCCAACCATTGAGATAAATGCTGAGAAGACAAAAACCATGTCTAACGTGTGAATGAGTTGCTCCGTGTCATTAGTGAAAACAAAATAAAATAACTTGAGCGCCAACCAACCAGTGAATATCAAATAATAAAAACTCCATATTATACTACCTGTTTGATCCAATAGAAGCACTATTTTAGCAATATTTTTGATAGGATGCTTAAAAATACGCGAAAAATTAGTCACCCATGCTTCTGTGCCACCCTTTGCCCACCGCTTTCTTTGACTATATAGCATACCTAACGTGCTTGGTACATTCATATAAAACATAATATCTGGTGCAAATACGGCTTTCCATCCGCTAAATTGTTGATCCCAAGCAATCGATATGTCTTCGGTTGCACGATCCTGACGGAATCCCCCACAATCAAGAACGGCATCCTTGCGATACATTGTGTTAGCGCCGGAGTACGCGTACATATTGCCGAGAACACCCATTTGAGAGCGTTTAATGATACCCACAATGCTGGAAAATTCAACGGTTTGCGATTTTTCCAATAGCAAAGAGCGATTTTGGACATCCATATTAGCTGTGACAGCAGCAACATTTTGACCACCAGGTCGCAAAAAATAATTCATGTATTTCCATAATCCGTCTGGCGCACAAACCGTATCCGCATCATTACTCAAAATATAGTCACCACGACAAAAAGATAACCCGATATTAAAAGCATGTGCTGAAGTGAACCCAATAACTTGGACAAAATAAAAAAATGTCCAGAAAGTTATTGGGTTTTTCTATGTCTAAATATTC
>NZ_BMBS01000003.1 GCF_014634805.1 Leuconostoc falkenbergense
ATGAAAACACTCAACTGGCAATCACCACGAAAGGTTTTTCAGCAGTTTGCAGTGTTCGGTTAATTCTTGCAATCTACCATATCTTTTTGTTAGATTATGGCGTCTCACTCAACGTCCATGTTAATTCTGATTCTAGTTGTTTGCCAAGCAATGCTGTATCAATCACAGTGCTTGGGTTCAACCAAATGCTGAAGTTTTTGGTATCATCATGATTAAAAGCAATACTCTTGGTCGCAGCCGCTGATGTGCCCGACCAGAAACTGCTAGCACCAGTGGCTAAATCACTAGTGCCATATTTAATCTTCAAGTTTGACTTGGCAATCGTAGCTGATTCACCATCAGTTGTCCAATCACTTGTTTGCGCCACTGTAACATTATACGTTGTACTGTAATCTAAATCTATTAAGGCCACCGAACCAGTTGCCATGTTGGTTGCCAGCGGGCTATTGCCATTAAAGAAGTCACTGGCTGCTAACGTGCCAAAGGTAAGTGATGAAATCGTATTGATAACATCCTCTTGTGCCCACACGTACGTAACTGCTTCAGTTCTATCAGCGTACATTTCTGTCGTTGTGACCATTGCACCCTTAGGATTAAATACTTTTCCTGTGCCAACAATCTGCCAACTGGCTGCAGTTGTTTTGTGGCTTGACGTAATCGTTGTCCCAATGGGGGGAGCTGCTGTGAAGCTAGGATCATCGGCAAATTTAATGTTTTCCCCCAGCTTGATGTGCCAGAGTTTAGAAGTCTTTGCAAACATGTTAGTAACTATCGCACCGGATGTATTCCAGTCGGACAGATATAGCATACTAATATCAGACAGTCTAAACATATTGCTAAACGTTTGCACTTTGGTGACATCCCAGCTAGAGATATAAGGGATATCACTGTAGATAAAACAATAAAACATATAACTCATATCCGTGACATTGGTCGTCTTAAAATTGTATAGGTCCAAAGGGATGTCGTAATAACCACGTGTGATCTTAGTGTAAGCAAACATATAAGCCATATTAACTGATGTTGCGGTCCGACCGACACCCCAAGTCGAGAGATCTAACTTACGTAAATTTGTCGCACCGTAAAACATATAGCTAAAATCTGACACTTGGGTGACATCCCAGCTACTTAAGTCCAAAGCAGACTCACTACCGCGAGCAAACATATAACTCATATTAGTGACATTGGTCGTCTTAAAATTGGTTAAGTTGAAACTGAAAGAGTTAGGAGTGGAATAAAACATATAAGCCATATTAACTGATGTCGCGGTCCGACCAACCCCCCAAGTCGATAGATTTAAAGTGGTTAACTTATCCGCATCGTAAAACATATAGCTAAAATTTGACACTTGGGTGACATCCCAGCTATTTAAATTCAAACTAGACAACTTACTGTAAGCAAACATATAACTCATATTAGTGACATTGGTTGTCTTAAAATTGGTTAGGTTTAAATTGGTTAATAGACTGGTGCCATAAAACATATACCACATTTCAACTGATGTCGCGGTCCGACCAACCCCCCAAGTCGATAGATTTAAGGTGGTTAACTTTGTCGCATTTCTGAACATATTGCCAAAACCTGACACTTTGGTAACATCCCAGCTACTCAAATCTAAACTGGTCACACCACTCTCCTCGAACATAGAGCCCATACTGATCACGTTACTTGTATCGAACGTGCTCAAATCTAGCGTGGTGGCTAAAGCGCTATCCTTATAAAACAACCCGCTCATGTACTTTACTGATGAGGTGTCAAAATTACTCACATCAATTAATTGAGATAGCCCTGTTAATTGCGAAAACAAATTGCTTGAATTTGCTGGCGCAACAACGCCACTTTCAAATTGAATGCTCTTGACGTCTGCTGGTGTCACACCTGCATTAGTTAAATTTGTTTTAAGTATCTGCGACAGCGTGCCCGCACCAAAGACCAACAAGCCAGTAGCAGAATCAAACGTCCAAGTACTTGTCCCGTTGGTATTAGTTGTGATGGCTCTTGGTGCTTTATTTTTGGCAACCGGTTTCTGGCTATCAGTTGCTTCAGGCGCTTCTTTGACTGTGGGTTCTGACACCCCACTATTTTCAACCGGTTCCTCCACTGTTTCATGCTCATCTGTTTCTGGCTCTGATGATCTTCCCTCAGCAGAATCATCACCAACATTAGCATCCACCCGTTGAATCAATTCCTGCAAATCAGAACGCCCCTCATTAGGTAACCGCATTGTCGTTGCTGGTTGGTTATTATTTTTTTCTGATAGTTGAGACGCTGTCACAGCTTGCAGAGGGCCTGATAAAGTCATTAATAAGGTGATGATGATAATATATAATGATTTTCTAACACGCATATTTCCACTCCATAGTAGTCTAGACCCTCATTCTACTAGGGGGGGTGGAAGATAAGACGACTTTTAAGTGAATAAATTGTGAATTTTAGCGTCGAAATATGACTGAAATAAGTACGCGAATTAAAAAAAGACGAACACCGTCCGCCTTTTTTATCAATTATGCCCAACCGTTTTTTTGAAAATCAGACAAAATACGTGCTTGTTCTTTAATGCGATTGTCACGTGGTAGTGTACGTGCATGTGATGAATCACGCCATAAATGGTGGACACGATCTGATACATTGACCAATTGCGTATCGCCAGTCGCAATAATATACGCAGTTTTTTTCCAATCTGTTTCCAAAATATATTCTATACCAATCATAATTTTTCCTCGTCAAAATAGCTTTATATATTGCTTTAATTATCTTATTAGCACCTAGTATAAGGCAATATTTTCATTCTGTCTATGGTATTACTATTAATATATATAATATTACTGAAAATTGGTACATATTTTTCATCAATGTTTATCTGTTAGACCAACTATGAAAAAAAGTACCAAATTATGGCATTTTCCCATCCGATTAGCTTTCGATGTGGTAAAATGAGTAAATACGGAAGAAAATAGTGAGGATATTTTAATGAAAACATGGCAAAAACTAACAATTGGTGGTGTGGTTGTTGTGGCTGTGGTCGGTGGCACTCGTGCAGCTGGCTTATGGGGTGGTTCCAACAGTAGCAGTGATAAAACGATACACTTTTCGTTGCCGACACCTTTGAATGGGTTGGATTCAGCAACGATTACTGATGAATACTCAATGGACGTCGTTGGTAATGCTGGAGAAGGCTTACTTCGAGCTGATAAGAATGGCAAGCCACAACTGGCGCTTGCCAAATCAATCAAGTCATCAACTGATGGCAAAACATGGACAATTACTTTGCGTAATGGGCTCAAGTGGTCTGATGGCAGTAAGTTAACGGCCAAAGATGTTGTCTACGCTTGGCAGCGTGCTAACGACCAGAAGACTGCTTCAGAGTATGCCTATTTGTATAGTGGTATCAAGAACGCAGACGCCATTCAAGCTGGTAAGGTCGACAAAAAGACGTTAGGTATCACAGCCAGCGGCAATACGTTGACAGTGTCATTGGAAAAGCCGATGCCACAATTTAAGAGTTTGTTGACGTTCCCAACTTTCTTCCCACAAAAGCAAAGCTTTGTTGAAAAATATGGCAAAAAGTACGGGACAACCGCTAGCAAGACGCTTTATAACGGGCCTTACGTATTTAAGGGTTGGAACGGAACAAACAATAAGTTTAAGTTAGTCAAGAATAAGTATTACTGGGACGCGAAAGCGGTTAAGACACCGGAGATTGACTTGCAGGTCATTCAGAAACCAGAAGTAGCTGTGCAAATGTATAAGACGGGTAAGCTGGACTCTGCGTTGGTTAACACGCCACAATTATCAGAAGCGAATAAGAATAACAAAGGATATCGCATCACGCCACAAGCAACAACGGTATTTTTGGCTTATAACCAGTCCGGAAATGTCAAGGCGTTGAATAATACGAAGATTCGTCAAGCGCTGAATTTGGTGACGAACCGTTCAGAGTTGAATTCACAAGTATTGTCAGGTACGTCAACGCCAGCCACGTCATTTACACCTAAAGGATTGAGCTCGGTAAATGGAACTGATTTTGCGACTTATGCAAAGCAAGACTATAAGTATAATAAAGCAAAAGCTCAGAAGCTTTTCCAAGAAGGCCTGAAGGAATTAGGCGAGCAGTCCATTACATTAGAAATCGAAGCCGATACAGATCGTGTTGCCAACGCGAAAGATGTTGTCAACTATTTGCAAGGTCAATGGAGTAAGAATTTGCCCGGCTTAAAAGTGACTGAGAAGTTCGTGCCATTCAAGCAACGCTTGCAAGATGGATCGAATGCTAATTTCCAAATTATGCTGACGCAGTGGGGCGCTGATTATGCCGAACCAACGACATTCTTAGATTTGGCTTCGACTGGCAACGCTAATAACTACAACCACAATTCAAACGCGGATTACGATGCACTATGGAACAAAGCAAAGGGTGTCGATGCCACAAATGATACTAAACGTGCAGCTGACGAAAAGGGATTGGAAAAGATTATCAATCAACAAGCCATTTTGAATCCGCTGTATTACCAAGCACAACCAGAACTAGTTAATCCTGATGTTACAGGATTCTATCACCATGCAGTTGGTGTTCCACTGGACTTTAAACTTGCAGCACGCAAGTGATAGTTGGGATGGAAGAGAGTGATGAAATTGCGTTTTGAAAATAAAGTAATATTAATTACAGGGACAAATAACCCCAAAGGTATCGGGGCGGCCATCGCTAGAAAATTTGCTAACGCCAACGCAAAACTTGTACTCGTTTATAAACGCTTAGACTATTCTTGGGACGAAGCAAAGGCTAATGAACCAGGATATGATTTATATTTTAAAAGCCTTGCGAGTGATGGTGGCGAAGTCAAAGATGAGTTAGAGGGAGCTGGTGCTAAAATATTAACAATAGAAGCTGATATCACTGAAAAAGATGCACCAGCAAAAATATTTAAGCAAGCTGTCAAAAAATTTGGTCATGTAGATTTCCTAATCAATAACGCAGCCGAGTT
This sequence comes from Leuconostoc falkenbergense, assembly GCF_014634805.1. GTDB lineage: Bacteria > Bacillota > Bacilli > Lactobacillales > Lactobacillaceae > Leuconostoc > Leuconostoc falkenbergense. The sequence continues at coordinate 4,983 of NZ_BMBS01000003.1, forward strand.
TAGCGAACATGATTCTCTTGATAAAATTACTCCTGAAGCAATTGATTTGATTTTTGATGTAAATACCAAAGCGACATTGTTGATGTCACAACTTTACCTTCAAAATTTTCAAGGACAAAGTGGGAGAATTATCAATTTTTCAACAGATTCTGCGCAAAATATGGCAGGTCAAATTGCTTATGGTGCAAGTAAAGCTGCTAACGAGTCAGTAACTAGGTCGCTTGCAGTGGAACTGGGTTCAAAAGGTATAACTGTTAACTGTATTGCGCCAGGACCAACGCAAACAGGATGGATCAACAAAGATTTAGAAACAATTGTTTTACCAGATATTCCGACAGGTAGGTTGGTTCAACCAGAAGATATTGCTGACGCGGTTGCGTTTTTATGTAGTGACGAAGCAAACCAAATTACGGGGCAGATCATTAAGGTTAGTGGGGGACATAACATTTAATAGTTTACTAACAAACAATTACTTATCAAAGAGATAGATGCTTGTTTCATACCAAAAATGAGGTAACATAAATTATTTAACTCAAGCACAACCAGAACTAGTTAATCCTGATGTTACAGGATTCTATCACCATGCAGTTGGTGTTCCACTGGACTTTAAACTTGCAGCACGCAAGTGATTATTCGTGAAAGCATGCCATTTGGTGTGCTTTTTTATTTGGTGAATTTCATGTAAAAGGCAATAAAAAAACCACGAAGCAGAATCTAAATCAAACTTGCTTCGTGGTTGCTGCAATCGAATCGACCGCTTTTCCTATTAAGCGGCCAAAACGATTGAGCGTTTTCCATTAGAATTACTCAAAAGTTATGACCCCCTTTCCTAGATTAAGACCATAATAAAACGGACTTTCAAAAATGTCAAGTTGAAAGCTTTGGTATAATAATAACAATAATAACTAAAGGGGAAAATATGACAATTCCAATTATTTTTGATACTGATCCGGGTATTGATGATGCTGCGGCACTCAGTATATTACTGACAAATTCTGCTTTTGATGTGCGATTGGTGACGACGGTTGCGGGGAACGTTTCCGTCGATAAAACAACGCTGAATGCTTTGAAGTTAACACATTATTTTAATCGGCAAGATGTTAAAGTAGCTCGTGGCGCAGAAAAACCATTGGTCAAGCCATTTAAGGATGCTGCGGCAATTCATGGTGAAAGCGGCATGCCGGGCTATGATTTTGGCACACTATCTACTCAAACAATTGCCGAAGAAGCAGTTGTGGCCATGCATCAGACCATACAGGCATCACGTGAACCAATTACGTTGGTTGCAGTTGGGGCATTTACTAATATCGCGATGTTGATACAGCGATTCCCAGACGATTTGCAGAAAATTGAACGATTAGTCATTATGGGTGGCAGTTTGTCCGGCGGTAATTTGACATCAGTTGCTGAATTTAATGTTTTTACCGATCCGGATGCCGCCAAAATTGTGTTTGAAAGTGGCTTGTCTATTACAATGTTAGGTCTTGATGTAACAGAAAAGGCCGTTTTGACAACTGATTCTTTAGCAACATTAGCACAGATCAATGAAACGGGACGAATGCTGTCAGCGTTATTTGACCACTACGCTGATCACACAGGTACTGGCAAGCCAATGCATGACGTTAACACACTATATTACTTATTACACCCTGAAAAATACCAAATGAGGGATATTTGGATTGACGTGGTGACAAGCGGACCGGCAATTGGTGCAACAGTTGGGGACATTTTGCAAAGTAGCCACGACACGACAAACGCACATGTGGCCCTTGATATTGACGGACCAGCGTTTAATGCTTGGTTTTTGTTGATGGTTGCACAAATTGATGACGCAAATATCAACGCGGGAAAACTTGAAAAATAGCCCATTTTTAGGTATTCTAGTAGTAGTTGAAAATGGCGCTTTTTGTGTGCTGAACTAATTGAAATTGGAGAACACAATTGACAAACGAAGACTTCATGAATGCACTCAAACAAGCCGGCATGACATTAAGTGATGCGCAATTAGCGCAATTTGAACAATATTATGAATTATTGGTGACAACTAATGCCAGTGTTAATCTGACGGCAATCACTGAAAAATCAGAGGTCTATCTCAAACATTTTTATGATTCACTGACAGTCGCATTTTATGAAAAAAGCTTGCAAGATGGTGAGCATAGTTTAATTGATATTGGTACTGGCGCCGGTTTCCCAGCGATACCACTAAAAATTGCCTTTCCAAATCTTAAAATCACCTTGGTGGACGCTTTGCAAAAACGGGTTAAGTTTTTACAAACCGTTGTCGACGAGCTCAAGTTGAGCGACGTGACTATTGTTCATGGGCGTGCCGAAGATATTGGACAAAATCCAACGTTCAGGGAGCAATTTGACTATGCAACAGCGCGTGCTGTTGCACGGACAAGCGTATTGGCCGAGTATACGTTGCCATTTGTCCACATTGGTGGTGAATTTCTAGTCATGAAAGGTGCAGCAGCACAACAAGAGTTGGCTGATGGGCAAAAGGCGTTGCAAACGCTAGGCGGTAAATTACGTGATGAATACGCGTTTGAATTGCCTAATGGTGATTCACGATTTATACAAATTGTTGATAAAGTGACGAAAACACCCAAGAAGTATCCGCGCCAAGCGGGTACACCAAGTAAAAAACCAATTGCTTAAACTAAAATAGGAGGCGCCTAAAATGGCACAAATAATTGCATTAGCCAATCAAAAAGGCGGTGTCGGTAAGACCACCACAAGTATCAATTTAGGCGCGGCATTAGCACAGGCTGGGCAGCGCGTTTTATTGGTTGATATTGATGCCCAAGGTAATGCGACTAGTGGTTCTGGTGTTGATAAATCTGCTTTAACCGTTGATAGTTATGACGTTATCGTTGAGCAAACACCATTGCATGATGTTATTGTGCCAACGGACAATTATGATTTGGTGCCTGCCACCATTCAATTATCAGGCGCCGAAATTGAATTATCCAATCAAGAAAAACGTGAATACCGCTTGAAAACAGCACTTGAAAAAGTGCGTGATGATTATGACTTTATTTTGATTGATAATCCACCAGCTTTGGGATTGTTAACTGTCAATGCATTTACGGCAGCAGATGCTATTCTTATTCCTGTACAAACTGAATTTTATGCGTTAGAAGGTTTGGGCCAATTGTTGAATACAATTGAGCTGGTTCGTCAGCAATTTAATCCAGAGTTAGATGTTGCCGGAATTCTGTTGACAATGTATGACGGACGCACGAATTTGGCTAAGCAGGTTGCGCAAGAAGTGCGTAATTACTTTGATGACAAAGTCTATGAGACAATCATCCCAAGAACAGTTCGTTTGAGCGAGGCGCCATCTTATGGACAAGCAATCATTGATTTTGATCCAAGAAGTGTTGGTGCTCAAGTGTACAATGATCTGGCACAGGAGGTCTTGAAGCAATATGGCAAATAAAAAAGGTGGCCTTGGAAAGGGCATGAGTTCGCTATTTGGCGCCAATAATGTGTCAAAATCAGCAGTTGAACATACAAAATCTGCAACAAAAGAGCCGACTGCAACCGAGAATGTTGTGCAGCTTAACTTGAGTGCTATAAAGCCTAATCCATTTCAACCACGCCGTCATTTTGACGAGACGAAGTTACAGGAATTGGCAACATCCGTTCAAGATAGCGGTGTTTTAACACCGATTATCGTTCGTGAAGATGGTAAAAGCTACCAAATTATTGCTGGTGAACGACGTGTACGTGCTTCACGATTAGCAAAATTAACTACAATACCAGCTATTGTGCGTCAGGTTGATGATGACACGATGGCAGCCGTGGCACTAATTGAAAACTTGCAGCGTGATGATTTGAATGTCATTGAAGAAGCGCAAGCTTTCGATGCTTTAATGACAAGATTGTCACTTAGCCAAGCTCAACTGGCTGAAAAAGTTGGTAAAGATAGAGCAACTGTGGCAAATGCATTGCGACTGTTGAAGTTACCAGAAAATGTCCAAACATTGTTACAAGATGGTGATTTATCAATGGGACAGGCAAGAGCTTTATTAGGTTTAAAGAAAAAATCACAAATTGACAAGGTTGTTGCCACGATTATGGCGCGTGGTTTAAATGTCCGTCAAGTCGAAGCATTAGTTAAACAAATCAATGAATCTGGTGACGAGCCTGCTGCCTCTGAAAAGCCACAAATTTCACCTTTCATTGCGGCAGTTGCAACACAGCTGGAAGAAAAATTTGGCACAAAAGTTAAGGTCAATACAGCCACCAAGGGAAATGGCAAAATTGAAATTAACTATGTTTCAAATGATGATTTAAGTCGTATTTTAGCATTATTAAATATTGAGGTAGATTGATGGCAACACCATTAACATACAATTTACATGACATTGTTGAAATGAAAAAGCCACATGCTTGTGGTGCCAATGCTTGGGAAATTACGCGTGTTGGCGCAGACATCAAATTATCTTGTACAAAATGTGGACGTGGAATTATGATGACGCGTTTTGATTTTAACAAACGATTGAAAAAAATACTTGAAGAAGCAAGTCAGAAAGAAGATTAACATGGCACTTACTGCTGGAATCGTCGGCCTTCCAAACGTCGGCAAATCAACATTATTTAACGCAATTACGAAAGCTGGTGCAGAAATGGCCAACTATCCTTTTGCGACGATTGAGCCCAACGTTGGTATGGTAGAAGTACCAGATGAGCGTTTGGCACGTATTCAAGCCATTGAACCTGCTGATAAAGTCATCCCAACAACTTTTGAATTCACGGATATTGCTGGTATTGTTAAAGGCGCCTCACAAGGTGAGGGATTGGGCAATAAATTCCTAGAAAACATTCGTCAAGTGAATGCTATTGTCCACGTTGTCCGCGCTTTTGACGGTGATGAAATTATTCATGTTAATGGTGTTGTTAATCCGTTGGATGACATTGAAACAATCAACACTGAGCTGATTTTGGCTGATCTTGAAACGGTTGATAAGCGTTATGCCAAAGTAGCGCGTGCCGCTAAGGGTAGCGACAAGGCTGCTAAAGCTGAGTTTGCAGTCCTTGAAAAATTAAAGCCAGCGTTAGAAGCTGGTCAATCCGCTCGAACTGTTGCGTTTAGTGATGATGAACAAAAAATCGTCAAAGGCTTGTTCTTATTAACTACCAAACCCGTTTTGTATGTCGCCAACTTGGCTGAAGATGATATGGCTGATCCTGAATCTTCAAAGTACTTTAATGAAATCAAAACGTTTGCTAATAGCGAAGGTGCTGATGTCATTGGTTTGTCAGCAAGTGCAGAAGAAGAAATTGCCGAATTACCAGATGATGAACGTGCTGAGTTTTTGGAGATGGCCGGGGTTGATGAACCCGGATTGAATAAGTTGACTCGAGCTGCCTACCATCTGCTTGACTTGCGAACATTCTTCACAGCTGGTGGCAAAGAAACACGCGCTTGGACTTTTAGAGCAGGTGCCAAAGCGCCACAAGCCGCTGGTGTCATTCATTCTGATTTTGAACGTGGTTTTATTCGCGCTGAAACCATTAGTTTTGACGACTTAGATGCTTTAGGCTCAGTTAAAGCAGTGAAGGAAGCTGGAAAATTGCGCTCGGAGGGTAAAGAATATGTCGTACAAGACGGCGATATTATCGAGTTCAGATTTAACGTTTAATCAATATAAAGGTGCACTCGCACCGTACATAACCTAGGGAGGCAACAACGCATGTCAGAAAATCGTGAATTAACGAAAAAAAATCAGGATTTCATGTTCCAATTCAAAAAACTATTGGCTCAAAATACAAAATTAGATGGTGAAAAAATAGACACAATTGTATCAGAGGTAGAAGCTAAACTTTTGGCAACACAAGGCCAAGGACAAACAGCGACGCAATTGTTTGGTACACCAACACAAGCTGTTCAACAGTATCTTGACCCTAAAAAGACAGCCAAAAAGCTTTTTGACTTCAAATTTAGTACTTTAGCAATTGATACGTCATTAGCCATATTTATGTTATTTGCTTTAGTCTTTGGCTTGACTTTGTTTTTCTCAAAAAACAATCGTAATCAAGGCGCAGGGATTATTTCTCTGTTGCTGATTGCCGGACTGGGTGGGTCAATTTATACAGCAGTGGTTTTGAAGTTGACACCTAATCCAAAAGTACCTGAACAAACTAATTCTCGTAGTCGTCGCTGGGGCTACCTCATTGCTGCGATGGTAGCTTGGATTTTGGGATTCGTCGTTTTGGGTATGTTGCCAGCTGTTATTAACCCAACATTGCCTGCGATTGTCTATATTATCTTGGCAGCCGTGGCTTATCTTGCTTTCCGTTGGAACCGCCAACGTGCTGGCTTAAAGGGTGGTTTCTTCGCCATAAGTCAATTATCACAACAAGCGCGCCTAGAAGCTGCGCAAAAGTAATTGAAAGGAAATTGAACCATGAAAATTCTAGTCGTTGATGATGATCTTGAAATTGCAGAGCTGTTAGAAATTTATTTAAAAAATGAAGGCTATGATCCAATTATGGCCAGCGATGGTAAAGAGGCAATGTCAAAGCTGAATACAAACCCAGACATTGCATTGATGATTTTAGATGTCATGATGCCAAATATGAATGGTCTAGAAGTTGTCAAAGCAGTACGAAAAGATAGTCGTATTCCGATTTTGATGCTGTCAGCTAAGTCAGGCGACATGGACAAAATTCAGGGCTTGATCACAGGCGCTGACGATTATGTTACCAAACCATTCAATCCGCTGGAAGTAATGGCGCGCGTTAGGTCACTCTTGCGTCGAGCTGAAAATGCCGTACAAGATCAAACACCCGACGTATTAGACATTGGATCACTTGTTATCAATAAAGACAGCCATGAAGTCAAAACATCAGATGGTGATTTGGTCAATTTGACAGCATTGGAATTTGGTATTTTGTACTTGCTAGCTTCTCATCCTAATCGTGTTTTCTCGGCTGATGATATTTTTGAGCGTGTTTGGCAACAAGAATCGGTTGTGTCTGCAAAAACAGTTATGGTGCACGTTTCTCATTTACGTGACAAAATTGAAGAAGCAACTAATGGTGACCAAGTCATCCAAACAGTTTGGGGTGTTGGCTATAAAATTGAAGTGAACCAATGAAAAAAATAGCGATATTTTTTAAGCATAATCGCACAAAAAATTATTATATCATCGTTACGCTACTGTTGCTTTGCCTATATAGTTGGACAACTATGACAGGTTTTGATGTTTTAGCACAGCGAGTTAATAGATTTTCCAGTAATACTTGGCAGATACTGGAATTTTTTGTATTTGTACTAGGCAATTTTGCGATTATTATCGTTCAATATGTTAAATGGCGACGAGATGAAAGTTTGTTGCGATTAATTAGGGAATTACGACAAATATCTGCAGATAATGCGGATATGACTATTGATTGGCATGCTACTTATGCGCCTAAAACACAAGCGTTGATTGATGTTTCTAACACAATTGCGACTAACACGCGACGTATTCGAGAAGAAGAACGTGCCAGTGAACGTTCTAAAGATGAAATGATTACTAATATTTCACATGATTTGCGTACGCCATTAACAGCGATTATTGGTTACCTAGGATTGGTAGAAATGGGTGACAATCTTAGCGACGATAACCGCAAAAAGTATATTCATACGGCTTATGATAAATCCAATCAAATGAAAGTGTTGGTTGAGGATCTATTTGAATTTTCAAAGACACAGGCTCAGGACGCGTCTTTGAATCTGACATCATTAAGTTTAAGCGATTTGTTTGGTCAATTATTAGCGAGCTACGAACTTGAGGCACAGGAAAAAAATATTAAGTTGACGCAATTAACCAATCCAGAGATGATTGTGATTGAAGCTGATTCTGATAAGTTAGCGCGGGTGTTGATGAATCTGATTACGAATGCTTTTAAGTATGGTGATGGGGCCACTTTTATTAAGTTAACAGCTCAAGTACGAGATGAAAATGTTGAGATTCGTGTGATTAACGACGGGGCTAAAATTCCGGGGGATGCGCTAGACGATATTTTTGACCGTTTTTATCGTGTAGAAAGTTCTCGTAATAGTAAAACAGGGGGAACGGGGCTTGGCCTCGCAATTGTTAAAGGTATTGTGACACAACATCACGGTGTTGTGTCTGCCGAATCGGATGATGATTTAACAACTTTTGTCATCAGTCTCCCACTCAAACAAAAGGGAGTGAGTTATGAAAAGATACAAAACTAAGTTAATAGTCGCGGGCGTGATTGTCCTAATAATTGGTTTGATTATTGGACTATCGACAAATAAAAAGGATGTTTCAAAGCCAACTAATGTCAAGCACGTGACTGATAAACCAATCAATTTGAGTGTTGATGCCACTTCAGCGGTTGTGATTGACGCAAAAACTGGACAAATACTTGGTGTCAAAAATGCTGATAAGCAGGTGCCAATTGCTTCACAAACTAAAATGTTGACTGCTTATGGTGTGCTACAAGGCATTAAGTCCGGCAAAATTAAATGGACAACCAAAGTGCCCATTACCAGTAAATCAGATTTATCTGATCAGGACAGCCATCTTTTTTCCCATATTGCCGTGAAAGCTGGTGACAAATTATCTGTCAAAGAATTATATGACGTTATGTTTGCTAATTCTGCTAATGATGCCGCATTTGCACTAGGTGAATTTATGACACCTAAAGGCAAAACAACTCAGCAAGCATTGCAAATGTGGGCAAAATCATTACATTTGACCGGCTCACAGTGGTATAATTCTGCGGGGCAAGTCAATGGGGATGCCTTTGAAAATCAAATTAAGAGTGCTTCAAAGACAGCTGCCAACCATGCGACTGCAAAACAATTAGCGATGATTGCTAAAGCTGATTTAGAGTTGGATCCCACTCTAAGAAAATTGTCTGAAAAAATGACTATTTCATACCATTTAACTGCCTCTTATGTGGTGACAGACAAAACTGATTACTGGCAGCTAATGACACAAACAATGCCAAAGCTGTCTAATCCAAACAAACTGATAATTGAAGGGCTAAAAACCGGATCAACACCTGAATCTGGCGCAGCATTCACAGGCATTATCAAAGACCAAAATGGACATGTATTTATTACGGTTGTCAATGGTGCCGGTGATTATATGGATGAAAAGACACGCTTTCAGGCCACGTTGGATGTAGTCAATGAGGTGTTAGCCAAAAAGCAAGGGCATACATTCACAAGTAATCAAACAATACAAAAGTTAAATTTTCAAGCACTAAAGAAGACTGAAGTTCCGGTCAAATTGGCGGAAACTAAAACTTTTTGGACAAACAAAAAGACACAACTTAAATTATCGAATTTGAGTGTTGACACTAAGCTTGCCAAACTAAATAAAAATCAAAAGATTGGGCATATTAGTCCAGCTTTAGACGCACAATATTTGCCTTATACTTCAAAAACAGACAAACAATTAACTGTAAAATCTGGTGTTAAAGGCACGCAAGCTAACTGGTTTGTGAGACTTTGGCGGAATCTGTTTTAATATACAATCGATCGAAAGATCGATTTTTTTGTGAACTGATCCAACCATAACCTTGTTATTCCATTAAAATAATGCTATTATATTGGTATAGACCAAAGCGGTATAGACCAATTAAAGAATGGAGACCACATCATGAATATTATCAAAGTAAAAAACGCTGACGAAGGGGCTCAAAAGGCATTTGAAATTTATCAGAATGTGATTAAAAGTGGCGCAAAAGTGTTAGGCTTGGCAACAGGTTCCTCACCAATTGCGTTGTACGATCGTTTATCAGCAAGTGATTTGGACTTTTCAAATATGACATCAGTCAACTTGGATGAATATTTGGGACTAGACGGTGATAATGACCAAAGTTATCGTTATTTTATGAATCAACATCTCTTTAATCAAAAGCCTTTCAAGCATTCTTACGTTCCAGATGGTAAAAGTGATGACCACGAAGCTGCCGCCAAAGCGTATGATCAAATTATTGCGGAAAATCCAATTGACCTACAATTATTAGGCATTGGTCGTAATGGGCATATTGGTTTCAATGAGCCAGGGACATCATTTGACTCAACCACGCATATTGTTGATTTAACGCAATCTACAATTGATGCAAATGCACGCTTTTTTGAAAAAGAATCTGACGTGCCAACGCAAGCTATTTCAATGGGTATTGCGTCAGTCATGTCAGCTAAACAGATTCTTTTGGTAGCCTATGGTGACAGCAAAGCCGATGCGATTGCAGCAACAGTAAATGGACCAGTATCTGAAACCGTGCCAGCTTCTGTTCTACAAAATCACGAAAATGTTACAATCATTGTTGATGAAGCAGCTGCGTCAAAGTTGTGATAAAATAATAGTGAAAACGATTTCATAATATTAATAATAGGAGCGAATAATGGCACACATTACATTTGACACAAAGAACATTGAGAATTTTTTCGCACCACATGAATTGGACGAGATGCAACCGTTAATTACGATGGCTGACCAACAATTGCGCAATCGTACGGGCGCTGGTGCGGAATATTCTGATTGGTTGACTCTACCTACTGATTACGACAAGGACGAATTTGCACGTATTCAAAAGGTGGCCAAACAAATTCAATCTGATTCAAAAATTTTGGTTGTCATTGGCATTGGTGGTTCATATTTGGGCGCAAAAATGGCAGTTGATTTCTTGAATCCAATGTTTAATAATGAATTGGCGGATGATCAACGTCAAGGTGTTAAAATTTATTTCGCAGGAAACTCAACTTCTGCAGCTTACTTGAATGATTTGGTTCGTGTCATTGGTGATCAAGACTTTTCTGTCAACGTTATCTCAAAGTCTGGTACAACAACAGAACCATCAATTGCTTTCCGCGTATTTAAGCAATTGCTTGAGAAAAAGTACGGTTCTGATGCTGCTAAGAAGCGCATTTACGCAACAACAGATGCTAATCGTGGTGCTCTGCATGATGAAGCTGCGGCTTCAGGTTATGAAACATTTACAATTCCTGACGGTGTTGGTGGTCGTTTCTCTGTTTTGACAGCCGTTGGTTTGTTGCCAATTGCTGCTTCAGGTGCTGATATCCAAAAATTGATGGATGGCGCTTGTGATGCGCAAAACGAATATACTGATTCTGATTTGAAAAAGAATGAGGCATATAAGTATGCTGCCGTTCGTCGTATTTTGTATGATAAGGGTTATACAACAGAATTGTTGATTAACTGGGAACCTTCAATGCAATATTTGTCAGAGTGGTGGAAGCAATTGATGGGTGAGTCTGAAGGTAAAAACCAAAAGGGTATCTACCCATCTTCAGCTAACTTCTCAACCGACTTGCACTCACTTGGACAATATATTCAAGAAGGACGCCGTGACTTGTTTGAGACCGTGGTTAAGTTAGATAATCCTGTATCTAATTTGGATCTACCACATGAAGAAGGCAACAATGATGGTTTGCAATATTTGGAAGGTATCACGATTGATGAAGTGAACACAAAGGCTTCTCAAGGTGTTACTTTGGCTCACGTTGACGGTGGTGTACCTAATTTGGCTGTCCACTTGCCAGCACAAGACGCTTACTCATTGGGTTACATGATTTACTTCTTTGAAATGGCTGTTGGTGCTTCTGGTTATACATTTGGCATTAACCCATTTAATCAACCTGGTGTCGAAGCTTATAAGACAGCGATGTTTGCGCTATTGGGCAAGCCTGGCTATGAAGAAGCCACAAAAGCATTCCGTGCGCGCTTAGATAAATAAAGTTGTGTTGATTTAATATTTTAGAAAGGCCAAAACAATGTGTTAATTGTTTTGGTCTTTTTTTGTTCAAATTTATTAAATTTTGTTCAAATGTGCTTATATGTGTTATTAAAACGATAAATATGAACAAATATTGACTTTTTTGTGAATAAATGATATTATTACACTGGTTACAATTTGTAAGTTGAGTTAAAAATGGGGAATAAAAATATGAGTAAGCAAGAGCATAATTTTACAGCAACGCCAACCGTTAAATTTAAGATGTATAAGGCAAAAAAGCAATGGGTAATGGCCGCGTTGGCCTTTATGACTGGTGCTGCAATTATGGTTGATCACGCCACAGTTAGCGCAGATACAATAGACGCACAGGCTGTTACGCAAGTTACAGACAATACTCAGCAATCAGATATTTCGGACACAAACACTAATTCTGTTGTTAGTCATGTGAATGTTTTAACAAGTGAAAGCGCAAATGCTGCTGACACATCTGTATCAACTAATGTTCAGACTGATTCAGATAATAGTTTGGTTGACAATAGTCAGAACCAGACCGCACAAAATACTCAGCAAAGTATTAATACTGTCAGCAATCAAGACAACTCGTCAACAGTCAGCACGTCTACAACAAGTGAGCCAACAAAAGTTGATTCGCTTGACGATAATAATTTGAAGTCACAATATAGTGATGACATGAAAGCATCAAATATAGACTATGTTAATGATGTTGTATCATCAGAGACTACGGTAAATGACTTGAGCGAGGTTCCTGATGGGAATCAGTCAACGACGCGTGTGTACTATACAGAGACGCAGAAACTTAACCCACCAAAGGGATATATTAGTGGCACATTACCAGGATCTGCTGGTAGTATGAAGGCACATGTCGAGTTTGATCCACAGGTTGACAACATCACAATGACTGCCTTGACTGATAATGGCTACTTAAATATTGAAGATTCAGATGGGGAATGGGTACATTTAGACCCAGCTACTTTTAAAGTTCAAGTACCGACTGGAACTTTGAAGGTAAATGTACAAAAAATGACGGCTGATGATATACAGAAATTAATTACTGAATTAGCCAATAACACAAAAATTAGCTATCAAGGTACAATGTATGATGCTGAAGTAAATGCCGATAGTAATGGTCATCGCTTTATGCTATTTAAAGATAGCAATCACAATGTTTTGAAAATATCCGCATTAACGGGCACTAATGTTCCAAGTGAAAAAAATGAAATAACAGTTGCTGTTGATATCGCCGATTCTTTACAGGTTGGTCAGCAACTAAATATGGATACAATGTTTGCGCTTGGTACTAACTTGTATGGCAATCAGGTTTCATATACGACTACTTACACCTATAAGACTGTTACCAGTGAACAAATCGTTACTGGAAATATTGTGCCAAAGGATCCAGCAGGTAATCCAGTAGGACCAGAGACACCATACGGCCCAGTAGCACCAGGGACAACAATTGACACACCGTATGGCCCAGTTGAAGTACCAGCAAATGGTGGCGATATTACAGTTACAGTAGCCACGGGCACGCCAGGGATTGCGGTTTATGAAAAAGTAGCTGTCGACGTCCCAGAACACATTGAACTGCCAGCAGAGACTGAACCAGGGATTGCGGTCTATGAAAAAGCAGCTGTCGACGTCCCAGAACATGTTGAATTGCCAGCAGAGACTGAACCAGGAATTGCAGTCTATGAAAAAGCAGCTGTCGACGTCCCAGAACACGTGGAATTGCCAGCAGAATCCGAACCAGGGCTTGCGGTTTATGAAAAGGTAGCCGTGGATGTCCCAGAAGCACAAGGTTCAGCCGTAGATGTGCCAGAATACGTAGTAGCTGGAAACATTGTGCCAAAAGATCCAGCAGGCAATCCAGTAGGACCAGAGATACCATACGGCCCAGTTAAGCCAGGGACAACAGTTGACACACCATATGGCCCAGCTGAAGTACCAGCAAATGGTGGCGATATTACAGTTACAGTGGCCACGAGCACGCCAGGAATTGCGGTTTATGAAAAAGTAGCCGTAGACGTCCCAGAACACGTGGAATTGCCATCAGAGACTGAACCAGGAGTTGCAGTCTATGAAAAAGTAGCCGTAGATGTCCCAGAACACATTGAACTGCCAGCAGAGACTGAACCAGGAATTGCAGTCTATGAAAAAGTAGCTGTCGATGTCCCGGAACACATTGAATTACTATCAGAGACTGAACCAGGGATTGCGGTCTATGAAAAAGTAGCTGTCGACGTCCCAGAACACATTGAATTGCCAGCTGAAACTGAACCAGGAATTGCGGTCTATGAAAAGGTAGCCGTGGACATACCGGAACATGTTGCATTACCATCAGAGACTGAACCAGGGATTGCAGTCTATGAAAAGGTAGCTGTAGACGTCCCAGAACACGTTGAATTGCCAGCAGAATCCGAACCAGGGCTTGCGGTCTATGAAAAGATAGCCGTGGACATACCGGAACATGTTGAACTGCCATCAGAGACTGAACCAGGAATTGCAGTTTATGAAAAGGTAGCCGTGGACGTCCCAGAACATGTTGCATTACCAGCAGAAAACGAACCAGGAATTGCGGTCTATGAAAAAGTAGCTGTCGATGTCCCCGAAGCACAAGGTTCAGCCGTGGACGTCCCAGAATATGTAGTAGCTGGCAATATCGTACCTCAAGATGAGCATGGTAACCCAGTAGGACCAGAAATTCCATATGGCCCAGTTAAGCCAGGGACAACGGTTGACACACCGTATGGCCCAGTTGAAGTACCAACTAATGGTGGTGATGTTGTGATTCAAATCAAGACACCAGCAGTCGATGTCCCCGAAGCACAAGGTTCAGCCGTGGACGTGCCAGAGTATGTAGTAGCTGGCAACATTGTGCCCAAAGATCCAGCAGGAAACCCAGTAGGACCAGAGATACCATACGGACCAGTAGCTCCTAAGACACCAATTGACACACCATATGGTCCAGTGGTTGTCCCGGAGACAGGTGGCGATGTGGTAGTAACAATCAAGACAGCCGTCGATGTCCCAGAACATGTGGAATTGCCAGCAGAAAACGAACCAGGTATTGCAGCCTATGAAAAGGTAGCTGTAGACGTCCCAGAACACGTTGAATTACCAGCAGAAAACGAACCAGGGCTTGCGGTTTATGAAAAGGTAGCCGTGGACATACCGGAACATGTTGCATTACCATCAGAGACTGAACCAGGTATTGCAGTCTATGAAAAGGTAGCTGTAGACGTCCCAGAACACGTTGAATTGCCAGCAGAAAACGAACCAGGGCTTGCGGTTTATGAAAAGGTAGCCGTGGACATACCGGAACATGTTGAACTGCCAGCAGAAACTGAACTAGGAATTGCGGTCTATGAAAAGATAGCCGTAGACGTCCCAGAACACATTGAATTACCATCAGAGACTGAACCAGGAATTGCGGTCTATGAAAAGACAGCCGTGGGCGTCCCAGAACATGTTGAACTGCCAGCTGAAACTGAACCAGGAATTGCGGTCTATGAAAAGACAGCCGTGGGCGTCCCAGAACACATTGAATTGCCAGCAGAAAACGAACCAGGAGTTGCAGTCTATGAAAAAGTAGCCGTGGACATACCGGAACATGTTGCATTACCATCAGAAAACGAACCAGGAATTGCAGTCTATGAAAAGGTAGCTGCCGATGTTCCAGAAGCGCAAGGTTCAGCCGTAGATATGCCAGAATACGTAGTAGCTGGCAACATTGTGCCAAAAGATCCAGCAGGAAATCCAGTAGGACCAGAGATGCCATACGGACCAGTTAAGCCAGGGACAACAATTGACACACCATACGGCCCAGTAATTGTCCCAGAGACAGGTGGCGATGTGGTTGTGACAATCAAGACAGCCGTAGACGTCCCAGAACACGTTGCATTGCCAGCAGAAAATGAACCAGGGATTGCGGTCTATGAAAAGGTAGCCGTAGACGTGCCAGAGTATGTAGTGGCAGGAAATATCGTACCTCAAGATGAGAATGGTAACTCTGTCGGGCCCAAAATTCCATATGGTCCACTTGAACCCAATTCTGGAATTGTGACGCCACATGGTATCGAGACGCCAGGCATTATCATTAACACACCGTATGGCCCAGTTGAAGTACCAGCAAATGGTGGGGATATTGTCGTTACGGTCGCTTCAGAAGTACCAGGGATTGCGGTCTATGAAAAGACAGCCGTAGACGTGCCAGAGTATGTAGTAGCTGGCAACATTGTGCCAGAAGATGAAAATGGTAATCCTGTTGGTCCAGAAATACCATACGGTCCAGTAGCACCGGGTACTACAATTGATACACCCTATGGTCCGGTCATTGTACCAGACGCAGGTGGTGATGTTGCCATTGTCGTAAAAGTTGAGGAAAAGAAAAAATCCCCAATCGACGACATAAAAGAGAACAAAGATAATGATGTTGTGCTACCTGTTGCTAATCCTAGTAATGATGGTCAGCAAATCAATAGTGATCATAGTGAAAGCACAGACAAGCAATTACCAAAAACGAGTGCATCACAAAATAACGGCCATGTTGTAATAAGTGGCTTGATTTTGACAAGTTTGCTAGGCTTGTTAACACTCTTGAAAAGAAAAAATAACAACTAATACAATAAATGAGTTGAAAAGACAGATTTAGTTTATGATGAACTAAATCTGTCTTTTTTAAAATCTATAATTTGCTGAAAAACGAACGTTTAAAAATATAAGTTGAAAATTGTTCAAAAATAAAGAAGAATTTTTCTATGATAATGTGAATTAATGTACAAAGCCGTCTTAATAGAGATGTGTCTTTTTTTAATGTCAATATTTGGGTGTGCCAATCGTTTATTAACAAGATAATATAATGATACTGAAAGGGTTAATAAGTTAGATATCATCGTTATTATTCCCGTAAATATGAGGAAATGAACAATAGCATGTCAACACTTTGTGAAAAAAATATTCTATCATGACCGGCTCGTCGGGAACATCAGTGCGATGAATTACGAACAAATGTTTGTGAAGACGATTATTGTCATTGTACGCTCTCAAAAGGTCAACTATGCTATGTAAATAGTGACATTGGAGGAGAAAATAATGACAATATTTAAAACAAAAGCAGTTGTTCAGGCAGATGGCTACCTGAATAAAACACCACCTTTTCAGTTTATTTTACTATCACTCATGTTTCCATTATGGGGTGCTGCAGCTAGTTTGAACGATATTTTAATTACGCAATTTAAAGCAGTGTTTACGCTGTCAAATGTTGCCAGCGCATTTGTACAAAGTGCATTTTACTTGGGATATTTTGTACTGGCTATTCCAGCCAGTCGCGTGATTCAAAGAACGAGTTATAAAATTTCCATTTTAATTGGACTCGGGCTGTACATGGTCGGGTCGCTATTGTTCTTTCCAGCCAGTCAAATGGGAACATATAGCGTATTTTTAATTGCAATATTTGTTTTGGCAACAGGGTTGAGTTTTTTGGAAACTAGCGCCAATACCTATTCTAGTTTGTTAGGTCCTAAGCAACACGCCACTCTGAGACTCAATATTTCGCAAACATTTTATCCTGTGGGATCGATTTTAGGCATTATATTGGGAAAATATCTTATTTTTGGCAATGGAAAAAGTTTGGCGCAACAGATGGCAGGAATGAACGCCAGCGAGAAACTCTCATTTGGGCACAAAGCTTTGGCACATACATTATTGCCTTATCAATGCTTGCTGGTGGTGTTAGGTGTTGCTTTTATCATCTTGGTTTTGACACAATACCCAAAGAAAAGGCAGCAATCACTAACTGTTGGACAACCAAATGCAAAGCTTCTGGACACACTCAAGTATTTATGGCAAAACAAGCCTTTTAAACAAGGCATTTTGGTTGAATTTTTCTATGTTGGTATGCAAACAGCGGTTTGGAGCTTTACAATTCGACTTGCTTTGACGTTGAATAGTCATTTTAATGAACGATATGCTAGTAATTTTATGATTTATGCCTATGTTGCTTTCTTTGTTGGTAAATTTATTGCCAACTTGTTAATACCAAAATTTGGTGCGGTTCATGTTCTACTGTCGTATGGTGTGATGGGTATTGTAGCGTTGCTCTACGTCACATTGGTACATGATGTTTCAGCATTATATGCCTTAGTGCTAGTGAGTGGCTTGTTTGGACCGGGTTGGGCAACTATTTATTCGGAAACGATTAATACGGTTCAGGTGCCAATTCATTGTGAAACAGCCGGTGCTATTTTGGTTATGAGTATTGTTGGTGGTGCGATTTTGCCACTGATACAAGGTGCTGTCGCTGATATGACGGATATGTCTACTAGTTTCAGCATTGATTTAATCGCTTTTGCCGTTGTCGCTTGGTTTGCCAAGACAATGGTACAGCAAGAAAGAGAGGCGCAACAGAATGACACAAAGAATCAATTTGCCGGAGAAATTATTTGACCAAGAACCTTATAACATTTATCAAGATGAGCATTTTACGGTGACGACCATGCAATATGATACAGGCGTTGCCGGCTTGAAAATTAGTAATAATCGTGGCTACATTATGATACTACCTTTTCAAGGTTTCATGATTTGGGATGCCGTTTTTGATCAATTGTCTCTGAAAATGACATCAGCGTTTGATAAACCATACTCAGGAACGCAGGTGACCGATACGTATGGCATGTTTCAATTTACATCTGGTGTTTTAGCTAGTGGTACGCCTAGTGAGACAGATACTCACTCATTGCATGGCGAATATCCTATGACCAAACTTGATCATATTTATTTAGAAATTGACCAAGATAATATCATAATTGGCGGCGAGTACGAGTATGTAAAAGGATTTGGATATCATTATCGAACCCATAATACTGTTATCATGCACGCAGGTTCAGCATTGATAGATATTGGATTAAAAGTGACTAATCTCAGCAACTATCAAACAATGCCTTTGCAATATTTGAATCATCTTAATTATTGCTATGTGGATGGCGCAATGATGACAGCTAACATACCAGAGAATGCACTGACATTAAGACAATCAATCCCGTCCCATGTCAAACCGACAGCCAGCTGGCGGGCATTTAATCAAGCGTTACAAGCAAGTGGTGAAGTCATTGAGGTGCTAGATAATGGTAGTCGTTTTGACCCGGAAATTGTATACATGTCAACAGATTTGCGTCCGTTAGTTGACCGAGCTGTTTTTAAAATGTCACTACCAAATGGACCGACATTTGTTACGTCATTTAACACAAAAGAATTACCGTTTGTTACGAGGTGGTTGTTAAATAATCCTGATCAACAAGTAGCGGCATTTGCCATTCCGGGTACTAGTCACCCTGATGGGTATAACGCTGCTAGTCAAGCAGGTACTTTGATTCATCTTGCGGCTGGTAAAACACAGTCATTTACGGTTACGACTGGAATTGGAGAATAATATGGTAAAAGATATTGATGTATTAGTCATTGGGTCAAATGTAATGGATTTAATCAGCTATGTTGAGCGTTTACCGCATAAAGGCGAGACAGTTGAAGCACCAAGCTTTGAGATGGGATTTGGCGGTAAAGGTGCCAACCAAGCAGTAGCAGCCAGTCGATTGGGCGCTCGGGTTGCAATGCTAACGTGTGTTGGCAATGATGGCTTTGGCGTAAAAACACGTGCCAATTTTGTGGCCAATCATATTGACATCAGTGGTGTATTAACAGGAAATCAGAGCAACGGCGTGGCACCAATTTTTGTCGAAAGTAACGGTGACAACCGTATCTTGATTGTGCAGGGTGCAAACACTGAACTCACACCAGAAGTATTGTTGGATAAAATCGACTTGATAAAACAAGCAAAGGTTATTGTGCTGCAACAAGAGATACCCATGCCAACTAATATTAAGGCCATTCATTTGGCAAAAAAATATAATATTCCAATTATTTATAACCCTGCACCGGCGCACAAATTACCGTTAGACGTTTTGCAAATGGTTGATTATCTGATTCCTAATGAATCTGAGCTTACTGCTATTACCAATATGCCAGTGTCAACAGTTCAGGAAACCAAATCTGCGGCGCGACGTTTGTTGTCATTTGGCGTGGCAAATGTCATTGTGACAATGGGCGAACGTGGTGCGCTTTGGATGACGGCAGGCCAGAAAGAAACACTAGTTGATGGTCAAAATGTTAATGCCATTGATACCACCGGTGCAGGTGATGCGTTTGTCGGTGCGTTTGCACATTATTTTGCTCAAGGTCAGTCACTTGATGCAGCAATTGCTCAAGCTAATGCCTATGCTGCGCTGTCTGTCATGGCGCGTGGTACGCAAAAATCTTATCCCAATATATGCAGTCACGTGACAAAGGAGGTTCAAGCATGAAGCCTTTTAAACGGATTATGGTCATTGTTTTGGATTCGGTGGGTGCTGGCGCGGCACCTGATGCAGCTACCTTTAATGATGTTGGCGCTGACACGATCGGGCATGTTGCGCAAGTGTATCATGGTCGGTTGCATTTGCCACATTTACAAGCAATGGGACTAGCTAATTTACACAAAGGCGGTCTGCAAGGTGTTGCTGTTGAGAGTCGGCCAATTGGTGATTTTGGGACTATGCAAGAAATATCAGCAGGCAAAGATAGCATGGATGGTCATTGGGAAATGATGGGCCTACCGGTTAAGCAACCCTTAGCAACATTTCCAAATGGCTTTCCAGATGAGCTGGTAAGCAAAATTTCTGAATTTGCAAATCGGAAAATTTTGTTGAATCAACCCTATTCGGGGACAGAAGCGCTAAAGGACTATGGTGAAGAACAGATGGTAACTGGCGGACTGATTGTCTACACATCTGGAGATTCGGTGTTACAAATTGCAGCGCATGAAAACGTTGTGCCAGTAACTGAACTATATCGAATTTGTGAGTATGCACGTACATTAGTTAATCAGCCACCCTATCAAATGGGACGGGTAATCGCTAGACCGTTTGTGGGTCATGATGCGAGTGATTTTAAGCGTACGGCCAATCGGCGTGATTTTTCTCTGAAGCCCACTGGCAATACCGTATTGACAAGGTTACAAAAAATGAGTGTACCAGTGATTGGTATTGGTAAAGTTCAGGATATTTTTTCCGGTGAGGGAATTGATACGACTTATCATAATGACAGCAATGATAATGGCATGGTCCACTTGCTGCATGTGATGGAGACTACACCAAAGGGTTTTGTGTTTACTAATTTAGTCGATTTTGATGCTATGTATGGTCATCGCAGGGATCCAATTGGTTTCGGACGTGCTTTAATGACATTTGATCAAGAGCTTGGTGATGTGTTAGGTAAGATGAATCACGATGATCTCATCATGGTTACAGCTGATCATGGCAATGACCCGACTTTTCATGGTACTGATCATACACGTGAAGTGGTACCATTGTTGAGCTATTCACCAAGACTGATTAAATGCGGGAAAACGTTAGGCAGACGCCGAACATTTGCTGACCTTGGGGCAACAATTTTAGATAATTTTGGTGGGCAACTAGACAATGGGACAAGTTTTTTAGGAGAATTACAATGAGTACACATATTGATGCAAAACAAGGTGACATTGCAGAAGTCGTATTATTACCGGGCGATCCTTTACGGGCAAAGTTTATCGCTGAAAACCTTTTGTCGGATGTCACCCAATACAACACGGTTCGTAACATGTTTGGATATACAGGGACTTATCAAGGCGTGCGGGTTAGTGTGCAAGGTTCTGGCATGGGAATTCCGTCATTATCAATTTATGCCACAGAGCTTATTCAAGATTTTGGTGTCAAAAAAATAATTCGTGTTGGCACAGCTGGTGGTTTATTACCTGAGTTAGAAATTGGGGATGTCTTGATAGCCGAAGGGGCCTCAACAGATTCCAATGTCTTACAAGCCACTTTTGGACAATCAATTGCTTTTGCACCTTTAGCTAATTTTGATTTGTTGTGTCAAGCGCATCAATCTGCTAAACAACTTAATATTCCTGTGCGTGTTGGTAATATTTTTGCTGCTGATCGCTTCTATAATGATGAAATTGATAATCATAAATTGGCGCAGTACGGTGTTATGGCTGTCGAAATGGAGTCAGCTGGTTTATTCTTGATTGGCGCTAAATATCATGTTCAAACGCTCAGTATTTTGACAGTGAGTGACAATTTAGTGACTCAAAAATACGCTGATGCTAAAATGCGCGAGACTGCATTTCAGGATATGATGCGCTTGGCTCTGTCAACAGCTGTGGTCGCGTAAAAAAACGATTTGATCGACATCAAATCGTTTTTTTATTGATAGAAGAAATGTTGGACGGCTTGGTAACTGGTATCATTACCAACGAAATATAGCGTGTCACCGGTTTCAATGACGGCGTACGGACCGGGTGAAACGATGAGATCTTCATTGTGCAAAATGCCAATGACGGTGGCACCGGTATTTTGCCACAGATTTAAATTACCAATTGATTGGTTTAACTTTGCGCTTGGTTGCTCTAACACTAATTCATAGGGTGTGAGTGGATTGTGCTGTTGGACACGTTGTGTTTGTTCAAATAATGTTGATAATGCGCCTGACAAATTGTCTAGTGCAGATTTTTGCTCATCAATGAGATCATTGATTTGAACATGAATATTTTGAATGTTAGTCGTTTCTGCTGCCTGATTCAAAAATGACTTGGCTTTTTCCCGTGACAAAATTTCGACACCACTACCATGAACGGCACGCACAATATCCAAATCTGACAAGACATTAATTGCTTTACGAGCTGTTTCCGCAGACACGCCAAATGTAGTTGATAGCGTCGAGCGCGCATGGAGTTTAGTACCAACACGGTATTCATTATTAACAATTTTTTCTGCAATAAGAAAAGCAATTTTTCGGTAACGCGGTTCTCTGATTTTTGGCATTTTATATTATCCTAATAATTAAAAATTTGACACAAGTGGCAATCTGTGTAAAAATATAAGTTGTCACTTGAAGTAACAACCTAATAAATGCAATGGGTTGTCACTTTATTTTATAGTTAAATTCGAAAAGAATCAAGGAGGAATGTGGCGCATGCAGTGGTATTTTATCTCAATCACTGTGTGATGTGCATGCTAAAAAATGTCTAAAGTAGAAATTAAACATTTAACCAAGATTTTTGGTAAGCGCCCTAAAGCGGCACTCAAAATGGTTAAGCAAAACAAAAGCAAAAATGAAATTGTCGAAAAGACAGGGAGTACAGTTGGTGTTTATGACATCAACATGTCAATTGAAGAGGGCGAAATATTTGTCATCATGGGGCTTTCCGGATCAGGAAAGTCAACGCTGATTCGCTTGTTAAACCGGTTAATTGAACCGACAGATGGCCAACTATTCATTGATGGTCAAGAAATTACTAATTTGACAAAAAAACAAATGTTATCAATTCGTCGCAAAAAGATGAGCATGGTTTTCCAAAACTTTGGTCTATTTCCACACCGTACACTACTGGAAAATACAGAGTTTGGATTAGAAATTCAAGGTGTGCCAAAAGCGCAACGTCGTCAACGTGCGGAACAGGCGTTGGATAATGCACAATTATTATCATTTAAGGATCAGTATCCTAACCAGTTATCTGGTGGTATGCAACAACGTGTCGGTTTAGCACGTGCGCTGACCAATGATCCTGACATTTTGTTGATGGATGAAGCTTTCTCGGCATTAGATCCACTAGTGCGTGGTCAAATGCAGGACGAATTATTGGATTTGCAGGCGAATGTTCAAAAAACAATTATTTTCATCACGCACGACTTGAACGAAGCGTTGCGCATTGGTGACCATATTGCCATCATGAAAGATGGTCAGTTACAACAGGTTGGCACTGGAGAAGAAATTTTGACTAATCCTGCCAACGACTATGTTAAAACTTTCGTTGGTGATGTTGACCGTACTAAGGTTTTGACGGCTGATAGTATTATGATTCCGGCATTGACCTCTAATATTTCAGTTGATGGTCCAACTGTTGCGCTTCGTAAGATGTCTGCTGAAGAAGTCTCTGGTGTTGTGGCGGTTAACCGCCACCGTCAATTTGTCGGTTATTTGTCATCTGAAGCAGCGGTTTCAGCTCGACGTGAAAAATTGCCACTGGCTGATGTTGTTGTTGAAATGCCGACTGTCAAGCCAGATACATTGATATCTGATATCATGCCGATTATTTATGATGCCCAAACACCAGTGGCTATTATTGATGATGATAATCGTTTGAGAGGGGTTATCATTCGTGGTGCTGTGCTTAAGGCGTTAGCAGATACGGAGGGAGACAGTGATGACAACGCATAATCTGATAAATATTCCAAAACTGCCACTTGAAGATTGGGTTAGTGGGTTCGTTTCATGGTTAACGACCGATTTGTCTGGCTTTTTCAACGCAATTCAGCAAGGCGGTCAAGCAATTATGGACACCATCACAAGTGCGCTGATGGCGGTGCCGATGCCATTGATGATTATTGGTATCACAGCGTTAGCATTTGCAATGACCACTAAAAAATATGGTTTTCCCATTTTTGCTGCTTTGGGTTTAATGTTAATTGCCAACCAAGGACTTTGGTCTGATTTGATGAATACAGTGACATTGGTATTGATGGCATCAGTTGTGTCATTAATTATTGGTGTTCCTTTAGGTATTTTAATGGCCAAATCGCCAAAAACGGCTGCTGTTGTACAGCCAATTTTGGACTTTATGCAAACAATGCCTGGCTTTGTTTACTTAATTCCGGCCGTTGCTTTCTTCGGTATTGGTGTCGTACCAGGCGTTTTTGCCTCAATTATTTTCGCCTTACCGCCAATGGTTCGTATGACTAACTTAGGTATTCGTCAAGTACCAGTTGATTTAGTTGAAGCAGCAGACTCGTTTGGTTCAACAACGTGGCAAAAGCTGATTAAGTTAGAGTTACCAAATGCCAAAAATACAATTCTGGCTGGAGCTAACCAAACGATTATGTTAGCCTTATCAATGGTTGTAACAGCTTCTATGATTGGTGCGCCTGGACTTGGTCGTGGAGTTTTGTCGGCGGTGCAACACGCTGATGTTGGTTCTGGTTTTGTGAATGGATTAGGACTAGTTATTTTAGCCATCATTATTGATCGATTCGCACAAAAGTTCAATACAAAACCCGGACAAAAAGCGCCACTCAAGCCATGGCGTCGTTGGACAATTGTCGTTGCTTTGCTCGCTATCGTTGCTGGTGGTACAGTTAATGCCATGACAACTAGTCAAACGACTGGTCAAAAAATTAACATTGGTTACGTCGAATGGGATTCTGAAGTGGCTTCATCAAATGTTCTGGCTGAATCACTTCGTCAGCATGGTTATGATGTTACTTTGACACCATTAGATAATGCTGTTTTATGGCAATCATTGGCAAATAATCAAGTTGATGTTTCTGTGTCCGCATGGCTACCAAACACCCACAAAGCCCTTTATCAAAAATATAAAAACGATGTGACACTTTTGGGACCAAACCTAAAAGGTGTCAAAACCGGCTTAGTGGTGCCGGATTATATGTCAGCAAACTCAATTAGTGATTTAACCACGCAAGCTAATAAAACAATCACTGGTATTGAACCCGGAGCAGGAGAAATGGCAACTGCTGAGAAGACGCTGAAGGCTTATCCGAACCTTTCGGGTTGGAATTTGTCATCATCATCATCTGGTGCTATGGTGTCTGCTTTGGCGAAAGCCTATAAAAATAAACAAGATATTGTCGTAACAGGGTGGTCACCACACTGGATGTTTGGTAAGTATCACTTAAAGTATTTGGCAGATCCTAAAAACACTTTTGGCTCTTCAGAAACAATTAATACTATTGTTAGTAAAAAGCTCAAATCATCAGATCCAAAAGCTTATCAAGTATTAGACAAATTCCATTGGACGAAAGATGACATGGAATCAGTCATGTTAGAAATTCAAAATGGTAAATCTCCTAAACAGGCGGCGGCTGATTGGATTAAAAAACACAAAAAGTTAGTTGATAGTTGGTATCAATAATTATCATCGACAATTTAAAAAGTTTGACCGATTGTATCAGGCAATTGGTCAAACTTTTTTTGTGATGATAGTAGCACCTAAACATTGCTAACGATATCAAATGAAAAATAATCATACAATTCATAATTAATTCTCTTCTCTTCACGATTTCTTAGCATTCATGTCGCAAGTAGCGCAAATTCAATTGGTATCATTGTGTTATCAGACACACAAACAAGCCTAAAGTTGGTGACATATTGTTCTTGTAAGAATAATATATTGCCACATTTGACAAGAATCTGGAGAAATTAAGATGCAACAAAATAATAAACAAAAAATAAGAAAACGCTTAACGATTGGTGCAATCATCATGAGTGCTGTGGTATGGATATTATTTGTCATATTTGCTCATCATTCGTATGTGATGTTATCTGAAGGCTTTATCAATAGTGTTGGGTTTCCGTTCCATCCTAATATGAATACTGTGGCATTAATCCGACAAGTTATTCTGGTAGCGACTGCAGTGACATTATTGTATACGGCGTTGATGACCTTTAGTCACAATCTTGCAGTTAAGAAAGTGAGCGCTACAAAAAATGTTACTAACAATTGAAATCATTTTAATCTTATTAGCGATTTATCCTGTTTTAGGGGCACTCAAATGGTCGTGTGGCTTACTCTTTTATTTAATTTTGAGTAAGAGAAATCATGAATTTCCAAAACAAAATCACGATTTAGATGAAGTTTTTGCTGTGATTCCAGCCTATAATGAAGAAAAAACCTTACTAACAACGATTCAGTCAGTCAAAAATCAAGGGTTGGATAACGACCATATTATGGTTATTGACGATAACAGTAGTGATGAAACGGTCAAAATTGCCACAATGGCAGGTGTTAGAGTATACACGAAAGACCAAAACAAGGGAAAAGCTGATAGTTTAAATTATGCGATTAAATTAATTGATGAATTAGCTGACCCAAACAAAACTGCTTATTTGCTCTCAATTGATGCTGATACGATTCTGCAGGCTAATGGTGTGCAGCGATTATTAGACTATTTTTACGGGCATAATTATGGCGGCGTGACAGCTAATATGGATGTTGCCAATCGTGAAAATGCTTTAGCAAAGTCTCAAGTTGTCGAATTTAGTTCCATAGTTGGTATTATCAAACGTGCTCAGGTCGCCATGACGGGCACAATGTACGCTTATTCCGGCGCAACGACATTGTATGCAATGGCTGCTTTAAAAGAGGTTGGTGGTTTCAGAGAAGATCGCGCGACGGAAGACATTAGTATAGCGTTTGATCACTCTTTGAATGGCTATGATGCTGGTTTCGCCCCAGATGTTAAATTTTATATGAATGTGCCAACAACATTGAGAGATTTATACCGTCAACGGAAACGTTGGGCAAAGGGTGGCATTGAAGTGTTATTCACTAATCTATTGACTTCATTTAAGCGTCCTAAAGTTATTATGATGTTATTTGATCAATTTTTAACGATTGCTTGGTCGTTTTCATGGCTAATTATGTCAATTTATTTAGCCTATCGATTAGTTACAGAATTTTTGAGCGGGGATTTTTATGCCTTGGGTGGCACCATTGGTATTTCGTTGATTGTCATGACCTTACAAATTGTTGTGGGTACTGTGCAAATATTTATTGCGCTACTAGTTGATGATAATGGTAGTAAGTTGAATTACTTCATGTTTGCGCCATTATACCTATTGTTTTATTGGATTGTAAATCCTTTGACAATTATTACACAGTTCATACCCGCGTTGTTGTCGGTTTACGCTGGCATGGGTAAGGGGACGTGGCAGTCTCCTGAAAGAAGCGTTGATTAAAGCAATATTGCAGTCCAAAAAATAGCGACATCATGTCACTATTTTTTTTAATGGTGTTGAATTTTTTTATAAAATTCCGTGATATATTACAACGTTTAGGTATATATGTTACAATATAAGTATCATACTAATTATAAAAGTAATCATTTTTATTCTTTTTTTATCATTATCTCATGATATCCACAAGAATTAAATTTTGACAGTGAGTGACATTAACAAATGCAATGACTAATTAAGATGACGATGGTTCATTTTTATTTGCACAGCACATCATGATAGCGATTGTTTTATGCAGTCAAACTCATTTTGTACGGAAGTGCTTGCACGAGATAGTATGCAACTGCCAACATGACAGCGCTGGGGAAAACGTGTCATGGCTACATCATGTAGTTTTATAATCTTCCCATTAATAGTAAACCAACAGGAGGACACTAAATGGAAGCGTTCCGAAAGGGTATTAAAGAAACAATATCAGCACATCAAGTTAATGTGCAAAATGGCTTATCATCACAACAGGTGACACAAAGTCGGCAAGAAAATGGTGCTAACGTATTTGATGCTGAGAAAAAAGTTTCATTATTTAAAAAAATATTACTCAGTTTAAATGACGTTGCTACCATTATTTTATTGATTGCAGCGGTGATTTCATTTGTTGCAACCTATTTAGAATCAAGCGGTAATTATTTTGAAAGTTTGTTAATTATAGGTATCGTCGTCATCAAT
This sequence comes from Leuconostoc falkenbergense, assembly GCF_014634805.1. Lineage (GTDB taxonomy): Bacteria > Bacillota > Bacilli > Lactobacillales > Lactobacillaceae > Leuconostoc > Leuconostoc falkenbergense. Next base: position 33,294 of record NZ_BMBS01000003.1, read on the forward strand.
TCTGCATTGGCCATTGTCCAAGAAGGTAAAGCAGAAGATTCCTTAGCGGCACTCCAAAATTTAAACCGCACCCAAGTGAAAGTTTTGCGCGATGGTCATATTGTGCAAATTGACGCTGATGACGTCGTTTTAGGGGATGTCTTAGTGGTTGAAAATGGTAGTGCCATTGCTGCTGATGCGCGTTTGATTGAATCAGTTGAATTACAAGCTGAAGAATCGGCATTAACTGGCGAAAGTTTACCTGTTGAAAAAGATGCAAATGCGACATTTGATTCAGACAATAACATTGATTTGGGTGAACGTATTACAATGGTGTATCGTGGGACAACAATCGTCAATGGACACGGTCGTGCAGTGGTTACAGCTGTTGGTATGCAAACAGAAATGGGTAAAATTGCCAGCCTGTTACGTAATGAGTCTAAGACACCGTTGACACCTTTGCAACGTCGATTAGTACAATTAGGTAAAAACATTTCTTGGTTAGCGATTGGTGCTGCTGTGATTGTTTTGGGACTAGGCATTTCACAAGGCATGGATCTTAAGCACATCTTTTTGACAGCCATCTCATTGGCAGTTGCGGTAGTGCCTGAAACTTTGGCTGTTATTGTGACGATGACATTGGCGCTTGGTGTGTAACGGATTGCGCAAAAGCACGCCATCATTCGTCGTTTGCCAGCCGTTGAAACATTAGGGACGACCAATATTATTGCGTCTGATAAAACAGGTACCCTAACACAAAATAAAATGACTGTTCGAAAAGTTTGGCATGATCAGCACGACGATTTGTTGGATATCGCTGATGGTTTAGATACTTCAGCTCAGGAAGTGCTATCATTAGCCGCCCTGTCGACAAACGTTTCTGTTAAATCAGTGGATGATCAAAAGGTCTACGACGGCTTGCCAACTGAAGTGGCCTTGGTACGTGCTATTGAATCAGAAACGTCACGTGAACATCTTTTATCACAATATCCTCTTGTCGATCAAGTACCATTTAACTCGACAAAGAAGCGGATGACCACTGTTCACAAACGTCCAGAAGGTGGCTACATAGCAATCACAAAAGGCGCGTTTGATGTTTTATTGCCAATGGTTAAGCATGGCAATCATCAACGAGCTGAGCAAGTGAACAAAATATTTGGTGAACAGGCATTGCGTGTTCTAACAATTACACACAAAAACTTTGATGTCATGCCAGAAGAGCCAACACAAGCTTTCTATGAGCAGGATTTAACTTTGGTCGGTTTGGTTGGTATCATTGATCCACCACGACCTGAATCAGCGCCAGCCGTCGAAAAAGCACGACAAGCCGGTGTACGTACCATTATGATTACTGGAGATCACGTCGAAACAGCCAGCGCAATTGCTCGTGAAATTGGCATTTTGCGTGAGGGTGACCAAACAATTACCGGCTCAGAATTAGCTAAGTTGTCCGATCAAGAATTAGATGACAACATACAAAGTTATAGCGTTTATGCGCGTGTGACACCAACAGATAAAATCAGAATTATCAAATCATGGCAACGTCAGGATGCGACGATTGCAATGACTGGTGACGGTGTTAACGATGCACCAGCCTTGAAAGCCGCTGATGTAGGTATTTCTATGGGTGAAACAGGAACAGACGTGGCCCGTGAAGCATCAGATATTATTTTGACAGATGATAATTTTGCGACGATTATTAACGCCATTTCTGAAGGACGTGGTGTTTATGTTAAAGTCCGCAAAACAATTAATTTCTTATTGAGTGCTAACATTTCTGAGCTATTAGTGATTTTAATTGCCATGTTGTTAGGCTGGGGTTCACCTTTGTTACCGGTTCATTTGCTGTTCATCAACTTAGTGGCCGACGGATTACCGGGTTTTGCACTGAGTCGAGAACCAATGTTGACAAATGTTATGAACCAACCGCCAATGCCCAAAAATGCCAAGTTATTTGGACAAGGGCTTGATCGACAAATTGGGTTGAACGCAATATTGTTTGCGGTTGTGACGCTAATTGCCATTTGGATGGGGCAAAACGTAATATTGGGCGGATTACAACCTAATGAACAAGTTGGACAAACAATGGCATTTATCATCTTATCGTTAACTTCGATTTGGCACGTCTTTAATATTCGATCAGAAAAAACGCTGTTTGCAATCAGCTATGGTGCCAATAAGTCGCTAGTCAATATGGCGATAATCGCGACATTGATTACTTTGGCTATTTCGTTAGTACCACTGACACAGACATTATTCGGCTTAACAGGGCTTTCAATTGCTCATTGGTCGGTAATCTTGGTCTTATCAATACTACCAACGATTGTTATTGAATTATTAAAGCATATACGCCCAAACTTATTTATAGTCTAAAAAAACCAGCTGCAATTTATGAGTTGGTTTTTTCTTTGCGATTATTTAAGTAATTGGTCTTGTGCGATGATAAATTGGGTGAGCGCTTCATCATTAATACGCTGATTATGTTGCTTTAAAAATCGTCGATACAGAAACCCGATTCTTGGTTGAAAAATAAATGTTGTTGGTGCGCTAAAGTCGTCTTCTAATAGTTGATAAGTTCGAATGGCGCTTGCAATTAAAATTTGTTCTGCCTGACTTGCAATTAACGATAAGTCGTTAGCTTCTTCAAATAAAAATTGCTTTTCGGCTGCTGCTAGTGCTTGCTGAAATCGGTTGAGATTATCTGGTTCGATAGCACTATCTTGAGCAACGCTCAGCATCGTTTTTTTAAAACTGTCAATGGCAGACGGTGTTGCAGAAGCTGTTAATTCGAATCGTTCAAACGGCATACCATTTGGCGCTGTGTGGGTTTCGTAGCGAAACCATGTTGGATTAGTTAAAAAATAAGGGGTGTTGGTCATGCTAAAACTCCGGTATTAAACGTTGATGATGAGATTCAATTGATTCGCCAATGACTTTGAGAGCAATCTCATTGAAGGGCTTAGCGACCATAATCACACTTGAGAGGCCATGAAAGTAGAGGTCATCACTACTGCCGGTAGGTACTGTTAAACTAGGATAACCGGCAATCGCAGCAAGATTAATTAGTTTGGTGTCATCACCAAGTAAAACATTGTTATCTTTGAGCATAGTATCAAGCAACCGTCGTGCTATGTCTTGGACACGTGGCTTTTCTTGGGTGGCGTCGCCAGCAAGAAGTGCTTTTTCTAGTAATTCTTGTCCAAAAGGTGCACGTTTTTGGATATCGGCTTGATTGAAATTAATGATATCTTGAAGAGTGTTCATTCTAGTGCTGTGTGTTGTGAGATAGCTGTTTATGCCATGCTGAAATTCCGACAAGAAGACTGCTTTTTCGTCGTCATCATTTGGTTGTTCTTCCGGCATGTCAACGCGATCGTAGTGATCCACATAATCAGAAACTGCTTCGTGTAATGACGTGGTCCATTTTAGTGAAGATAGAACGCTTAAATGTGACTTCATCACAGGGACTAGTTTTTGATTTTGATTATATTGATTTAATGCTGCAAATAGTGCAAAAGTGTCAGATACTGTACGTCCCATTGGACCAACAGTATCTTGTGATTCAGCTAGCGGCAGTATACCATCATTTGGTAGTAGACCATGAGTTGGCTTTAAACCAACAATACTATTCATATGAGCGGGTGCTAAAATAGAACCATTAGTCTCCGTGCCAACAGCTACTGTGGCCATGCTGGCAGCCACAGCAACTGCTGAGCCGGAAGAAGAGCCACTTGGCGTGATATCTGGCATAATTGGATTGATGACACGTCCACCACGAGAAGAGAAGCCAGAAGGTTGCGTATTGCTCATAAAATGAGCAAATTCAGAAAGATTGTTTTTACCCAAAATAATAGCACCGGCTGATCGCAAACGCTGGACAATTGTCGCATCTGATTTAGCAATATTATCTGCTAAGGCTAGTGAACCAGCTGATGTTGGCATACCCGCGACATCAATGTTATCTTTTATTAAAACTGGAATGCCAAACAATAACTGTTTTGGGGTCACCTGACCTTTAAGCCTAGCATTATCTGCAGCTAAAGCTTCGTCTAAAGCATTGGGGTTTAAATCGCTAATGGCATTGAGATGGTAAGGCGCTGATTCGAGTTGCTTAATCCGTGCTAAATAGCTTTCAACCAAAGCAACTGACGTTATTTCACCGGCGCGTAGCATGGCTTGTAACGCAGTGACACTTTGTTCTTTAACATTAATCATTTTCTAAAAAACCTTCCAGTAATTTGTTTCATAATCGGTTCGTCTGAATATGATAAGACATTTTTGGCATAAATACCTTGTCCAAACCAAGCTAATAGGATTAGGGCAACAAATGAAATACCAAGTGAAGCCAAGGCAGTCGGCCAACCCTCAACGTGGGTGACCAGACGCACTGGCATCATGGATTGTGAAACAAATGGGACATAACTTAATGCGCGAATAGCGATATTATTAGGCATAAACGTCATGAAATAACTAAACATATAGCCAATCATCGCTAAAAATGAAATAGGTTGAATGGCTTGTTGCACTTGTGCGTTGTCGTTAATCAATGAAGCAACCATAGCCGTCAGTACCAAATATAAGGCAACAGCAATGAGTATAAAGGCTAACGCGTAGAGCATAAAGCCAGTTGTCACACCATTTAGATTAGACGTGATCATTTTGACAAAAACATTATCTTTCAAAAAAATAACAGTAGCAAATCCTGCGATAAGATAAATCAGCATGTGCGTCAAGGCTAATAGAAACACGCCAATTAATTTACCAAAATACTGAATGCGAGCAGAAGTGGCTGCCAACAAAATTTCCATGATACGTGACGATTTTTCGTTGGCGATCGCGTTGGCAATCATTGAGGTATACCACATTACCACAATCATAGTAATAACACCAATCGCAACAGCGATGGCGTAATTCGCACCCTCAGTATTGTCACCACTTTCAGACTGATTTGCTTGTTGCACAACGGTTTTGAAGTTAACAGGCTTCATGAAATCAGCTGTCTGTGCAGCAGTTAAGCCATACTGCGTGGCTTTTTTGGCTTGTGAGAGTTGATTTAAAATAGTGGCGATATCGTCTTTTGGTACTTGGTCACTTTTTGGTTGGGTTGTCAGTGTCGCTAAATCTGACTTTAAAGTTAAGACACCACCCAATTTTTCTGATTTTAATGCTTTATCAGCTTGTTTTTCGTTAGTGATTTTGGATATCTTCATGTCCAAATTTTTTGCTGATTGAACAAAAGGAACCCGTTCACTTGCTTGTCCGATAACGGCCACTGTGGGCGTTGTGTTGCCCTGCAGTTGTGTTACACCAAAGGCGACACAACCAATAACGGCTACAAAAATTAAGGGAGATAATACCAAAATCCAGTAGCCACGTGATTTGAAGTTAGCTCTTAGCGTATCTTTAATGACAATATTAAGTTGTTTAATCATGAATAGCGACCTCCTGACGGAAAATGTCATCTAATGTCGGTGGTTGTTGGCTGAACGCTGGAATATAACCATTTCGCGTTACTAATTCAAAGACGCGACGTCCAGCAGCTTCATCAGATAAAACTAAATCAAAGCCGGTACCTTGTTTAGTGACGGTGGCGACGCCTTCAATTGCAGCCAGTTCAGTGGCTGTTGTTGGCGATTCAACATAAATGCGTGTCCGTCCAAATTGTTCACGAATGTTTTGGACTGGTCCTTGTAAGACTGTTTTACCGTTTTTAAGCATCGTTAAGTCATCAGAAATTTTTGTGACATTGCTCATGTCGTGACTTGAAAAAATGATCATAGCACCATTGTCACGCATACGGATAATTTCTGACATCATGAGACTGGTGTTGACTGGGTCAAGGCCTGAAAAAGGTTCATCCAAAATAATGAAGTCTGGTTCAAAAATCAAAGATGCAATCATCTGAACTTTTTGTGCGTTACCTTTCGATAAAGTCTGAACCTTATCTGTTGGTTTGCCAACAACATCTAAACGCTTCATCCACTGAATTAACGATGATTTTGCATCAGCACGCGACATACCATGCAATTCAGCAAAGTACAAAACTTGTTCTTCGACTGTACGCTTTTGGTATAAACCACGTTCTTCTGGTAAAAACCAATTCGTTGTTTGTCTAGCTGGGTGATTGGGTGATCATCCCACAAAATACTGCCGGAAGTAGGCTCAATAAAGTTCAAAATCATACGAAATGTGGTCGTCTTTCCCGCACCATTTTGGCCGATGAGACCCATGACTTTTCCGGGCGTTAAAGTCATATTCATATCAGCAACGGCAGTATGTGCGCCGAATTTTTTGCTGATGTCAGTTAACTGAATCATATTACGCTCCTCCATGTTAATGCAGTCCTATGGTATAGGACCTCTCTTATACTCCATTGTGACATAGTTAGCAAGCTAGGACAAGTTAAGAAGTTTGCATTTTAGCCAAAAAAGAACTATAACGGAGTTAAGAAAAGGGGGCCATAAATCATGGCAGATGAAAAATTCGAAACGTTAGATATTCCAATGAATGAAGTATTTAGTTGGAGCGAGGACAAAACCCCACTACGTGATGCACTATGGAATCATTTCATGGAAGCCAGCAACAAAGATACTTTGTCAACTTTGAAGCACTTGAAAGCATTTGAAAAAATGTCTTCTGATGAAGTGAAAACGGAAGCTGCTAAAGTACTAAAATAAATCTAAAATACAAACGTCCAAGCTGTGTTATGCTGCTTGGATTTTTTTTGTCTATATTTTGGTCTTAATTAATTCACAAAACGCGCAAAAATCCGCCACAATCATTGTCTATAATAAAAGCATAAACTCTCAATATAGAAGGAATAGGCGATGAATTTTAAAAAAATAGGACTGATTTTTGTAGCAACTGCAATGACGATGACACCATTATTAAGTACCGCTAATGCGGAAGATAATAGTGTTGGTTTGCGTGTGAGCGCTGTTTTGCCAGAAAATCAACGATCAAACGATATTTCATATTTTGATTTGTTGGTTAAGCCAAAAGATGAACAGACGCTCATTGTTAACGTAGTCAATACCAGTAATAAACCACAAACTGTGAACACAGCGGTCAGCGCTGCCAAAACAAACATCAACGGTGTCGTAGAATATGCCCCATCTAAGAACAAACTAGATAAGTCAGCACCGTTTGATATGGCAAAAATTGCGACCCTACCTAAATCAGTAGAAATTCCTGCCAATAGCTCAAAAAAATTGGAAGTGAAATTGGCTATTCCAGATAAAAACTGGGATGGTGTAGTGGCCGGGGGTATTACGGTGACACAAGCTGAAGCTACCCAAAGTAATAGTAACAAAAAAAGCGGTGTAACGATTCGAATCGATACGCCTACGCAATTGGTGTTTTGCTACAAACAAAACAGGATTCAACCGTAGCTGAAAAATTGAATTTGGCTAAGGTAACCGCTGGTCAAATTGATGCACGCAATGCAATCATTTCCGAATTGCATAATACTTCCGAAACATATCTTAAGAAAGTATCTGTGACATCAAAAGTAACGCGTGTTAACAGCAGTAAAGTGCTCTATGAATCTAAGAAAAGTGATATGAAGATTGCACCGAGTTCGATTTTTAACTACCCAATCAATTTAAAGGGACATGCCTTTAAAGCGGGTCGTTATACAATGAATATGACTGTAAAATCTGAAAAAAACACTTGGCATTTCAAGAAAAACTTTACCATAATAACCAAAGAAGCGACTGATGTGAACGCCAAGGATATTACAATTGTCCATGACGAAGGCTTCAATTGGTGGTGGATCGTCTTGATTGTCGCTATCATACTAGCTCTGGGTGCCTATATTTGGAAGCGCCGTCGTAATCAAACTAACAAGAATTAAATAAAAAAAGCCTAAAAAGAAGCAATGCATATCTGAAAGATAAAGTAACTGTCGCAGATATGTGGCTTTTTTTTAGGCTTTTTGATAGCAAATAATTATCTTAACGTTCGGCTAGTAGTGTGTAGTGAGCTAATAGTGTGACGACTTGAGTGAATGAAGATGATTCACTTGCCGGGCTTGGTTGAAAATTAGGCTGTGTCATTTCGTTAAAATCACTTACTGTATCTTGAAATAATGCGTATGGTTGATTTTTGGAGATCACATGTTTCTTTTTTGGCGTTGTGACAGCGGGTGATTGTTTGCTGCTGGTTGGTTTTTTAGATTGCGACGTGGCATTTTCAGTAGCTGCTTGACTAGCTGATGACGCCTTAGGCGTTGATTGTGTGTTGCTTGGATTTGGTTGCGGTCTTATTTGTGCTTGTGAGAGGAATGGGTCTGCAACGCGATCAGTGTGCTGGGAAATCGTACTGTTGTTGACGGGTTGACTGGCATTCTTTTCGAGGTGAATTGTGAAATGCCAAGTGGTGTTATTATCCTTTGGCAAAACAAAGCTGCCGGGCCAGTCAGTTTGAGACATTGTATAGTCTTTTAATTGTGCCAGAGTGGACACTGGTGAAAAATCAATTTGTTCGCCAGTGTGTCCAGAAAAAATAGCCTTGCGTAGTATTTTGCCTTGATATTCAAAGTTAATCGTAACGTATTGCGTTAAAGGTTCGTAATAATAATTAATGCTACGGTTGTCATGATACGTAAAAATGCCGTTGGCATTATTTGGTTGCGACGCGAGCTTAAAACCGGGTAATGATAGGGGCTTTGTGTGATAAGGTGTGTTCAAATCACCAGAAATAGTTTGTGAAGCTGCGAGGGGATGTTGTTGCTCATCGAGATAGTTAATCCTTAGCGAGGTGGTATAAGGGTGGTAGTCGTTGCGTTCAATCATTAATTGTTGCAAGTTATGATTGGTACCCGTTGACGCAGAAAAAACAAGCGATATTGGATTGGTTAACAAATCCTCATCAGTGATGTGATAGGACCATACTTTTGACTGATAGGTCACCATTAAATTTTGTGTTTCAGCATGGTAGACTATCTGCAATGATTCAAAATCATCATTAGTGTGTGGTTTGATAGCCATGGCATCATGTTCATAGGTTTGAATTTCACCATCTGTGCTAGATCCAAAGAAAGCACCAAATGGTGACCCGTTGCCTTCTGAAGTACCAAATTCTTTGGGATCGCTGGTAAATGATCCTGCTTCGCCGTTGGCATTATAATAAGTATCTAATTTGAAACCAAAAACATTCGCAATTTTACCTAAACCAAAGGCACCACCATTTGTATGATTAACTTGACTAACCTTTTCAAAAGGTACCAATGCGAAAGCTAACCCGTCGCCACCGCATTGTTGTTGCAATTTGCTACCTAAATTAACCTTTAAGTCCAACGAAAAATCTTGTGATAAATCAATGGGCGTATTTTGATAAGCAGCTCCGGACAGCATAGGGTGGTCATCAGTTAACGTAAAAATATTGTGATTAACTTTGGCCGAACCATTGGTTGTAAAATTTGAAATTAATTGTTGTTGTGTTAAGTGGCTTTGTGAAATTAAAGCACTAGCATTAGCCACTGTGTAAGGCATTAATTGATTAACAGTGAGTAGTGTTGAACTAAATGCCAAAAGGTAGTAGAGGCGGTTTATTTTATTTTGATTGTTGGTCATTTTTATTTTTCTTTAGCCTTATGATGAGTTCAGCGAGTGATTGCCAATCACTAACTGTGGGTGGTTTTTTCCAAATCACTTGAGGTTTTGAGACGTCGTCACAAAGTGTGTCCGACAGGTAAATGTCAGCACTGTCATCAAGGACTTCAGTGACAAAATGCACACTGGCGTGACTGATATGATCTTTTAATATCGCTTCGATCATATTATTGGTGAAAGGGGATCCCGAAAAATTAAGACTAATAGTGATGGCGTCAACATTAGTGATGTCCAAATAGTAAAAGATGATACTAATCATATTTAAAATGGCTGCGTTTAAATAGGTGGGTGGCACGATTTCTTTGGGATAGTTAATTGATTGTAAAAAGGATTCAATCAAGTAATAAATTGACGGATAGATATCTTGAAAATAATTCGTTGAAATATTATCTTGCGATAGCAGCGCCCAATGGTTAGTTGTCGTAAATTTAAGGCAATAACATGCCATTGCGTGACTAATTTTCTCAGCGTCTTCGGGTGTGCAATTTAATTTACTATGACTTAATCTTGGCATGATTACCGCCGCCAGTCGATCTACAATTGGTTGGGCGTAATCAGTGAAAGAGATGGGCGCCGATATTTCTAATAGGTCAAAAATATTAAGGGCACTAATGAGATGTGATAGCACCATGTTATTTAGAGGAATGCCTAAACGTTGACAAATATCATCTGGCAAACCGTCATCAACATGGATGTGCTTGTCTTCGTGTTGCATGATATTGCGGCAGTTGTCTGGATTATGGGTTATTTCATTCAAAAAAATAGCGATCAGAAGTCTTTTTTTGTCAGCACCGTGGGTATTGATGTAGCTTTTGTCAACTAAAAATTGACTGACTGCTTGACTTGCTGACAGGATATAATGATCAAATTTTGGTTTAGCATCGTAGTGATCGTAAATCACAAAAGCGGCCGAAATCACAGCTTCGGGTGAGTCAAGATCAATAAGCTCTGATAAGGTATTTTTTTGAATGAAGAAATAAGAGGTGCTCCAGCCAAATTCCGATTGCATAAACGTGTAATTTGGTATGCTGCCAGAAATTAATCGTTGATCTAGCAATAATTTAAGTGGCGATAAATCAAAGAAATATTGCGATAAACGATAGACATGATAACGAGTCAATGTCATTTTTTGATAAATGATACCACGTTTTAGTACCATCCAATCGTCACCAAATAACACGTTGATGTCACTATTTAGGGCTTCTAATGACTCACGCATCAAATAGTCTGACACTTTGAACTGATTGGTTAAATTACGAAGCTCGTAGGTGTTTTGTTTGTTTTCCAGCAAAGTAGTGAGTAACTTAATCTTTAAAGCGTCATTTTTATTAATAAATTCATTCAGGATTGAGGGCATAGGAATCTTTCGTTGTAGTGTTTATCGGTATATTACATTCATTATAAAACAGTTGGCAGGTCATGCAAAAAAAAACCCATCAATTAATTTGATGAGTTTTATCAATTAGTTGTGACGTTTTTGATACCAAACGAGTGTAATCGTAGTCATAGCCAACGCTAGGAGAACGAGTGGCACAATTGCCAAAGCTTGAGCACTTGTACTTGGTAACTTAGCTTGCTTAGCAGGTGCTTCAGGTGTGAGTTTTGGTTCACTAGGTTGAATTGGCTTATCTGGTGTCACTGGGTCTACTGGAATAATTGGCGTAGGCGTAGGCGTGGGAGTAGGAGTAGGAGTAGGCGTAGGTGTTGGCGTGTGATGATTAATAATATCGAAGCCAGACACTTCAGTCTTATATCCTGAAACCTTATCTTCAGTGACGGTATAGACAATCTTTTTACCGTTAGTATCGTACTTTTGTAAATCAGTGAAACTGTATTGCCAATTATCTTTGGCTGTTACGGTTTTTGTATTGATGATTTGACCATTAGCCAATAAATTAACTTTAATGGCGTCAGGACGGCTACCATCTTGGTTGTTTTGGTCGTCCCAAGTTTTTGTACCTGATACAGAAGTTGTATCAGATAGTGTATTGGTAAAGTTATTACCGTCTTGTTGAGATGTGTAATGATCAACTGCTTCTTCCTTGACGGTGTAGGTATACGCATTGGCATCGGCATCATACTTTGGCAAGTTAGTGAATGAATATTGCCAGTTCGTCTCTTCGGAAACGGACTTACTATCAATTTTTACACCATTTTGGTAAAGATCAACGATGATTGCGTCAGGACGTAATCCTTCGGCGTTGTTATCATCTTGCCAAGTTTTCGTGCCTGATACAGTTTCAGTGGTTTCACCACCACCGCCACCACCATTATCTGGTGTATAGATATCTACGGTCTGCTTTTCTATATTGTCACCAGTAAGCTGACCAGAATTTTCATATTTGGAAGATTGACCGCCATCGGTAGCACGAGAGTCATAATTAATTAGAACGGTATCACTAAAATCACCAATATTGATATGGAATTGCGTGTCTGAATCATAGGAGATTGCGTCAGCTGGCACATCACTACTTTTTATGAAATCTGTAAAAGTAGCGTTGTAAGAACCATGCATTGCTGCCACTGTACCATGGACAACTTGTTGATTTTCGCCTATGAAGTCTGTATAAACACCATTTTTAATTTCTTCTTGTGTTAAATTCAGTCTCACTGTCCAATGAATAAGTGTTGGATCATTAGAATCAACTGTTCCCCATTTATACAAAACTTCATTTGGATCTGGTGTTGGATTGCCATCAGGGTCAACATGAATAGTTTGACCATTTGTTCCCCAATCAATCGGGACATCTGTATCTTCTTCTACTTGGCTATGATTCCAGTGAACCCAAATATTGAAGTCACCATTTATGCCGTTTTTGGCTGATGTTTCTGCATAATCAGTAAACGTAATTGTTACTTTACCTGTTGTATGGTCAGCCACAGCATGACCAATGACATTGCCGGCAGCGTCTTTGATATCAAATGTGACATCAGATTGTAATGCCAATACTGAGGGCACATTAACCGACATTGTATCTCCGGACTTAATAGCAGTTCCTGCGGGAATGTTATAGTCCCAGTGGGCTTGCATATTGTCGTAAATGCCAAAATCCGTTTTTGGATTACCGTTTTCATCTTCGAGTTCTGCATGGGTCACGAACTGGTCACCCCAGTCTGTGGCTCTCAAAGCAGGCGCACGAGATTGTGCTTGTGCATTAGTTATTTGATTAGTAGCTTTTTGATTCTGTGTTGTTGGTATTAGTGAAGACTTGTCGCTTGTAGCGGGCAAAGTTGTAGCTGCTGTCGTCTCTTCTTTAGTGACATCAGTGTGATTGCTTTGCTCCGTTGTTGCCTGTGATACTGTTGTATCCGTTGAAGCTGCCTGTGTGGCAGCTGATATAGGCGTCACAGCAAAAGTGCTGATCATCACAACCAAACTGAACAGTGTGGTGAATTTCTTGAACATGTTTCTCTCCTTATCATTTTTCTATTGTTCATCAGGTATTGTAATAGGGTAAGTCATCATATCATTCTCAAGAATTTGATTAAAAATTAAAAAAATAAAAACCGTTATTATAGTGCTGAATAAGCGAGAATGATAACGGTTTCAGTCATATCAAGAGTGCCCGCCAAGTAGTCAAAGAATAGTCACAAACTGAACGATTTTGTTCACTGTTAGTTCATCAGTTCTCCCGTATATCTTCACAAATTTTAGAGATAATAATCTTGTGAAGAAGTGAGAGTGTTCTCGCGGTAACACAATATACATAAAAGGAAGAGGTATATATTATGACGATTTACACAAAGACAATCACTGCTGCTTTGGCATTAATGTTAGGTGCAGCCCCACTTGTTGGTACTGTTAGTGCTGAAACTTCAGATGGAACTGTGACATTTTCTGATGAAACAGGTGCACTGTCAATTGATAGTGCAGATGACATTACATTTGGCACAATTGACTTGGCAAGCGTTGCTGATTTCACACCTACGGCTACAAACCAAGCAACAGGTAAGGTTGTTTTGAGCCAAACTTCAGCTAATCCAACTGGCACTTATGGTATTACAGTGCAACAAACAGGTGATTGGATCAATGGTGGAACGCAAGCGACAGCAGCTAACCTGCCAATTCAGTATGATGGTACTTCTATTACAGCTGCTCAAGATTTTGTTACTACTGGTACGTCTGCGCCAACAACACGTGGTTTATCTGACAAGAATTTTAACTATGGCTCTAAGGACTTTACTTTAGACTTGACAGGTAGTGGTAATTTGACAAATGCTCTTGACAAGGCATTGACATCTGAAGTGACTTGGACTTTGACAGAGGGTGCATAATGCTTAGAAGACTATTCGATTAGAGTAGTCTTTTTCTGGTATGAGGTAGAGTTCATGAATGACAACATCATATCAATTGCTGAAAAGATTTACTTTGATGACGATGGCCAATTAGTTATTACTGAAGGACGACCGAACTTCACATCAGCAGTTGAGAAGCTTTTTGATAATAGTGTTAGTATGCACATCTGTCATTCGATTAGTTGGCAGACGATGGATGATATAGTAGGGGGCATTGTAAAGTCGGCTTATGATAAGTCACAGAAAGAAAATTTGATAAGCACTTTCTTACGCGCTTTATATGCTGGCGAAGTCAGTCCAACGGTCAATCATAAGGCAACAGCTGCCACTTTGAGCGACGATTACAATGCATGGTGTTTGCAAAACATTGAATCACTATGGTCACAAAATAACGGTTTAGTTCAAACATTTTATCAAAAAATGTTTAGTCAAGTGCACAACTTACGTTTAGATAAAGGTTTTTGGAATATAAGAATTAAGATGAATTTTGACCCACGTCACTGGGTGCACTACAATGATGCTGGTGTGGCAGATATGAGTGATGATAATCCGAATCCACCTAGTGGACCAGATGTTTATCGCAACACTTTCGTACTGACAAGCGATGCTGACGCCAGACAATTAAACTGGCTAGCAGCGGTCACGAGTGCAATAGGATTCGGTTATCCAGACTTTGTACAAAATAAACTGGGTGTGTCATTTAGTTTTCCAGCAGTCTATACGTGGCAACCAGTTTTGTACTCGTCTTCTAATAGCTTCTTAATTAATTGGGATCATAAAGCCTACTTGAACGAATATATTGAGTGGGATACAAGTAAATTTTAGCTTAAATTATCACAAAAGGAGAAACTATGGGAATTCTAGGAACAATATTGGGTGCCGGTGCAATGGTGGGTAAGATTTGTGGCGCTTTTGCGAGCACATTGTCTGATACCAATGCGGGACGCTTAACTATGTGCTACACTGACCATGATGGACAGACACACTTATTATCTGACACTGGCTTATCAATCGGTGATGGCTCTTTTATCACAAGTAAAAATGAAACAACTGGTAAGGTTGATCATCTTTTGTTCAATCGCTCCTCTGAAAATGCACTCGAGATTACCCGTGCTAATGTTGATGATATCAAGGGTGATGACCCAATGAGTGAAAGCTTGCTCATTGGGCCAACTGATAAAGGTTATATTGAACCATTTTATACGAATTCACATTATCCAGTTGACACATTTGTGCAAGTCGTGCCAGTTAACGAACCCACCACTTTTAGAGGAAATGCTCTGGCGGCTGGCGGCATGATTTATACTGCGAGTTTTAAAAATTTAGTTGTTGATTCTGAAAATGTTAAATCAGGTTCTTATTTTCAATTGAATTATAATCAAGGCGCTTTGTTCTTTTCAAATGTTACCCTTGCGCCATCAGGCGTGGCCTATTTAAGAGTCACAGCGCATAATGGGATTGCGTTTAGCAATGAGGTTGAATTACCAGTTGTGAAGACTGGTAATAACTATAATTGTAAGTACTCATTTTCTGAATTTGGCATCAAAAGTGGTGATGTTGTTGACATTGATTTACGTGTGCTGTTTGGGGCTGCAGAAGCTTCAAAGATAAAACAATTACAAACAAATCGAGGCTTGAAAACAGCACCAATAAATGAACACGAGATGGATTTCATCTCACAATTACACCTTTAATTGTGATGGATGGATTTGTTCGTGGGCAATTGTTTGCTAACATCTATATTGGTGTTCCTTATTCAACAGTGATTGCTTACATGACGGACAATGAAGTTAATCCAAATGTGACATTTCAAATAGTTGCCGGGCAACTACCGGGGGGGATACTGTTTAATGAAACGACTGGTGAATTATATGGAACGGCAACGCCATTTGCGCAGACTCATGATGTGCAAGTGAGCACAATCAATGGTCATGATATTTTAACAGTACGTTTAAATATTTGTGCGACGGTTTCGCCACCACTTAAGATTGGACCATTATCTAAAATCATTATTTTTCAAAAAGGACAGTTTTTTGCACAAAAAATAGCGGTTGATGGCGGTGTTGGCAAGATAAATTATAGTTGTCACGGTTTGCCATGTGGCTTATATTGTCATGGGACAACTGGTGTGATTTATGGACAACCCATTGCGTTTGGCGGCGATACAACAATTACAATAACGGTGATGGATAGCCAGAACACAACAGATACTGTAAAGGTGATTATTAGAATGGTACAAGATGATGATGAAAGATATTAGAACTGAAACGCTTGAATTTCCAGCTGGTTATTTTGGTTTAGTGACGATGACAACGCAAGCAGGTTATGCCATAGAAGTTACTATTACTGATCAGAATGGTACGCAATTATTTTATGCGCAGCGATCAAGTAGCAATCCAATACCAACTATTACTGGCACATTTATCACATTGACAGACAATCCTACGGTGACAATTCGTTGTGATGATTCGACAGATTTAGATGTGCGCTATGAGCAACTCACTATTTCAAATAATGATGACAGTCTGATTACTCGTGATTATGTTTTCGTGGCGGAAGATTGGACCGACTACGATTATAATGACTTATTTTTATCAGTGTCAGCATGGCAACATAACGGTTAATAACGTTTACGTTAACACCTAGTTGCCTTTTTTTGTTGCAGTTGCGTTTGACAATGTTCGGATTTTTCACGTACAATAGTAAAGTAACTAATTAACTGAAAAGATTGATTTACAGAAAGATAACTTGCTAAATACGGAGAAATAACAATGGCAAAATCAGAACATCCGGCAGTGTGGTATGAACATCTGCATACCGAGAAATACACCGGCGCACGCAGAGGCCGTATCCACACGCCGCATGGCACATTTGAGACGCCTATGTTCATGCCGGTTGGCACACAAGGTGCTGTCAAAGGTGTTGGTACACGTGAATTAAAAGATATTGGTGCACAATTTATTTTGAGCAATACCTATCACTTATGGGTTCGTCCCGGGGATGAGTTAATTGCGCAAGCTGGTGGGTTACACAAATATATGGGTTGGGACCAAGCCATTTTGACTGATTCAGGTGGCTTCCAAGTCTTCTCATTGGCTGACGCTCGTAAGCTCAAAGAAGAAGGCGTCACTTTCCAAAATCACGTCAACGGGGACAAGATGTTTCTATCACCTGAAGTGGCAATGAGAATTCAGAATAATTTGGGTTCAGATGTCATGATGCAACTTGACGAAGCCATTCCGTATTTTGAAACTTATGAATACATCAAGGAATCAATGCAACGATCATTACGTTGGGCAGAACGTGCGCAAGTTGCCCACAAAAATCCTGACACACAAGCCTTGTTTGGTATTGTACAGGGCGCTGGTTTTAAAGCATTGCGTACAGAGTCTGCTAATGGTTTAGTTGGCATGGACTTGCCCGGTTATGCAGTCGGTGGCTTATCAGTTGGTGAATCTAAAAAAGAAATGAACCGCGTGCTTGATTTCACTATGCCACTGTTGCCAGAAGACAAGCCTCGCTACCTTATGGGCGTGGCAGCACCTGATTCATTGATTGACGGTGTTATTCGCGGTGTTGATATGTTTGACTCGGTCTTGCCCACTCGAATTGGTCGTAAAGGTACCTTAATGACACGCTTTGGTCGCGTCGTCATCAAAAATTCAAAGTACAAAAATGATTTCACACCATTGGATCCAGATTTGAGTTATTACTCACCTAATCCAATTCGCCGTGAACAATTTGGTAACTTAGCACAATATGATTTGCCGGATTACAACCCATTCCAGAATCTGACACGCTCATACTTACACCACTTGTTTAACGCCAATGAGTTACTAGGTGCACAATTAGCGTCAGAACATAATTTACGTTTCTTACTGCAATTCATGGAAGATATGCGTACAGCAATCGAGAATGATGAGCTACTAGCTTTCCGTGAGACAGTCATGGAAGAATACGGTTACAACAAACCAAATGCACGTCTTTTTTAAATTTGGTACAATAGAGATACTAGTAAAATTATGGGCTTTACTCAAAATATGACCACAGAATGAAGAAAGTAGGATATAACATGTCTTGGAATTTGATTTTGCCATTGGTGATTATCGTGGCAATGTTTTGGTTTATGTCACGCCAACAAAAGAAGCAACGTGAACAACAACAAACTATGCAAAACAGTTTGCAAAAAGGTAGTTCAGTTGTGACAATTGGCGGCTTACATGCGATTGTTGATAGCGTAGATACTGCTGCAAAAACAGTTGATTTAGACGCTGAAGGTGTTATTTTGACATTTGAATTGTCAGCAATTCGTACAATCAAAAACCCTGTTGCACCAGTAGCAGAAAAGCCAACAGTTGATGACTTAAAGCCAGCCGAAACAGTTGAAGAAACAGAAAAGATTACTGATGATACTGATAAGCCATCAGATAGCAAGTAAATTTTCTTAACGGTATAATAAAAGGGAGCGAAAGCTTCCTTTTATTTTGGAGAAAATATGAAAACACACGTTTTGACTATGCCTGATGGTACAAAAATTGTTTATGATGAATATGGAAATGACACGCTAACGACTGTTTTGCTATTGCATGGCAATGGTAGCTCTGCGCGTTACTTTAAGCGTCAATTACCAATCTATGCTGCACATTTACATGTCATTGCGATTGACTCAAGAGGGCATGGTCGCTCTAATAATACACAACCGGATATTAAGATTACTGATTTAATTAGTGATATTGAACAAATTCGTACGACGTTGCATCTCGACAAAGTGGTTATTTTAGGTTACAGCGATGGTGCTAATATTGCTATGAAATATGCCATACAATATCCACAGCATGTGGCACGTTTGGTACTCAATGCACCTAATTTGACTTCGGAAGGTGTGTACAAAATTCTCTGGTGGGGAGACAATGTTGCGCAAGTTGCGACTGCAGCAATGGCACCAGTCAGTGCTTATGCTAAACGTCGCCACCAACAATTACATGTGATGAGTGAACCACTTAATATTACTTGTCAGCAATTGGCGGATTTAGCCATTCCTACTTTGATAGTCATTGGTGAGTTTGATCTAGTCAAGCGTCGTCATATCGAACATATTGCTGAAATAATGCCACATGCACAAGTCATGATTTTAAAGGGACATGGGCATTTTGTCACTTACACGAACCCACGCAAGTTTGCGCAATTGGTGGCACCATTTTTAATAGGGGGAAATGATGCAAAAATTTAAAAACTTATTATTGCGGTTGGTGATTCCGACCATTACGTTGATTTTGGTGACACAATTAATCATTATGACGCGTGAGATTACTTGGCAGGCAATTTGGTCAAGTATTAATGACGTGGCATGGTGGCAAGCCGCTTTGTTGATTTTGCTTGGCTTTTTAGCGGTGATACCGACATTGTATAACGACCAAATATTAAGTCGCTGGCAAGGGTATCAATTGACAAATGGTGAGTTGTTACAGCGTTCATGGCTCGTTAATGTGATCAACCTTAACGTTGGTTTTTTTGGTGTCTTTAGTGTGTTATTACGGCGTATTTTTTATAGCGACCAAACACGAAAGAATGGTGTTAAGCCCTTTGTACAAATGTATTTTTTGGGACAAACTGGTTTATTGCTATTGGCAGTGCTAGTTTTGTTTGATTTGTTAGTTTGGCACAGTCATTATTTTGCCGATGAAATTGGTTGGTTGGCAGTATTAATCATCGTCGGCATGGCGGCTTTGGCAGTATCGTTAAGTTCACGTTTGAAAGCTTGGGACGGGCTGACATGGCCAGTTGCAGGACAGTTAATGTTAAATGCTGTGGTTGCTGTGAGTGCACAAATGATTTTGTTTTTAATCATTGGCATTATCATTAATGTTCAATTAAGCTGGTTAAATATTTTAATCGTCTTTGTTATTGCTAGTACAATTGCGTTGATTTCAATGGCGCCGGGTACTTGGGGTGCTTTTGAAGTCGCGGTTTTATTGCTAATTAGTTTGCTTGGCATATCTCGCGTGGATGGTGTCAT
This sequence comes from Leuconostoc falkenbergense, assembly GCF_014634805.1. GTDB lineage: Bacteria > Bacillota > Bacilli > Lactobacillales > Lactobacillaceae > Leuconostoc > Leuconostoc falkenbergense. The sequence continues at coordinate 53,199 of NZ_BMBS01000003.1, forward strand.
TTGGCTAATTTTATATCGTGTGACCTTTAATTTGGTGCCGCTATTGAGCGCGCTGGGCTTGTTATTTTTCCGGCTATCAAAGCAGATAAATAATAATTTTCGTGGTGTACCACATTATGTTGCGCAAGCCGTGGTACATCGTTTGGTGACGATTGCACTTTATTTATCTGGTATTTTACTAGTGCTATCTGGTACGATGCCTCAAATCGTTGAGCGAATACCATTATTTAACCAACTTAGATTGTGGCCTATTACTTATGCGCTGGCGAATCAGTTACCTAGCATTTTATTGGGATTCTTGATTTTGATGAATGCACGTGGCGTAGCTAATCGTGTGGCGCGTGCTTATCAGTCAACCATTATTGTTCTAAGTTTGACGGTTGTATATGTGCTATTTTTCTATCGCCATCTATTACCTTTGATTTTGATTGGTTTGGTATTAATGGCAGTTATTTTTAGCAAAAAAACGTTATATCGGTCACAATTTATACACGCGTGGGAAGAGCAAACAGTTGATGGTGTGATATGGGGTGCCTTGATTGCCGGTTACTTAATGTTAGGCTTCATGCATGTGCCAAGTATTCATCGCCACTTTATTCATGTTGGTCATTTACCATCAATACACTGGTGGTGGTTAGGCGCCGTTACGATAGCAATTGTTGCGATTTCTGTTTGGCTGCTAGCACAATTTTTACATGCCAAACAACGACCATTGGGCACTGAATTTGATGAAATGCGCGTACAAGAAGTCTTATCACTCGGTGACAATCACTATACCAGCTTGATTTTTTTGGGTGATAAGCGACTTTATTTTTACCAAATTAAGGAACATGATGTTGTTGGGTTGCAGTTTAGATTAGTCAATAATAAGGCCATGGTGATGGGCGATCCATTTGGGGAGTCACATTATTTTGCTGAAGCCATGCAAGCTTTTGTTGAAGAAGCTGATCGACTTGGTTATGTACCAGTATTTTATGAGGTTAGTGAGCGTGTGGCGATGCTAGCTCATGAGTTTGGCTATGACTTTTTCAAACTTGGCGAAGAGGCGCATGTTAATTTGGCTGATTTTTCAACGGCTGGCAAAAAAATGCAAAATATTCGTTCAGAAATAAATCAAGCTGGTCGCGCTGGCTTTGAATTCAAAGTTTTGACACCACCATTCAGCCCAGCCGTCCTCACACAAATGCAGGCAATTAGTGATGAATGGTTAGCCGGTCGTGATGAAAAAGGTTACTCGTTAGGCTTTTTTGACCCTAATTATTTGCAACGTGGCGAGGTTGCCATTTTGGAAAAAGATGATCGCATTGAGGCGTTTGCTTCATTAGTTGTTTCACACACAGAAAAGCAGATGGCAGTTGACTTAATGCGTTTCACTGCTTCAGCACCTAATGGGGTGATGGATGTCCTTTTTGTTAATGTCTTCAAATATGCAAAGGCACAAAACTATGAAACTTTTAATTTAGGCATGTCACCCTTAGCCAATGTCGGGCTTCATCGACAAAGCTTTGGACGTGAGCGATTAGCTAACTTAGTCTATCAATTTGGATCCAAAGTCTATTCTTTTGAAGGCTTACATCACTACAAAAATAAATTTTCTCCTACGTGGCAGGCAATGTACATTGCTTATTCGAGAAAAAGTAGCATTATTGCTGTGATGATTGGACTACTGAAGGTTGATAATAAGGGAGTGGCACATGCACCAGAGATAGATTTGCGTTATACTAAAGACAATTTGGATGAGGAGGACAATTAAATAATGCCAATGCATGAATACTTTATGGGCATGACACAACTAGAGCTCATTAATCGCGCGCCGGGATTTTTCAAATATCAACCCCACAACGTAGCGGCGCACTCTTGGAAAGTGACTCAAATCGCGCAGTTTCTAGCGGATGTTGAGGAACAAAATGGCGCCAAAATTAATTGGCAATCGGTTTATGAAAAAGCCTTGAATCATGATTACACAGAACGATTTATCGGTGATATCAAAACACCCGTGAAATATGCGACCTCAACCTTACGGTCAATGTTAGCTGACGTAGAAGATTCAATGACCGAAAATTTTATCAAAACAGAAATTCCAGCGCAATTTCAAGCAGCCTATACGAGACGGCTTGGAGAAGGTAAAGACGACAGCATTGAAGGACAAATTTTGTCCATTGCTGATAAAATTGACCTGATGTATGAAGCGTATGGCGAACTTGAAAAGTTTAATCCAGAACCAGTCTATGTTTCAATTTTCCAAAGCAGTTTAGAAGCACTTTCTGAGTATCAATCAATGGCGAGTGTTAAGTATTTAGCCACTGAAATTTTACCAGACATCTTCCATGAAACTTTCATCCACAAAGCATTATTATATGATTTGGCGAAAAGTTTGCTACCTGATTTTGCTGCGAAAGTTAATAATGCTGAGCACTAAAATTTACCACTTAGAAAGGCAAATATTATGAAATTGTACGTTGTACGTCACGGGCAGACCATCTTTAATCAATTAAACAAAGTACAAGGTTGGGCTGATACACCACTTACTAAAAAAGGTGAAAAAGATGGTCAAATGGCTGGCCAACGACTAAAAAATGTCAAATTCAATGCTGCTTATTCTTCAGATACGTCGCGTGCTATCCACACGGCTGAGTTTGTTTTGGCTGAAAACAATAATTCCACACCACAACTGAAGTTTCTGCCCGAATGGCGTGAATATTTTTTTGGGAGTTTTGAAGGTGGTAGCAACGATATTATGTGGGGCGCTGTCGCTGATGCGCTCGATGTTAGCGAAAAAACGCCTGATGCGATTGCTGAATCAATACATGATATGACGGCTATCATGAACAAAATTCATGAAGTAGATCCGCAACATATTGGCGAAACTGCCGCTGATTTTTGGCAACGTATGTCCGGCGCACTGGGTCACTTAAACGCTAAGCATCAACCCAATGATAATATTTTAATTGTGACTCACGGCCAATTGATTGGTAACTTAGCGCAACACTATGGCCATCTGCAAGGCGCCCAGCGTCCTCGAAATGGTGCAGTTGCTGTCTTTGATTTGGATAATAATGGTTTGAAAGTGACTCACTTTAATGACATTGACACCATTTTTTCCTAAAAATAGATATATTTAAAAATTCTTTACTTTTATTGAGAAACAAAATAAACCTTTTAGCAATGATTTTTTCACAATTGTTTCTGAAAACATCATTGTTATTTTCTTCACAAAAATTTGATAAACGATTGACATTTTAGAGTGGAACCGGTTACAATATTATGGTAAGTGATTATCATAATTGAAGGAGATAACATGGTTAAACAAGATAGCCTGCTCACTAAGATTGCGTTTTTGGGCATTTCATTTGTCTTGACAAGTGCGTATGCTATTAACGGTGCGTTGCCACAAATGACTGAGGCATTGCACATTTCATCGACAGAGGCGCAGGTTTTGGCAACAACACCGTCTATCACGGTAACGGTTTTTGTACTCTTGAGCAGCTTCATAGCAGCAAAACTTGGTGACAAAAACACTATTATTTTGGGTGTGACGTTAGTGGGTCTAGCTGGTATTGTGCCAATGTTCACTGACTCGTATGCCATTATATTAGTTTTACGAACAGTATTGGGCGCTGGACTAGGCATTTTTAATTCATTGGCAGTATCCATGATTGCAGTAATGTACAATGGTAAAACACGCGCGGCGATGTTAGGTTATCGTGCGGCTGCTGAGCAAGTTGGACAAGCAGTTTTGACTTTATTAGCAGGCTTGTTACTAGCATTTGGATGGCGTGCGACATTTTTGGTCTATTTGATTGCCTTTCCAATTTTATTCCTGTTCATCAAGCGTGTGCCCGATACTTCAGAAATGACACCACTACAATCATCAAAAGATGATAACTTTGAACACGAGGTTGAAGAACGTTCGGCCAATTTTTCCGGTGGGCAAAAACAACGTTTATCAATTGCGCGTGGCGTGGTCGGAAATCCTAAAATTTTGATACTTGATGATTCAACATCCGCCTTGGATGCGCGATCTGAAAAATTAGTGCAAGAAGCGCTTGATCGTGATTTGAAAGGTACCACGACATTTGTGATTGCTGAAAAAATTAGCTCCGTATTACACGCAGATCGCATTTTGGTGCTTGATAATGGGCAACTTGTTGGTGTTGGGTCACATCAAGAATTATTGCAATCATCTCCTATTTATACAGAAATCTATGAGACACAGAAAGCGAAAGGAGCGAACGCATGACTGATATTAAACGCGCGGTTGTCTATTTTGCAAAATATCTTAAGCGTTATTGGCTCAGCTTAGCTTTTGTTACGGTTGTAACAGTCATTTCTATTTATTTTGAAGTTAAAGCACCAGTTTATATGGGTCAAGCTATTACGGAATTGGCTAATTATGTTGGACAATACATGAATCCTCAGACGCATCAAACTGCCAGCATGACGCCATTTTACAAAGCACTTGGCTTGATGATGTTGTTCTTCGTTGTGACTGCGATTACCATGTTCATTTCAAGTTTTATTTCCAGTCGCATTAGTGCGGAAGCTTCTGGTCGTATGCGAATTGGTTTGTTTGCCAAATTGCAGCGGATGACAATTAAGTATTTTGATACACATCGAGACGGTGAAATTTTGTCATTGTTTACGTCTGACTTGGATAATATTTTCAATGCGATGAACCAAGCTATTTTCCAGTTATTGTCACAATTTGCCCTATTTGTCGGTGTTATCTTGATGATGTTTAATCAAAATGTGAAGCTCGCATTGGTAACAATGGCTTCAACACCGGTTGCAATTATCGTCGCATGGTTTGTTATTAGTCGTGCACGTCACTATATTGATCAACAACAAGACGCCACTGGTAAAATGAACGGCTACATCAACGAGCAAATTAATGGTGAAAAAATCATTATTACGCAAGGATTACAAAAAGATTCAATTGCTGGTTTTGCCCCACATAATGAAACTGTCAAACAAGCAACTTTCAAGGGTCAAGTATACTCAGGTATGTTATTTCCTCTGATGCAAGGATTGTCTTTACTTAACTTGGCAATCGTGATATTCTTCGGTTCGTGGCTGGTTGTGCATGATGGTATGGATAAGTCAGTTGGCTTAGGCTTGATCGTAGTTTTTGTTAATTATTCACAGCAGTATTATCAGCCGATTACGCAAATTACGTCGATTTATAACATGCTTCAGCTGGCTGTTACTGGTGCACGTCGATTAAGTGATGTTGATGAGCAAGTCGAAGAAGTCACACCGGTCAATGGTCAAAAATTGACTGGCGTTGCATCTAATGTTGCGTTGAAGGATATTCATTTTGCCTATCAAGAAGATAAAGAAATCTTGCACGGTGTCTCAATTGATGTTCAAAAAGGTGAAATGGTCGCACTAGTTGGGCCAACTGGTTCTGGTAAGACAACCGTGATGAATCTATTAAATCGCTTTTATGATGTGACAGGAGGTTCTGTTACATTCGATGGTGTTGATGTCCGTGATCTAGATCTTAAGTCGTTGCGGGATCATGTTGGTATTGTGTTACAAGATTCTGTGCTATTTAGTGGCACAATCGCTGATAATATTAAATTTGGGGATCCTGAAGCTAGTGACGAAGCGATGATCTATGCTGCCAAACAGGCTAATATTCACGATTTTATCATGACATTGCCTGATACTTATCAAACCAAAGTAGATGATGAAAACTCGATATTTTCAACTGGTCAAAAGCAACTGCTTTCAATCGCTAGAACAATTTTGACAAATCCATCATTTTTAATTTTGGATGAGGCAACCTCAAACGTTGATACAGTTACAGAAGCAAGAATTCAAGCAGCAATGGATAATGTTATTGCTGGACGGACAAGTTTCGTGATTGCACATCGTTTGAAAACGATTTTGGGTGCTGATAAGATTGTCGTCTTAAAGGATGGACAAGTCATTGAAGAAGGCTCCCACGAAGCATTAGTTGCTGAAGGTGGCTTTTACGCCGAATTGTATCATAATCAAATGGTATTTGAATAAATCCGTTTAGCCACTAATTTTTCGAAAAATTAGTGGCTTTTGATTAGGAGAATAAGCGATGGTAAAAAAGGCTAAAAATGGGTCATTATTGGAAGGAAAACGCTTAAAATGTTATACTATTACTATTGCGTTTCATACGTACGTTTAGCGTGCGTTTAATTTTTGGAGGAGACAATGAACATTGGTTTGTTTACGGACACGTATTTCCCACAAGTCAGTGGGGTTGCGACCTCAATCAAAACTTTAAAAGAGGCATTAGAAGCTCAAGGACATCAGGTTTACATATTTACCTCGACGGATCCCAAAGTGCCTAAAAATAAATTTGAACCACATATTTATCGTTTTTCAAGTGTGCCATATCTCGGTTTTAAGGATCGACGATTGGCTTTTCGTGGTTTAATTCAAGCTGTTGAAATTGCTAAGTCGGTCCAACTTGATATTGTACACACACAAACTGAGTTTTCACTTGGTTTGTTGGGTAAATTTGTGGCGCGACAACTCAAAATTCCGGCTGTGCACACGTATCATACAATGTATGAGGATTACACACATTATTTTGCCAAAGGAATGCTCATTGGACCAAATGGTGTGGGTCGCATCATGAAAGCCTATATGATGAGTATGGCTGGCGTTATTGCACCTTCTAAATTAGTACAAGATACACTGGTACGCTATGGTATTACAGTACCAATGCGAATTATACCAACCGGCGTATCACTACCGAAGCGTCGCTCTACACAAGTTAATTTGCGACATAATTATCATTTTTATGATACACAACCAATCATTTTGTCTCTAGGTCGATTGGCTTTTGAAAAAAATGTCGCCATGACAATTTCGGTTTTTTCAGAGTTGCTGCAAGTGATGCCAGATGCGCGTTTAGTAATTGCCGGTGATGGACCAGCTAGAAAATCTCTGTTTGAGCAAGTGGCAGAGCTTGAATTAGAAGATAAAGTTATTTTTACAGGGATGGTTAATCACGAAGATATTGGCGATTATTACCAAATGGCAAATGTATTCGTCAGTTCATCAGACACGGAAACGCAAGGCTTAACATTTATTGAAGCTATGGCTGCCAATCGTCCTTTTGTGGCGATTTATTCTCCATACTTGGATAATTTAGTTGACAATGAAGCAATTGGCACATTAGTTAGTGATTATGATGAATTGTTGGCAGCGGTTCAAAAATATCTTGAACGACCTAATACATTGGCAGATGAGCAAGTTCGTCAAGCTAAAATGAAAGATGTTGATGCCACAAAATTTGCTGAACGTGTCTTAGCTTTTTATCAAGATATCTTGGCCGACTATCACGCTGATGATGTTGATGACGAGTATCCCAATGACGAAGAGGTCGGCTACATGAAGCGTATCTTGCGCAATCCATTTAGGAGAAGTTAATTGAAAGTTTTACTTTACTTTGAAAATCAAAAGTTAATTGCAAAATCCGGTATAGGTCGTGCCTTGAAATTACAGCAAGAAGCGCTATCACATACTGACGTGGTTGTCACAACTGACCCTAAGTCGACAGATTATGATATTTTGCACATTAATACTTATGGTGTTGAGAGTCATCACATGGTTAATAAGGCACATAAGTTGGGGAAAAAAGTGGTTTATCATGGCCATTCTACCTATGAGGATTTTCGTAACTCATTTATTGGATCTAACATGATTGCGCCGTTGTTTAAACGTTATTTAGTATCGTTGTATTCGAAGGCTGATGCGATTATCACCCCAACGCCATATTCTAAGCAACTTTTACGTGGCTATCGGCTAAGCCAACCAATCATACCAATATCAAATGGTATAGCTTTGGAAAAATATGCACATGATGACGAAAAAATCCGTCAATTCCGAGATTATTTTGATTTGTCGGATGAACAGAAAGTAGTCATGAGCGTTGGATTATTTTTTGAGCGAAAGGGTATTTTAGATTTTGTTGAATTGGCAAAACGCCACCCTGAGTATGTGTTTATTTGGTTTGGCTATACTGATTTAAGATTGGTGCCGGGTAAAATTAGTCGCCTCATTAAGGGGGATCATCCACGAAACTTGATTTTCCCCGGTTACATTACCGGTGATGTGATTCGTGGCGCCTTTCAAGGTGCGGATTTATTTTTATATCCATCTTATGAAGAAACTGAAGGTATTGTTGTGCTCGAAGCATTAGCATCAAAGCAAAATGTGTTAGTGCGTGACATTCCTGTTTATCATAATTGGTTACAGGATGGGATAAACAGTTACAAAGCGCACAGTTTTGATGAATTTGAAAGTAAAATGCAACAAATATTAAATGGTGAATTAACAGATTTGCGAGATGAGGGGTATCAATTAGCAAAAGCTCGTAATTTACCGGAAATTGGTCAACAGTTAAAAGCTGTTTACACGAATTTATTGGGGAAGTGAGTCTTAACAATGTTAAAACGTGATAGATTATCAATCATTATTGTGACCGTTTTAACCGCGGGTGTTATTTATTTTTTAACGCGGGAATTAAGTGGCAAAGGAAAGCAGCTTGAAGAAGCACTGAAACATCTTGATTGGCGCTGGTTAGTGGGCGGTCTCTTGATGATGATTGTGTCAATTGCCTTTGAAGCCGCGGCAACACGAGTGCTATTGAACAGAACGGACCGAAAAAACACTTCGTTTTTCGCCTTACTACGTGTACCTTTACTGAACTTATTAGGTACAGGTGTAACACCTTTTGCTACTGGGGGGCAACCCGCTCAATTGTACGGATTAGCGAGGGCAGGTGTTGAATCTGGTCGGGCAATGTCTGTTATTTTAATGAAATTTTTAGTCTACCAAGTCGTTGTCGTGCTATTCTTTATAGTAGGTTATGTTGCGGCAGATAATTTCATCTATTCACAAGTTGCGCCAACCTTTGCGACATTCATTCCATTTGCGATTGCTATTCACGCGGTTGTCATTGTGGGTATTGCCTTGGTGATGTTTTGGCCATCTTTGACTTTACGTCTAGTCGATTTTGTGGCCCCACTGTTTAAACGCGTTATGTCAAAACAACGGTTTGACAGTGTTATTTCAACGACGAAACAAAAAATTGATAACTTTCATGAAGAGTCACGACGAGTAATTAGTAGTTGGCAATCATTAGTCGGTTCATCAATATTTACGATGATGCAGCTGGTTGTTTTTTATTTGATTCCTTATTTTGTCATTCGTGCGTTCGGTTATGCTTCGGTAAATCCTTGGCTAATTGTCACAATGAATATTATGATTGTTATGGTTATTTCGTTATTTCCAATCCCTGGTGGTGTTGGTGGTGCCGAGTTAAGTTTTCAGCTCCTGTTTTCACCATTCGTTGAAAATTCAGCTACGCTGATTTTAGTCATTTTGATTTGGCGATTAATTACGTATTATTTTGGTATATTTGCTGGTATCATTGCATATATAATACCAGCGCGAAAAAATGTGAGGTAAGCGCATGGACAATGACACACGTCACACAAGTGATTTGAAACAAATCTTAAACCGACTCAGAGCGATGATCGATTCAACCGATAATGCCGTTCAAACGCGTCGCTTTGATGCATTTGGCATTGAGGCACTACAAGTTACTTATGACCAATTAACGCAAATATGGACTGTTCGAGAACATCGAGAGGTGCGACAATTCCAATTTGATGATATCGACCTCGTAGCGATTGAAATTTACGATGTGCTACATGATTTCAAACTAATTTATTAGGAGAGCACCAAGCAATTTTCTTAATTTAGCAAGGAGTGCGTTGACGACAATGAAACGTTTATTAAAATTAATTTCTAGTCCTAAAACATGGTGGCGACAAATAAAACGTACGATGGATACATCGGCACCAATTGTTTGGTTTTTTATTCTGAATGTGATGTTGGTTTGGCTGAAAATGTTTGCCGAATATCATATGAACTTTAACTTAGGGGCGGAAGGCGCAACACAGCAATTTTTGTTGTTTCTAAATCCAATTCCAACGGCTATTATATTTATTAGTATCGCCCTATATTTTCGTGGTGCATTGAGTTACTGGTTGGCGATTATTTTCAACTTAATTCAATCTGTTTGGCTGTTTGCAAACATGCTGTACTATCGAGAATTTTCTGATTTTCTATCGATGGGTATTTTAGGATCAGGGAGTTCGACCGGTAATAACTTGGGCAAATCTATCGCTGCGATTATTCATTGGACCGATTATTTGGTTTTCATAGACATCATTATTTTGATTGCTCTGGTTGTTTTTAAGCAGTTAACAATTGACCGCAAAGGTGTTCAGAAAAAATTTGCTATTTTGACAACATTGTTTGGTGTGATTTTAATGTTTGTTGACTATGGTATTGCATCGACGAACCGTTCAGGATTGTTGACGCGTTCGTTTGATAATAATTACATTGTTAAATATCTTGGGTTGAATGAGTATGTTGTGTTCAATGCAGTTCAAACTTATAATCAAACAGAAAGTCGGAAGCGTGCTAAACCAACCGATTTGGCTAAAGTTAAAAAATTTGTTGCAACACAAAAATTGCCAGATAATATTCAATACTATGGTACACAAAAAGGCAAAAATGTTTTTATGATTCACTTGGAATCATTCCAACAATTTTTGATTGATTATAAAGTTGACGGTCAAGAAGTAACGCCTAATTTAAATAAGTTTTATCATGACCAAAATACGTTGAGCTTTGATAATTTTTATAATCAAGTGGGGCAAGGTAAAACTTCTGATGCTGAAATGATGCAGGAAAATTCATTGTTTGGCTTAGCAACTGGTTCAGCAATGGTTAAATATGGCACCAATAATACGTTTGAGTCATTGCCGGCTATTTTGGGACAACGTGGTTATACGACGGCAGCCTTTCATGGCGATGTTGCCAGCTTTTGGAACAGAGATAATACCTACAAATCATTTGGTTACGACTATTTCTTTTCAAAATCTTACTATTCCAACGCTAATAAGGCGAACTATAACATTGGTTATGGGATGAAAGACAAAATATTCTTACGAGATAGTGCTCAGTACATTGAGCAACTGCCACAACCATTCTATGCAAAGTTAATCACGGTTACTAACCACTACCCATACGATTTAGATAAGCAAAACATTGATTTTCCGGCGACCAAAACAGGTGATAATACAGTTGACGGCTATGTTCAAACAGCTCATTATTTGGACCAATCTTTTGGCGAATTAATGACGTACCTTAAAAAAGTTGGACTCTATAATAATTCAGTGTTTGTGCTTTATGGTGACCATTATGGTATTTCTGAAAATCATCAACCAGCAATTGCGCAATTACTTGGAAAAGACAAAGTCACGAATTACGATTTAGCCAATTTCCAAAAGGTACCGTTTATGATTCATGCGACTGGTCTCAAAGGTGGTATTAATCACACTTATGGTGGTGAAATTGATATGATGCCAACTTTGTTGGACGTGTTAGGCGTGCCAGATGATGGGATGACTATGTTTGGGCAAGATATGCTATCGAGCAATTACAAAGGTAAAGTTGTTTTCCGAGATGGTGATTGGATAACGCCAAATTATACAAAGTTTAATAATCAATACTTTAATACGCAAACGGGAGAGCAGGTCACAGAAAGTGCCGATAAGCAACTGAAAAAGGTAGCCAAAACTATGTCAGCTTATGCGACAAAAGTGCTTGGCTATTCAGATGAGGTTATCACTGGTGATTTGCTGAGATTTGATACATCACGATCAGACTTCCATGCGGTAAACAAAAAAGATTATAATTACAAAAAGTCTGCTGGTTTAGCAGCCTTGAAAAAGGCACAAAAAAGTAATCCATCAAGTATTTTGGCACAAAATAAGGGCAAATCCACATTGAGCGATTATGTGACAGATGCACCTGAGTTAAAAAGTGACGATTCAGATAAGTAAAAAATGGCGAACAAGGTTCAACTAGAACATTTGTTCGTTTTTTGATATAATGAAATAAGATTGTCTCAAAAAATAGTGATACGGTGACGAAAAGAGAAAATAATATGATTGAACACCAAACAGATCATGAATTTGAAGTGGTCTCAAAATATCAGCCAACCGGTGATCAGCCGCAAGCCATCGAGCAGCTAGTCAGTGGTTTAAATAATAATGTAAAAGAACAAATTTTACTTGGTGCTACGGGCACAGGTAAGACATTTACTATTTCGAACGTCATTAAGAATGCGCAAAGGCCAACACTAGTTCTTAGCCATAATAAAACGTTAGCAGGCCAACTGTATAGCGAATTAAAAGAATTTTTTCCAAATAATGCTGTCGAATATTTTGTATCATATTATGATTATTATCAACCAGAAGCTTATGTACCAAGTTCCGATACTTTTATTGAAAAAGATTCCGCTGTCAATGATGAGATTGATAAATTACGTAACTCGGCAACAAGTGCGTTGTTAGAACGACGTGATACAATCGTGGTGGCTTCTGTCAGTTCGATTTTTGGATTGGGTGATCCACATCAGTATAAAGATCATGTCATTAGTTTGCGGGTAGGCAATGAGTACGGTCGTGACCAACTAATGCGTGACCTTATTGACGTTCAATTTACACGAAACGACATTGATTTTCATCGTGGCACTTTCCGAGTTCGTGGTGATGTCGTCGAAATTTTTCCAGCGTCACAGGATGAAATGGCGCTACGCGTAGAATTTTTTGGTGATGAGGTTGATCGTATCCGAGAAATTAATTCTTTAACAGGCGAAACAGTAGCAGAACGTGAGCATGTTGCCATTTTTCCAGCTAAGCATTTCATGACAGATGACGACCAAATGCGTGTTGCGCTTGAGGGTATTCGCCAAGAAATGAACGAACAAGTTGCAAAGTTTGAAAAAGAAGGTAAATTAATCGAAGCACAGCGCATTAAGCAACGTACTGAATATGATTTAGCCATGCTCGAAGAAATGGGATTTGTTGGTGGTATTGAAAACTATTCACGTTGGATGGATGGCCGTCAAGCCGGCGAGCCACCATTTACACTTCTTGACTTTTTCCCAGATGATTTTCTGATTGTGGTGGATGAAAGCCATGTGACAATGCCGCAGGTAAGGGGGATGTTTAATGGCGACAAGGCGCGTAAAGAAACATTGGTGAACTATGGTTTTCGATTACCAAGTGCATTAGATAATCGGCCACTAACATTACCAGAATTTGAGCAACATGTGAATCAAATCATTTACATGTCAGCCACACCGGGCGATTATGAAATGAACCGTGTAACACCTGATCATATCGCACAGCAAATTATTCGTCCCACTGGTCTGCTTGATCCAGAGGTTGAGGTACGTCCAGTTATGGGCCAAATTGATGATTTGGTGGGCGAAATTAATTTGCGATCGAAACGTGACGAACGCGTCTTCATTACGACGCTTACTAAGCGGATGGCAGAGGATTTAACTGATTACTTAAAAGATTTGGGCATTAAAGTTGCCTACTTACATGCTGACATCAAGACATTAGAGAGAACGGAAATTATTCGTGATTTACGTTTAGGGAAGTACGATGTTTTGATTGGCATTAACTTGTTACGTGAAGGTATTGACGTGCCTGAAGTGTCCTTAGTGGCAATTTTAGATGCGGACAAGGAAGGCTTTTTGCGTAATCCGCGCTCATTGATTCAAACTATTGGCCGTGCAGCACGTAACGAAAATGGTCATGTCATCATGTATGCCGATAAAATCACAGCGTCGATGGCAGAAGCAATGGCAGAAACTAGTCGACGTCGTGAGATACAAATGGCCTATAATGAAGCGCATGACATTACGCCAAAGACCATTAAAAAGGAAATTAGAGACCTTATTTCAATTACGCACGCTGCTGTTTCGGATGAAAAAGCAGTTGATTTGACGCAAGTGGCGTTTGATGATTTGCCAGCAGATGAGCAACAGGCTATTATTGATAATTTGACGGCACAAATGAAAGCAGCTGCTAAAGCGCTGGACTTTGAAGAAGCCGCGCAATTGCGTGATAGTGTCATGACATTAAAAACACGTGCTGGTCATTAACCAACACTATTTAAATTAATTTAAAGAGAAAAAGAATGGCAAAAACACAAATAGAAATTCGTGGTGCTCGGGCACATAATCTAAAAAACATTGATGTGGATATACCAAAAGATCGCTTGACTGTTGTCACTGGTTTGTCGGGATCTGGTAAATCGTCGTTGGCATTTGATACACTTTATGCTGAAGGCCAACGTCGCTACGTGGAAAGCTTAAGTTCTTACGCTCGCCAATTTTTAGGTCAAATGGATAAACCAGATGTCGATTCTATTGATGGACTATCACCGGCGATTTCGATTGATCAAAAAACAACCTCCAATAATCCCAGATCAACGGTTGGGACTGTCACAGAAATTAATGACTATTTTAGGCTATTATATGCACGAGTTGGACGTCCAGACGATCCGGCTGACGGCACAAAAATTATGTACACAATTGATCAAATGGTCAATGATGTACTTGAACAGTTGGCTGAGGGTAGCCGTTTACAGGTTTTTGCACCGATCATTCAGCATCAACGTGGCTCACACGCTTCAGCTTTTGATGTGATGCGTAAACAAGGCTACATTCGTGCCCGAGTTGATGGTAAATTGATTGAGTTAGACTCAGACAATATCACATTAGATAAAAATGTAGCACACGATATCGATGTAATGGTTGATCGTATCGTTTTACGTGGTAACTCACGTTCACGCTTATATGATTCAATTGAATCAGCAGTACGGCTCGCGGCTGGTCGCGTGACAATTGATGTCGTTTCACGAGATGAAAAAGCAGAAGCAATTGTTCTAAAGTATTCAGATCATTATCTTGGTGAATTAAAAGATTTTCGTGTTGGTCGATTAGAACCGCGACTATTTAGTTTTAATGCACCGCTAGGTGCTTGTGAATTTTGTCAAGGATTAGGTGTTACACGCGAAGTCGATACTGATTTGGTTATTCCGGATTCACAAAAGTCTCTCAATGACGGGGCTATCGTACCATGGAACCCAATTTCATCTAATTATTATCCTGAAATGCTAAAGCAGTTTGCTGAGCAATTCAAGATTGATATGAACAAACCATTTGAGAAATTAACCACTAAACAAAAAGCCCTTATCCTAAATGGTTCTGGTGACAAGGACTTTCATTTTCATTATGAAAATGATTTTGGTGGTGTTCGTGATGTGGATATACCATTCGAAGGTGTTATCAACAACATCACTCGACGGTTTAACGAAACTAATTCTGATTTTACACGAGACCAAATGGCCAACTACATGACAGAGTTGACTTGTAAATCTTGTGGTGGATACCGTTTGAACCCGGCAGCTTTATCAGTTAAAATTGCGGGTAAGCATATTGGTGAAGTTTCTGAAATGCCTGTTGACCAAGAACTTGATTTTTTTAATGGTATCAGCTTAGGTCAACAAGATACAGAAATTGCCGCGCCGATTATTAAAGAAATTAAAGATCGTTTGGGATTTTTGGAAAGTGTTGGCTTAAAGTATTTAACGCTTTCTCGTTCTGCTCGGACACTATCCGGTGGCGAGTCTCAGCGTATTCGCTTGGCTACGCAAATTGGTTCTAATTTATCTGGTGTGTTATATGTTTTAGATGAACCATCTATTGGACTGCACCAAAGGGATAATGACATGCTTTTGGCATCATTGCAACGTATGCGTGATTTAGGTAATACGTTAGTAGTTGTGGAACATGATGAGGACACAATGCGTGCTGCTGACTACCTGATTGATGTTGGCCCGGGTGCTGGTGAACTTGGTGGAAAAATTGTTGCCAGTGGCACACCGGCGATTGTAGAGGCCAATCCCAACTCCTTAACGGGGCAATATCTGTCCGGTAAAAAATATATTCCCGTGCCGATTAAGCGTCGATCAGGAAATGGTGAGTGCATTACCATTAAAGGCGCTAAAGAAAACAACCTTAAAAATGTCACCGTAAAGTTTCCTTTGGGGAAGTTTATTGCTGTTACTGGGGTGTCTGGATCAGGAAAGTCAACGTTAGTTAACACGATTTTAAAACGAGCCCTCAAGCAAAAACTAAACAATAATTCTGAAAAACCTGGTCGTTTTCGTGCCATTGATGGTGTTGAAAATATTGAACAAGTTGTTGACATTGATCAATCACCAATCGGGCGGACGCCTCGTTCAAATCCTGCTACGTATACCGGCGTATTTGATGATATTCGTGATTTGTTTGCACAGACAAATGAAGCAAAAATGCGTGGCTACAATAAGGGGCGGTTTTCATTCAATACCAAAGGGGGTCGTTGCGAAAATTGTCGTGGTGATGGTGTTATCAAAATTGAAATGAACTTTTTGCCAGATGTCTATGTGGCTTGTGAGGTATGTGGCGGCACACGTTATAATTCTGAAACACTTGAAGTGAGCTACAAAGGCAAAAATATTTCACAAGTGCTGAACATGACAGCAACTGAAGCCCTTGATTTTTTTGCGCCAATTCCTAAAATAGCCCGAAAGTTGCAAACTATTAACGATGTTGGCTTAGGCTATGTCACATTAGGTCAGTCAGCCACAACCCTTTCGGGTGGTGAAGCACAGAGAATGAAACTGGCATCTGAATTGCATCGTCGTACTAATGGTAAAACGATGTATATTTTGGATGAGCCAACCACAGGGCTTCACACAGACGATATTGCGCGGTTACTGCTAGTTCTTGAAAGATTGGTTGATGCTGGCAATACAGTGGTTGTGATCGAACATAATTTAGATGTCATTAAATCTGCTGATTGGCTGATTGATATGGGACCTGAAGGTGGCGCAGGTGGTGGTGAAGTACTAGTCACGGGAACACCTGAAAAGGTCATGAAAACAGCTCAGTCCTATACAGGGCGTTATCTCAAAACGATTATTGAACGTGATTTGGCTCGTGCTAAATAGTTGCATTCCTATTTAAATGTGGTATAGTTATTAATTGTAAGTAAGATTGCTAGAGTAATTAATGTCATAAGACACTAATTACTCCGTCCCTATTTGCAAAAAAACAAATTGGAGATCTCATACAATGACAGAAAAATTAGACATTGCTTCAGCGGCTCGCAAGTTGAAAAGTCCTAATATTAAGACGCGTAAACGTGCCTTAAAGGCAATTCACGACCTAGCCCGTCAAAAAACAGTTTCTAAGTAGCATCTAGTCGTCCTACAAAATTGTGGGGCGGCTTTTTGTGTTAAAATTAAGTTAGTTTTTGGAAAGGTGCAAAATATGAAACCTAAAATCGTGATTATTGGCGGTGGTTCTGGCTTGCCAGTTATCATCAAGCCATTGGTCAGAGAAGCGGTTGATTTATCAGCCATTGTGACTGTTGCTGATGATGGTGGTTCAAGTGGGCTGCTAAGAGATTACATTAATATTGTCCCACCTGGCGATATTCGTAATATTTTGGTGGCTATGGCCGATGTTGACCCAGAAATTTTGAAGCTATTACAGTACCGTTTTCACGCAGAAGATGCATTTTTCGCAGAACATGCTGTGGGTAATTTAATTATTGCTGCAATTACGGAAATGCAGGGTAATATTTTTGATGCGGTGCAACGTTTAGCAGCGTTTTTACGTGTGCGTGGACATGTCTATCCAGTTTCAAATGAGCCACTGGTTTTACATGCAGAGTTTAAAAATGGATCAACTTTAGCTGGTGAGTCTGAGATTACGCATGCGCATCAGACGATTGATCATGTCTGGGTTACCGGCGATGAACCGGGTGAGGAACCTAAGGCAGCACCAGAAGTTGTGACAGCAATCATGAACGCGGATATGGTAGTATATGGACCAGGAAGCTTGTTTACTTCGATTTTACCAAACGTTGTGGTGCCAGAAGTGAGACAGGCTCTCCAGCAAACATCAGCCAAACAAGTCTATATTGCTAACATTATGACGCAAAAAGGCGAAACAGATGCGTATACAGATGCACAACATTTGCTAGCCCTTAACGCACATATTGGTGCTCCCGTCGTTAACTATGTTGTTTCAAACAGTAAAAAGGTACCAGACGATTTCGTTGATTTTCAAAAATGGAATGAGATTTCGAAACAAGTTAAACTTGATGAACCAGCGGTCAAAGTTCAAGGGGCACAGCAAATTGCCGGCGATTTTTTGCAATTGCGTGATGCCGGTGCTTTTCATGATGGTCAAAAAATTGCTGATAAATTGATTGAAATTTTAGGAAAACGATAGATGTCTTACGCTGCTGAAGTAAAAAAAGAACTGACTGGTTTGATTGTTCATGGTGCTAACGCTAAAGCGGAGTTATCGGCACTTATGCGTATGAATGGTGTCAGTACACTTGGACTAGATCAAAGTATTCGTGTCCAGACGGAAAATGCTGCAATTGCTAGACGTATTTATACACTTTTAAAACAAAGTTATGCCAATGTTGAGGTCGAAGTAACAGTCAGTGACCATAATCATCTTTCTCGGCACAAGTCATACGGTGTGTTGCTGAAAAGCCAGATTGATGATGTACTAAATGATCTCGGTGTTGACCCCTTTGGGCTTCATCCGGAAATTCCGTCACGAATTTTAAATCAAGTCGATAAAAAAAGGTCATTTCTACGCGGCGCTTTTTTAGCGACAGGTTCTGTAAATTCGCCCGAAAAAGCAAATTATCATTTAGAAATCTATACAACGCATGAAGAACTAGGCGAGCAACTTTTGGTGATGATGTCCGGGTTTGATTTGCCAGCCAAAATGACTGATCGCGGTAATGGCTTTATTGTCTATTTGAAACGTGCTGAAAAAATTGTTGATTTTTTACAAACCATTGGTGCGACACAATCAATGTTACGCTTTGAAGACATTAGAATGATGCGCGATATGCGAAATTCGGTGAATCGGTTGGTTAATGCTGAAACGGCTAACATGCAAAAAACGGCGATTGCCGCTAATAAACAAGTATCGCAGATTCAGATGATCGCAAAGCAAATTGGTGGTTTGGACTTTCTACCACAAAAACTGCGCGAAGTGGCACAAGCAAGACTAGATCATCCTGATGAATCACTAGCTGAACTTGGTGATATATTAGAAATTAGTAAATCAGGCGTTAATCATCGTATGCGAAAATTAAAGCAATTGGCAGAAATGATTGAAGCTGGTGAAACCTATGATTTAACGAAATTGTAAATTTTTAGCACTCGCGTCGTTAATGTGCTAAAATAATAATAAGTTAATTATTTGAATTAACCAAGCTAAGATACGAGGTAAAATTTATGTGGCCCGGAGTTATTGAACAAACTGCAAATGGACGTGAAAACTATGATTTGCCATCACGTTTATTAAAAGATCGTATTATTTTGGTGCAAGGAGAGGTCGAAGACAGTATGGCGACATCTATTGTTGCTCAGTTGCTGTTTTTGGAGGCTCAAGATCCAAATAAAGAAATTTCGATGTATATTAATTCACCCGGCGGTTCTGTAACAGCTGGATTATCAATCACCGACACGATGAACTTTATTAAAGCACCTGTGACAACTATTGTGATGGGACTCGCAGCTTCGATGGGGACTATAATTGCTGCTTCAGGTGAAAAGGGTCATCGTTATATGCTGCCTAATGCTGAGTACTTAATTCATCAACCAATGGGTGGTGCTGCCGGCGGTACGCAACAGACCGACATGGCGATTATTGCTGAGCAATTGACCAAAACACGTGCAAAATTGAACAAAATTTTGGCTGATGCTTCTGGTAAGGATTTGGATCAAATCGCGCACGATACTGAACGTGATAACTGGATGAGTGCCGAAGAGACATTGGAATACGGTTTTATTGACGGTATTTTAACAAAGTCTGGTGATAAGCCTATCTCAAAATAAAAACAACCGAGAGGTTGTTTTTTAATGCAGAAAAAAAGCAGCTTCATCACGGCTGCTTTCATGAATTTAGATGTTGCGGGCATCTAAAAAATTCGAAGGAGAGTCATCTAGCGATGACGTTATTTAGGAGAGTTTCCAGCGCGTGTTGCTCTGGAATATCTATAATATTACAGCTTAATTGTGAATAAAGTGTGTTTTTAGTTTAAGCATTTTGAGAACAAATTATGAGAAAAAATAGATGCGTGATAATTAAATGTCGTGCTTTCATTAGTGAAATAGGGTACAATGTAAGTGTAATAAAATTTTGGAGGAACTCATGAAGATTTTTGCTTACGGTATTCGTGATGATGAAAAGCCATCACTTGAAGAATGGAAAGCTGCTAACCCAGAGGTTGAAGTTGACTATACACAAGATTTGTTGACACCTGAAACAGCTAAATTAGCTGAAGGGGCTGATTCAGCTGTTGTTTATCAACAATTGGATTATACTCGTGAAACATTGACTGCTTTAGCTAATGTTGGTGTTACTAACTTATCTTTGCGTAATGTTGGAACAGATAACATTGATTTTGATGCTGCGCGTGAATTCAATTTTAATATTTCAAATGTCCCAGTTTATTCACCAAATGCAATTGCTGAACATTCAATGATTCAATTGTCACGTTTGCTACGTCGTACAAAAGCTTTGGATGCAAAGATCGCTAAGCATGATTTGCGTTGGGCACCAACAATTGGTCGCGAAATGCGTATGCAAACTGTTGGCGTTATTGGTACAGGCCATATTGGCCGTGTTGCCATTAACATTTTAAAGGGATTCGGCGCAAAAGTGATTGCCTACGACAAGTTCCCAAATGCTGAATTGCAAGCTGAAGGTTTGTATGTTGACACACTTGATGAATTGTATGCGCAAGCAGACGCCATTTCACTTTACGTGCCAGGTGTTCCTGAAAATCATCATTTGATTAACGCTGATGCGATTTCAAAGATGAAAGATGGTGTTGTTATCATGAACGCTGCTCGTGGTAATTTGATGGACATTGATGCCGTGATTGATGGTTTGAATTCTGGTAAAATTTCTGATTTTGGTATGGATGTTTACGAAAACGAAGTTGGTTTGTTCAATGAAGATTGGTCAGACAAGGAATTCCCAGATCCAAAGATTGCTGATTTGATTGCACGCGAAAATGTTTTGGTTACACCACATACAGCTTTCTATACAACAAAGGCTGTCTTAGAAATGGTTCACCAATCATTCGATGCCGCGGTTGCATTTGCAAAAGGTGAAACACCAGCCATTGCAGTTAAATATTAATTGAACGTATTTTACAAACATAAAACTGTTAAATTCCCAGACTAGACATCTGGGAATTTTTATGCGGGGTACTTGTGAAATGATAATCAAGTGATATAATTGTTAGTGTAATATATTTATGTGCTGTGTTGTTGAGATAGTGGGAGACATCACAAGCGTTGGAAAGAGGAAATTTGATATGACTATCAAAGCAGACGGCCAGAAATGGTCATCAAAAGCGTCGCAGGAAGTTCGGAATGAGGCTTATGCACGCAAAGCAAAAGAAAATGCGCCCGTGGCCTTTAGTGGTCAAACTAATTTACATTTAAAGGATTTTTTCTTTAAAGTATTATCAGGATCAGCTCAGGGAATTTTGATTGGTGTTTTGCCATCGGCTGTGATGAAATACATTATTCAATATTCAGGTTTAGGCACAACTGCTTTTGGTGCTAACTTGAGCGCTATTCTAACTTTATTTACATCGTTGATTCCATTTTTAATTGGTATGGCTGTTGCTTTACAATTTAAGATGAAGAGCTTGGATGTTGGTGTTGTGGCTATTGCAACAGCGGTTGCATCTGGTTCAATCAAATGGGCAGTTGCGCCAGCAGGGTTTGTTAACCCAGTAACTGGTTTGAAATCAGTTGCGCCAGCAAACATTTACATTGCCAGTGGTGCTGGTGATGTTATCAATGCTATGATTGTGTCTGCGATTGCTGTCTTTGTGACATGGTTAGTAGCCCGCTATTTGAAAGGATTTGGTTCAGTTGCAATTATTTTGAGCCCAATTATTGTTGGCGGTGGTGTTGGATTAATTGGTAAATCTATTGCACCTTATGTTGGTGATATTACGACTTGGATTGGTAACTTGGTGGAAACATTTACAAAGTTAGCGCCAATCCCAATGGCAATGTTGATTGCTATGGCGTTTGCAATTATCATTATCACACCTGTGTCAACTGTTGGTATTGCCTTGGCAATTAGTTTGTCTGGTATTGGTTCAGGTGCCGCAGCGATGGGTGTTGTGGCAACGACTATCGTCTTGCTAATTAATTCTTGGAAGGTGAATAAGCCCGGTGTAACGGTTGCGATTGCTTTGGGTGCTATGAAAGGTATGATGCCTTCTGTATTTGCTAAGCCTGTAACAATGTTGCCATTCTTATTGACGGCCGCAATTTCAGGTATTCCAGTGGCACTATTTAATATTCAAGGAACACCAACAACTGCTGGATTTGGTTACATTGGTTTGGTTTCTCCAATTCAGTCAATGGTTAAAGATGCTGCAGTGCCATCTTCAGTGATGAATAACTTCATCAATCCATTTGTGGCGATTATTGCATGGTTAGTCATTCCAGTCATTGCAGGGCTCATTGCACAATTTGTTTTCAGTAAGTTATTGAAATTATATACACCAATGGATTTCCAACAAGACTTGTAATTTATAATAAAAAATACATTGGCATAACAAAGCCATTGTATTTTGGGGTTATAGTATAGAGGGAGTACGGCTGGTTCGCAATCAGCAAACACGGGTTCGATTCCCGTTAGCTCCAATTAACATTTCATGGCGTTGCATAGGTTTCAAAAACCTTGATGTAGCGCTTTTTCTTATGAAAAACGTTGCACTGTATTTCATAGCATTTCACACAAAATGGGAAACTTTTAGGGAAACATTTTAAA